>CAYPJR010000023.1:0-16989 GCA_964411115.1 uncultured Candidatus Bathyarchaeia archaeon | reverse complement strand
GATGGTTTAGCAATCCACATATGCTTTAAGGTTCTGAACCGGAATTTCTAAAAATTTATTTTTATAGCTCAGCACTTTATCCTCATTAGGATAGGGATGGTTTGAGATGTCCAGCGAGTTTGAGGATGCTTATCTATTGGCTTTAGATGAGGGAACAACCAGCGCGAGAGCCATACTCTTTAATAGAGAATCTAAAATTTCAGGTTTAGGGCAGCACAGTTTTTCCCAAATATATCCTAAACCCGGCTGGGTTGAACATAACCCTGAGGAAATATGGAGCGCGCAAGTAATGGCCATCAAAGACTCGCTTAAAAGTTCCCATGTGGAGCCTAGCAGGGTGGCGGCTATAGGGGTGACAAACCAGAGGGAAACAGTTGTTCTTTGGGATAAATTGACGGGTAAACCGGTGTATAACGCAATAGTGTGGCAGTGCCGGAGGACAGCGGATATTGTTGAAGAGCTTAAGGCTGATCACGGCGACTTATTTAAGGCGAAGACCGGCCTTGTTCCAGACTCATATTTTTCAGGTCCTAAGGTTAAGTGGCTTTTAGACAATGTGCCTGGTCTAAGAGATAGGGCTTTGAGGGGTGAGATTCTATTCGGCACAATAGATTCCTTCCTGATATGGAAACTCACAGGTGGCAAGGAGCATGCCATAGACTACAGCAATGCCTCGAGAACAATGATGTTTAACATTCACAGGATGGATTGGGATGGAGAACTACTGGAGATTCTAGGAATACCTGAGGGCATATTGCCGGAGCCTAAGCCATCAAGCTACATTTACGGATACACGGATCCTGAAATTTTCGGTGCAAGTGTGCCGATAGCCGGCGACATAGGCGATCAGCAAGCTGCGCTTTTTGGGCAGGCGGCTTTTGAGGAGGGCATGGTTAAATGTACATATGGGACAGGCAGCTTCCTACTCATGAACACCGGCAGCAAACCTTACAAATCCGAGAAATTGCTTACAACAGTTGCTTGGGGGGTGGGGAATGAGGTGACCTACGCTCTGGAGGGAAGCATATTCATAACTGGCGCTGCAATACAGTGGCTTAGGGAAGCCCTGGAAATAATAAAGGATGCATCTGAAACTGAGTTTTTAGCATCCTCAGTTGAGAGCGCTGAAGGCGTATATTTTGTGCCGGCATTTGTAGGGCTTGGGGCGCCATATTGGGATCAATATGCTAGAGGCCTAATTATAGGTTTAACCAGAGGCTCCGGAAAAGCCCATATTGTTAGGGCAACGCTTGAGGCAATAGCCTACTTAACCAGGGATGTTCTGGAAAAAATGAGGGAGGACACGGGCATAAAGATTTTAGAGCTAAGGGTTGATGGCGGAGCTTCAAAAAATGATCTTTTAATGCAGATCCAGGCGGATATATTGGGTTTAAGGATCATTAGGCCTCTAATTCTTGAAACCACAAGTCTAGGAGCAGCCTACTTAGCCGGCTTAGCGACTGGATACTGGAGAAACCTTTCAGATATTGCATCTATGTGGAAAATTGAGAGGGAATTTAAGCCTAAAATGGATGAGGCTGAAAGGGAGAAACTATATAAGGTTTGGAAAGCGGCTGTTGAAAGATCTCTAGGCTGGGCTAGGATTCTCAAAGAGGCTGGAATTGAGTAATTTAGGGGCGCGGATATGGGCGGACTGATACGTGTGGCTATAATAGGAGCTGGGGTTGTTGGAGCCAGCATAGCCCGTGTTCTCTCAATGTTCGAGGATCTTGAAGTGCACTTAGTAGAGAAAGAGGCAGATGTGGGATGGGGAGTTAGTAAAGCCAACACTGGAATAATTCACGCAGGATATGACGATGAACCTGACCTTTATCCGCTTAGAGCTAAACTATGCGCTGAGGGGAACAGGATATGGCATGAGTGGGTTAAGGATCTTGATATACCCGTCAGATGGTGCGGCTCACTGGTCCTAGCCTTCAACGATGAGGAGGAGAAGATTCTTGAAGATCTACTTAATAGGGGTGTTAGAAACGGCGTTTCAAACCTAGAAATCATCGACCATGAGAGACTTAAGGTTTTGGAACCCAACTCTTCTGAGAACGCTAAAGCCGCCCTTTGGGCCCCAACGGCTGGACAAATATCACCCTGGGATGCAGTGATCGCCCTGGTGGAGAACAGCCTTACGAACGGTGTTAGGCTTCATTTATCAACTGAGGTTAAGGGAATTAAGATCAGTGGAGGACAAGTCTGCGGTTTAGAAACCAATAAATCTTTTCTTGAAGTTGACTGCGTTATCAATGCCGCTGGGCTATATGCAGATAAAATATCGGAGATGGCTGGTTTAGGCGGATACCGCATAAAGCCTAGAAAGGGCGAATACTTAATTTTTGATAGGGATGCTGAGCCCAAAGTTAGCAGGATAATTTTTCCAACACCTACGCCAATCTCCAAAGGCGTGGTGGTGACCACAACTACTGATGGAAACTTAATGATTGGTCCAAGCGCCCAGGATTTGCCTGAAAACCTTAGAGAGGATAAAAGTAATACCTATGACGGATTAAAGCTTGTTTGGGAATCAGCCTCCAATCTTGTAAAAAAACTTCCTCCCAGAAACAAAGTTATAAGGTTCTTCGCCGGCTTAAGGCCTGAACCTTCAGGCGGAGACTTCATAATCAGGGACTATGATGAAGTCTTCGGCTTCATAGAGGCGTCAGGCATGCGTTCGCCAGGTTTAACCTCAGCTCCAGCAGTAGCCTATATGATTCTTGAAATGCTGAAGGCTAAATTTGATTTTAATCCTAAACCTAAAGCTGGATGGAATAAGTGTAGGAGGCGCATAAAAAGGTTTTCTGAAATGACATTTGAAGAAAGAAGTAAGGTTGTTAATGAGAATCCGGGATATGGACGCATAGTTTGCGTAGATGAACTTGTAACTGAAGCTGAAATAGTGGAGGCGATCAGGAAGGGAGCGACAACAATAGACGGCGTTAAATTTAGAACTAGAGCTTGCATGGGCGCATGTCAGGGCTCATCATGCATGCATAAGGTCGCAGCAATCTTAGCTAGGGAGCTCAACATGCCGCTGTGGATGGTCTCCCTGAGAGGTTCCGGAACAGAGATAGGTATAGGCGACGTGAAAGCCCTACTTAGAGATAAAAATGAATTGGAGGGAAGCCGTAGGGGTTGATGGAGGAAAATTATGACCTCGCAATCATAGGCGGCGGACCGGCTGGGCTTGCGTCCTCCATTAAGGCATGGGATTTAGGCATTGAAAGCATAGTTCTTTTTGAAGAATCCAACCTCCTAGGCGGGGTTCTACCGCAATGTATACATCCAGGGTTCGGATTACATTATTTTAGGGAGGATCTAACCGGACCTGAGTTTGCAGCTAAACTTATAGATCGCCTTAAAAATACGGGGGTTAAAATTTTAAGCGGGTCCTACGCTGAGCGTCTTGAGGTTAGATCCAGCGGTGAGAAGAAGATTCTCGGTTACAGGTATGGGGAGGCCTTTAGAGTTAAGTGTAGAGCAGTTATCTATGCGGCTGGCTGTAGGGAGAGAAGCCGTTTCGAGGTCAATATATTGGGCGATAGACCCGCAGGGGTCTACACGGCGGGCGAAGCCCAGACCCTGATGGACATATATGGGATTCTTCCGGGGAGCGAAATAGTTGTTGTCGGCTCCGGGGATGTTGGATTAATAATGGCTAGGAGGTTCGCTTTAGAGGGAGCTGATGTTAAAGCGGTTGTTGAGGTAATGCCCTACCCTGGGGGTTTAACGCGTAACATTGTTCAATGCCTAGAAGATTTCCATATCCCCCTTTATTTAAGCTGCATGGTGACTGAGATTAAGGGTTTAAGGAGGGTTGAAGGCGTCAGAATTGTTAAGGTTGATGAAAATTTCAATCCCATACGTGGGTCGGAAAATTATCTGAAATGCGACGCTGTAATCTTGGCAGTTGGACTTAAGCCCAGGGTTGATTTGCTCATTAAAGCTGGCGCACTCATAGATGAGGCTACCGGTGGACCTGTCGTTAATGATTGGCTTGAAACAACGATTCCAGGGGTTTTCGCAGCGGGCAACGTGCTTGTCATAAATGACCTGGTTGATTATGCCGCTGAGCAGGGTGAGCGGGCCGCTGAATCAGCAGCTAGGTTTATACGTGAGGGCTTACCTGCCTTAAAATTTAAGAGGGTTATTTTAGGGCGTAATGTTAGGCTTATCGTGCCTCATCTTGTAAGCTGTGTTCAGGACGTTATTTTTTATGGACGTGTCGGTAAACCTGAAGAAAACGTTCAGGTTCGCTTTGAAGAGATTGGAAGAGCGTTTAAACTGCCCATTGCGCGTCCCTCAGAAATGTTCCGATTTAAGGTTTCAGCGGAGGATCTGATGAAATTGCATAATGAAAAGATGACGGTTAATGTTGTTAAGGTGTGATTTCTATGGCTCTCAGCGCTGATGGCAGCCGAATTTTAGAATTCACCTGCATTGTTTGCCCAATGGGATGCAGGCTTAGAGCCATTTTAGAAGGCGGTGAAGTGCGCTCTGTTGAGGGGAACAGATGCCCCAGAGGGGTTATTTACGCGCAGAATGAGATTGAGCCCAAACGCATAATTATAACCGTGATAAAAGTTAGCGGGGGCAATCTTCCAGTAGTATCGGTTAAAACATCTGAACCTATACCTAAAGAGATGATACCTGAAGCCATGAAAACCCTCTCAAAGACGATCGTTCAGGCACCTATTAAAATCGGCCAGATCATAATCAAGGATTTCTTAGGCTTAAAGGTTAATGTTGTAGCAACTAGGAACGTTGATCCAGCGCAGATCGGCTAAGAAATAAATATGCTTAACCTAGATTATGCCTTATGAGGGAAACCCCGCATGCTAAGAACAAATGTTGAGAATCTTGTGAAGATTTCAATTATAGGCGAGGTTTCGAGCCCTGTTTTTCGGCGTTCAGCCTACAAAATCTCTTCAGATGGTAGACCCGTTGTGCTGCCCGGTGTAGGCGGCATAACCTATAATGTTCGCGTAGGCGATCCGGCTGTAGGCTGGATGGCGGATCATGTTGAACCCGGCGTAAGCGTTAAAAATAGGGAGGGCGACGACGCTAACATGGCTCTAAACATTTTGGCATGCGTTGGAAATGAGGCTACAGTTGCCTCTGGCGATGCTAAGGGCGCCAAAGGCGTTGTGACTGGAAAACATGGTGGAATAGAGCATGTGCTAGTGGATTTCCCACCTGAAACGATGGAGAAAATGATGATCGGCGATAAAATTTTAATAAAGGCCCTCGGTTTAGGTCTAGAGTTGCCGGATTACCCAAACGTTAAGGTTATGAATATTGACCCAAACTTTCTTAATTCCATCGGCATAAAATCCCTTGGCGACATAATTGAGGTTCCAGTAACACATATTGTTCCGGCTTCCATAATGGGTTCAGGGCTTGGCGCTGATCAAGCCTACTCCGGAGATTACGATATTCAGCTATTTGATGAGTCAATCGTTAAAGAGTATGGTTTATCCGATTTGAGGCTAGGCGATTTAGTGGCAATTCAAGATGCGGATCATTCCTATGGGCGCATATATCTTAAGGGGGCGATTACTATAGGCATAGTCGTTCACACCAACTCCGTAATTTCAGGCCATGGTCCAGGTGTGACAACGCTGCTAACTTCTAAAACCGGAAAAATTCTTCCAATAATTGATTCTAATGCAAATATAGCGAAAATCCTGAAGCTTAGAAGCGACCTATGATTTTCGCCATGGAGAAAACCTCGGCGGACTGTTCCTTAATGAGTCCCATTAAAGAAAACCTTCATTAAAATTTATTTTACATAATCTAACTTTCTATATTTAAGATTTGGGTCAAGGTCGGTATTTTAATAAATAGCCAGATATATGTGGAGACTGCCAATATTATTGTCGATGTTAAAATTAAGCAGTAATCCCGTTTCCCCATCTTCAGCACATATAGGGTTGTTCGCTTTTTGGTTGCACCCCAAGCTCTAGACTCCATCGCCTCAGCCAGCTCCAAGCTCCTTCGGATAGCGTTAACGATTAATGGAATAAGTATTGGAATGTAATTTCTTATCCTCTTCATGAGGTTTCCGCCCTCAATATCTAAACCCCGGGATCTTTGGGCGTCAATTATTGTCTGCGCCTCCTCAGCTAAAACTGGGACAAAACGTATTGCTGTTGTAAAGGCGAAACAGAACTCATATGGTATTCCCATTTGCTCAAGGGATAATCCGAGCATGTCAGGCGATGTTGTTAGAAAGAATATTGAGAAGGATTCGACTAGAACTATGAATCTAACGGTCATCGCTGAGGCTTGCTCAATAATTAATGCAAAAGATGAGTAACTGCTGTAAAAGTGTAGGGAAATAACATTCATGATGAAAATTATTGCTGCAAAAAATGATGAACCTTTAATTAAGCGGAGCCATTCTTTTTTAACCTTGGCTATCATGATGATCGGTATTTGCGAGAAAAATAGTATTAGGAGCGGAATTAGCTGATTGAAAAATACCGCCACAACGAAGAGCGTGAGGACATAAATAAATTTAGCTCTAGGGTCAATTCTATGCATCGGGGAAGATATATTTCTAAATTTTAAGCCGTCAAACATGCTCATTTCCTATCCCAACCAAGCCTTTCAATGATCAAGTCTCTTGCCTCATAAACATCCATGACATTCGCTGGGAAACCTAGATTATTAAGATTTAAGAGGACGCTGGTTATTTCGGGGAGAAGAAGCCAGGATTTAGCAATTAAATCAGGATTAGTCAGCACATTCCTCGCAGATCCATCGGCTACTATCCTCCCATCAGACATTAAAATAACCCTCGGCTCACATTCAGCGACAAACTCTATATCGTGGGTAACTATCACAACGGTTTTCCCCTGATGATTCATCTGAAGTATAAATTGACGCAGCCGCTCCTTTTGATTTCTATCCTGACCTATAGTAGGCTCGTCGAGAATAAGTATTTTCGGATCCCATGCGAGAACCGACGCTAAAGCCACCCTCTTTCTTTCACCCCCACTAAGCATAAATGGCGAGGTTTTCCGGTATCTGGTGAGATCTAAAATGTTAAGGGCCCAATCAACCCTTTCCTTAATTGTCTTCTCATCGAAGCCGAAATTCTTGAGGGCGAAGGATATCTCATCCTCAACGGTTTCGCTGAAAAGCTGATGATCCGGGTTCTGGAAGACGAAGCCGACCTTTCTGGCTAGGGTTGCCACGCTTACATGCCTGGTGTCAATATCATCTATAAGGACCCTGCCCCTTGTTGGCTTCAGTAGGCCATTGAAATGTTTAACCAGTGTTGTTTTTCCCGCGCCATTCTGACCCATTATTGCGACGAATTCTCCATCAGTTATTTGTAAAGAAACACCCTTTAAGGCTTCAACACCGTTTGGGTATGTGAAATAGATGTCTTCAACATTTATCAAATGTGAACGCCTCCATTATTGATTTTGAGAGCTCCTCCGGGCTTAGTGGAACATTACTTATATTTAACCCGGCTCTCTTCAGCAGCATGTAAAGCCTAACAACTTTAGGTATCCCAACCCCGATTAGCGCCGCCTCACTCTCTAAGAAAACCTTCCGCGGCTCACCATCAAGGATTATTTGGCCCTCATTCATAATTATTACTCGAGTGGCATATCTAGCCGCCAAATCCAATCTATGCTCGACAAGGATTATAGTTATACCCAGATCCTTATTCAGGTTGTTAATAACCTCAAGAATTTTTTTGGCGCTTAATGGATCTAAAAATGACGTTGGCTCGTCGAGAACTATAACCTCAGGCCGCATTGCAAGTACAGATGCTATTGCGACGCGCTGCTGCTGGCCTCCGGAAACCTCAAATGGAGCCCTATCCTTCAAATCATATATGCCAGTAACCTTGAGGGCCCAATCAACTCTTCTGCGTATTTCATCTCTAGGCAGCCCAAGGTTTTCTAAGCCGAAGGCAACGTCTTTCTCAATGGTTAATGCGAAAAGCTGGTTCTCCGGGTTCTGGAAGACCAGTCCAACATGCTGCGCTATCTCATGGATTGGATGCTCGCTTGTCTTTAATCCGGCAACCGTTATTTCACCTTCAAGTTTACCTCCATAGAAATGTGGAATAAGCCCGTTGAAGCATCTGCAGAGCGTTGTTTTTCCGCATCCGCTAGGCCCGGTTAAGAGTATAAACTCCCCCCTTTCTATTCTAAGGGTTACATCCTTAAAGGCGGGTTTGTCAGCGTATGGATACGTGTAGGTTAGGTTTCTAGTTTCAATGATGGCCAACGTCCAGTTACACCTTAACTATCCTCTCATTTTGGAGAGATATTTAAAAACACTGCGGTAATTAAATTAAATGTTTAAACATTCTAGAATTGTTTATATGCTAAATCAGCAGAGAAACTTTAGATGCGGAAATCGCTTAAACGGCGGCTGTAAACCTTGAGGGTAAAATGGGAGGGCGGAGTGCTAATAGAGCATGGGGGGACAAAAATAGTTTTGGATCCCCCATCTAGGAATCCCAGATGCAGAGTTACCTTCATAACCCATGCGCATGCGGATCATTCAAGCGCTTTTAGAGCCGACAGCGTATCAAAGTTTTCCTCAGAAGAAACAATGAGCCTTGTGGCAGCAGAAGGTGTCAAAATCAGAGGGTGGCAGCCTCTAAGGATAAAAGAGAAACTTATAATGGATGATTTTGAGATTACGCCGTACTGTTCCGGGCATGTTCTAGGCTCATATGAGTTTGAGATTGCGACACCTGAGGGAACCGTCCTATTCACTGGAGATTTAAACACAAGGGGCTCGAGAATAATTAAGCCGGCTGATCCAATAAAATGCGATGTTCTCATTTTAGAGTCAACCTTCGGTTCTCCCAGCTTCATTTTTCCGCCTGATGAAGTTGTCACCAGAGATATGATCGACTGGGCAAGCAAATCTTTGAAGGAAGGTAGAATTCCGGTTTTCCGAGCTGACTCGCTTGGCAATGCGCAGGAGATAATACGCATATTCAATGAGAATACAAGCATACCTGTGGTTTCACATTGGAGAATCTCGAAAATTAACAGGGTTTACGAGGCTTACGGTTGCAGAATAAGATATCTCGATATAAGATCCGAGGAGGCATATGATCTCATATCGCGTAGAAACGCCATAATTGTCGCCCCGAAACATTTGGAATCAGCATATCGCCCGGATTTCACATCGGCGCTTGTCTCAGGATGGGCGTTAAGATTTAAAGGCAAATCTTTCCCGCTAAGTGATCATGCTGATTTTCCAGGTCTAATAGAATTTGTTAGCGAATGCAGCCCTAAAATTGTTTTAACCTGCCATGGAGGCGGGTTCAGCAGCATTTTGGCAAAATATATTGAGAAAAATCTTGGGATAAAATCTTATCCGGTCAATTTGATTCCAACAAGATTCTCATCGAATATTTCCATTTCTTAGAAAGTTTTAAGTTCTATAAAGCATAATATGCTGGATTGTCAAAGCGGAATTGGAGGAATATGGATTGATTAAACCGGTAACCTTTACGAATCAAGGTCAACAGATAATTGGGATTCTTCATATACCCGACAAGCTGAAACCAAATATGAAGGCTCCGGGAATAGTTATGCTTCACGGCTTCACTGGAAATAAGACTGAAGCCCATAGACTCTTCGTTCACGTAGCCAGAAGCCTATGCGATTCAGGCTATGTTGTCCTTAGATTCGACTTCAGAGGCTCCGGGGACAGCGATGGAGAATTTGAAGATATGACCCTGCCGGGCGAAGTGAGCGATGCTGAAAGAGCCCTAACATTCCTTATGAGGCGCAGATTCGTTGATAATGAAAAAATAGGCGTTATAGGCTTAAGCATGGGCGGGAGGGTTGCAACCATACTGGCATACATTGATAGGCGGGTTAAATTCGCAGTGCTATATTCAGCAGCTCTAGGAGCCCTGGGGAAAAGGTTCCTTTCGCAGGCTAGTAAAGAAGCCTTAGAGAAGCTTAATTCCGGAGAGCCGCTTGAAATCCCCGGAGGCTGGTATCTGAAAAAACCCTTTTTCGACACAGTAGATTACATTGTTCCTCTAGATATTATGGGCAGCATTAGAATACCCATGCTAATCGTACATGGAGATAAAGATGAAGTTATACCTCTAGAGGAAGCCAAGAAAGGATACGAGTTGATCAAGGACCTAAATGATAGGAATGAATTTTACATAGTTAAGGGTGGGGATCACACCTTCTCTAAAAGGGAGCATACATTGGAGGTAATAGAGAAAACATTAAAGTGGACTAATTCCCTCTGGACAGGAAAAGATGATTAATTCCCAACGTTAGCAACCTCCTATTCACGGCTTACTTGCATGCATGGTTTAGGAGGAAATTGGTTAAGATTCACCTTTAAAACTCTTAAGAAGGGCTTGAAGCATCATATGAGTGGAGGGTGAACCATGGTTAATAGGCTATTTAAGGGTTCAAAAATTGGGAGAGGTTATACGCCGATAGCTCATCCTGGGAATTCCGAATTAAAACATATAGAGTATGGCGTTCTATTTCTGCCGGAGAAGGGTGAGGAATATGTTGATGAAACAGGGAGCCGCGAGGCGGTAATAGTTATTTTCAACGGTAAATTTAAAATCGTGATAGATTGCCCATCGCAAAGGGTGCACGATGAATTTATTGGCGGCAGAAACGATGTATTCTCAGATAAGCCTGTGGCGATTTATCTTCCAAGAGAAACCGCGTTTAGGATTGTAGCCCTAAGCCCTATGCTTGAGATGGGCATTTCTAAGGCTCAGAGCGATTTCGACTATCCGCCGGCGATTGTGAAAGCCAGCGATGTTGCTGAAAGAACGGTTGGCGCTTGGAATTGGCGCAGGAAGATCCGCTTACCTGTTGTGGATAACGTTAAGGCCTGCAAGCTTCTCGTCGGCGAGACATTGAACCCGCCGGGAAACTGGTCTAGTGTTCCACCGCATAAGCATGATAGTGAGGGGCCGAACGAGGTCCCGCTTGAGGAGGTCTATTTCTTTAAGTTTAAGCCCATCCAAGGCTTCGGTTTTCAGAGAATCTATACGCCTCAGGATGATGAGGATCCGTTTGATGAAGTATATGTGATTGAGAATAACGATACTGTTGTGCTGCCCAGGGGCTATCATCCCGTTGTCTCAGCGCCAGGCTATCAGCTGTATTACTTATGGATTCTTGCCGGTGATAAGAGAATTTACGGCGCATGGTCAGACGATCCGAGGCATATGTGGCTGAGGGATTGCGAGCCGATCATCAATAATATTCTGGGCTACTGATTTAGACTCTGCCTAATCTTCTCCCTTAAGATCTTCGCCGCGTACTTGAAGGCCATCTCAAGATCTCCTGTGCCATTCACACCGGCTGATGCTGAGTGTCCGCCGCCCATCCCATTAAGATACTCCCCCAGCGGATTCGCTATATCTTTTCCTAAATGTATCCCTGTTTTTTCATAAAATTCTCGGCTGGATCTCATGCTGATCGATAGCTCGTTTTTCCTCTGTGAGCCTACTATGGCTAAGTCGGCTCCAACATCAATTAACGCTCTGGCCGCTGAGGCTTGAAAGGAGCTAACATTTGAGAAAACTATTATCCAGCCGCCTATCCTCATAAGTTTCATTCTCCTGCATGCTTTTAGTCTGGCCATGCGCTCTGAAACATCCATTTGCGCCGTAAGGAGGCTTATCGCTTCCTTAACGTTAACGCCTAAATCGATCAGTTCAGCGATCATTTTGA
This sequence comes from uncultured Candidatus Bathyarchaeia archaeon, assembly GCA_964411115.1. Classification (GTDB taxonomy): domain Archaea; phylum Thermoproteota; class Bathyarchaeia; order Bathyarchaeales; family DTEX01; genus DTEX01. The sequence continues at coordinate 5,263 of CAYPJR010000023.1, read as the reverse complement.
ATGTTGATGCATCAGCCAGCGCGAAGTGCTTCGTGTCGAAAGCTGCGCCGAGAAATAAAGCATTCGCCACATCGCTTGATGGTTTTATATTAGCCTCCTTGAAGAAGCTGTAAATTATCTCGCATGTGGATGAAGCATTCTCATTGTAAATGCATAGGGAAGCGATTTTCTCCGTCTCCGGATGGGGTGCGTGATGATCAATGACTATTAGGGGTAAATGCGCTTCCTTTAGATACTCGCCCCATTCGCCGAGCTGCTTTACCGTATTTGTATCAACCATGAAAATTATGTCGGCCTCATCAAAGCTTGGCTCATCATTTACAACCCTCATTGAAAATCGTTCCAACAGAACCTTTGATATTTTGCTCACGCTTTCCGGTGATGCAACCTCAACGTTTATTCCGGCTTTTAAATGATTCAATAATTTAGAAAGGGCGTAGGATGAGCATACGGCATCTGGATCAGCATTTTGATGGCACAGTAGAAGAGCAAATTTAGCCCCTTTCTCCTCGATCATCGCCTTAATTTTACGTATGAATTCGCCGTTGCTCATGATTCACCTCCCCGAGGAATCTTTCATATTTCTGTGAGGAATATTAGCGGTTTTTCATAATCAATTTGATTCGCCGCAATATTCTGAAGAAAGTCTTCGCAGCAGTAGAAAGCCTTCTAGACCTGTTTTAAGTATTCCTCGATGGCTTCGAAGGCTGCCTTCACAGAGCCCCTTGCCAATTCTTTCACGTTTAAATTTCCATACAGCGGGGAAAGCCTAACCTCCACATCAACATCGACATTAAGGGATTCCGAGCTCTCTATGCTGACCGTAATAGTTAGGTCTGATATTCCTTCCTTCGGAACCTTTGATGCAATGTATCTTCTGGCAGCCTCCTCAGCTAAGTCGCATATTCTCTCCAGTTCCTCATAGGTTAGGGAAGACAGTGGTGTTCGCCGCTTGCTCAAGAGGGGCACCGCTAATCTCATGTTGGCGATAGTGGACGCAGATCTTTCTGAAGTTTCTCCTGGAGCTCCTTTATTTGGCTTCTAAGCCTTTCCTCCTGCTTTGTGAGGACAGATATTCTCATACTCGTTAACTCTTTTCTTTCAGCCAGCTCGCTGGTGACTTTCGCCTTATCGGTTCTAATTAGAAGGGAACCTATGGACTTGTATATTACGGTTTCATCCGGAGTTTTCTCCAGCTCACTTAAAGCCCTATCGATATCTAAAAGGTCAAGGTCAAGCTGCTGTTTCTGCGCTAGAACAGTCTGGAGGGTCTCCTGTAGCTGCTGCAGCCTTAGAAGTCTCTCCTGAACCGCTGGCGGAAGCCTGGTTTCCTCACTCATGATCCGCACCACCATTAAACCGCTATTCCCACTCACCTAATATAAGACTGCTACAATTAAATATTTCCAATTCCGAAGGAGATTGGCAGCGTTTTCACTTATGTAAAATTCGAGAATAGGCTGTAAGGTATTATCCCGTCAGCATATCTCGGTCTCTCAGACTTTTCTAAGCCGTATCTTGATAAGGGCTTTGTTAAATGCCTTTCAGATCTCGGGGGAGCAACGTAAAGCCCAGGTTTTATAGACCTCTCAACTTTAAAAGCGATCTTTGTGAGATTCGCTCCGTGAAAGCCGCATTTATAACATTCGAAACCCTTGCCCTTACCAATAGATTTCATCCTTTTGCCGCATTTTGGGCATGCTGGATTCTGAAGGACAACCATATCGGCGAGCTTAATCAGCCTTATTTTCTCCAGGTTTATTGTTTTCAAATTCTTTCTTGAGGGTGGACGTACACCGCCATAAACTTCAACTATATCCCCCTCGATCAGCGCCTCAGCGACTTTACGTAAAATGCCGCTTTGCCTATAGGCGGCGCAGTCAACGGTGCCTTTTTCATCTCTTATCTTAAATATTATATGTCCACCGGCGATAATGGTTGGTTTACCCGTAACTTCGCCTTGAACTATGATGGGCATGTATGGCTTTACATCGCTTATTGAGGAAACCCTTCTAAGATGGGCGTCTGTTCCATGATTTGTCCTGAAAATTATCCAGCGTTCAATGGGCTCATATGAGCGGATCATTTCATGAGCGCGCCTAACAGCCTCAGGGCTCTCGCCCCTAATGCCGTAAAGCACCGGATCAGGACCCCTAGGCATTATGAGTATTCTACCCGTTTCAGCATCAATATTATTAAATGTTAATTGTCCCATCGCCTTATCCATCTCAATAACTGATGAGGCATCGATCTTTCTTGGTTTTCCCCAATTCTCCGATCTTCTGTATGCTATGAGTTCAAAAGTGTGATCGCCCTCTAGGGTTTCACCTATTGCCGCCAGCCCGCCGATTATGCCCCGCCCCCTCTTATAGCCGACTGCTTCTGCTCTAAACTTTTTAATTATTTTTAAAGCCTCACTCATTCTCACAATTCCCTGAATGGCTTCTTTGGCGAACATCTTAATCTCCGCCGGCACATCGCCAACGAGAAAAACTACGCCTGGATCTGTTCCCTTATAACCGAAGTCTGCATTTTCTTCAATGACTTCAAGCGTTTTTTCTCTAACTTCCTCATAAAAGTCCTCTTTAAGGGAGATTCTAAGGCATAATGCGCCGTTCCCCCTAGTTTTCCATGGAACATTAGGGTTCAATCTGATCAGGTTTGGGTAATCTATAAATGATGCTCCTAATCTGCGCAGTTTCTCAATAATTAGGGCAGCTAAATATGTTGTGCATCCAGTTTTAGGCGAATCAGTATCATCGAAACCTATATGCATCCTCATCTGCTCAATCACTATTTCTTAAGTCAACCTTAACTATTACTGGTGAGGATATAGAGGGGTAACATTAATATTTATTTCTTGCAAAATATTTTACTGCCGGATGAAGAGAAGGCATTTGATTGAACCCGAAGATGATAGATCAGAGTTAAACTGACGGCAATAGAAGCGCTAATAGAGTTTCCTAAAAACAATCCTCATTTACTTCACTAACAATCATATTCAAAACACATAAACCCTCAAAAAAGCCACAAAAATTTAAATTTAAAACTTAATTCCGATTATGAGATATGGAATGGATTTCTTCCTAGAATGTTTAACTAAACAGTCTAAAATACTGGATGCTAGTTTTCTGCGCGCATAAGGCGTGAATAATTCCTGTTAGCTATTGGAAGGCTTTGATGCTGTGGGTTAGGTCCGGTCGTCCCATCTTGTGGGCTGTTATGGCTACTGCCAGTATGACTGAGTAGGATAGGGCTACGTACATTATGACTTTGACTGTTCCCCTCCACCTTAGGTTGTCCAGATTCAGCCGCCTCTTCCCAGGCTTGAAGACGTGCTTCACCATCAGCTACAACATTTTTATTAGAGAGCGAAATAATAATCTAGTCAGTTTATTAAATATTTGCTGCCCTATTGCTGCCCTAATAATTAAGCCACAAAGCAAAATAGTTAAAATTGAGGTGGACAAACCAGGCAAAGACCAGGTAAAATCTAAACAAAGGCTTGTGGTATTTGTATGGGTGATGTTTATGTCTTTCAGGGGAAGCTTCCTAGCGGCGGAGTTATGGGCCACGAAGGGGTAGGAATAGTTGCTGTGATTGGCGAACGCGTTAAGAATGTTAAATGTGGAGATAAAGTTGCAGCTCTTGGAGGACCTGCCTTCGCAGAGTATTATAAGACGGAAAGTCAAAATGTGGTTAAGATTCCTGGTTATGTAGATGAGGATGCCCTTGTTTACTGGATTTCTGAGCCCTTAGCATGCGTTGTTACAGGAATAAAAGGCTCCGATATTAGGGTAGGCGACAATATATGTATAATCGGTTGCGGCTATATGGGCCTACTTCTAATTCAAACCATGCCTAAGAATTTAATAAATAATCTTATTGCCATTGATATTAGAAATGATCGTTTAGAGTTAGCTAAGAAGTTTGGAGCTGAATATATAATTAATCCAAAGGAGAAGGACGCAGTTAAGGAGGTTCATGACATATTAAATGGAAAGGCGGATATTGTAATTGAAGCTTCAGGTGCGCCTGGAACTATAGATCTAGCAACTGAAATTGTTCGATCTGGCGGGAAACTTGTAATCTTTGGAAGACATGTGATAGACAAAAAAGTTCCAACAGAGAAATGGCATGTAAAGGGTCTTACAATATTAAATACAACACCAGCCTTCTCCACTAACTTTAATAAAGATTTTTATGACGCTGTAAATCTTCTCAGAAAAGGCATGGTTGATCAAAAACCTCTAATAACTCACAGGTTCCCTTATGAAAAGGCCCAAGAAGCCTTCGAAATAGCATCTGAAAAACCATCAAACTACATTAAAGGAGCTCTAACTTTCTAATTGGTGTATCTATCTACTAGGATATACTGTCAAGTTATCGGTGTTACTGGTAGTCATTTCAAAGAGTAGGCAAGCTGGGTTTAACATTCTATTGTTGTACTTGTTTTGGGATGCGGAAAGGTTTAAATACTGATTTAGGTATATTCGGTACAGGCGGCGTATATGGCTAAGATCAAGACAAGCATATATGCAGATAAAGAGTTATGGGAGAAGTTTAAGTTAAGGGTGGCTAGAAGAGGCTTAGAAGTTAGTCAAGCTCTTGAGGAGCTCATTAGGGAAGAGCTTTTTGAGGAGATGTTTGATGCGGCTCTCAAAGGAATAGGTGAAGCTGAAAGTTATGAGATAGATTTTGAACCTATAAAGCCTAGGGCTGGTCTTGTAAGCGTTTTCGTGAGGTCCTTGAGGGATGAGAGAGCCGATAGCTTATCTTGATTCAAGCAGCATAGTTAAGAGATATATTGAGGAACCTGGAAGCAGGGTTGTTAGAGACGTTTATTTAAAAGCTTACTCGGGAGAATTATCTATGGCTTTCAGCTCTTGGAACGTAGGAGAAACGATTGGAGCTTTTGATAAGGCTTGTGTAAGGGGGGTACTTAGTCCAGAAGACTACCTGACAGTTAAAAGGCGTTTTCTCATCGAAACGCGGAGGTTGTTGCGGCTTGGAGTATTAATGCTTGTGCCTATTAAATTTAAATTGCTGATTGAAAGCTGGAACATAATCGAGAAGTATCACATATATGAGGCTGATGCCCTCCAAATAGCTTCAGCCAAAGCAGTGAAGGCTACACAATTTTTTACCGGGGATAAAAGGGTTTATGAAACTGCGAATACGGAAGGCTTAATAAGCACGCTCACAACATGAAGAAGACCTTTACTCTAAAAATAAATACTATTAACTTTAATCACAAGTGTCG
>CAYPJR010000022.1:0-18113 GCA_964411115.1 uncultured Candidatus Bathyarchaeia archaeon | reverse complement strand
AAACAACGTCGGACAGCTACTTAAAAAGACCAAATGAAAAACATTCACAAAACCGAAAACTCTAAAAACCCCAATAAAACATTCTATTAATGAGAAAAACGCGGGCCCGTAGCTCAGCCCGGTTAGAGCGGCAGGCTCATAATCCCTAAGGAAGAGAAACCTGTTGGTCGAGCGTTCAAATCGCTCCGGGCCCACCAATCTTCTAGATCCAAATTGCTTCCTCCAGAAAGGTCTTCTGAAGCTAAGCCTGAAAAGTTTTTCAACTTGTTCAGCTCATTATTTTTAAATCCCTTTTCATGAGGTAAACTTTCACCCCGTAAAAGAGAACACGTACAAACATGTTTAAATATTTGATATCTTCTGTTTTCGGGTTTACATGGGACAAGTGGTTGCCAAGGTTAGGGTTTCAAATCCCCATGACAAGTCTAAATATCTAGACTTGGAACTTTTGGTTGATACAGGTTCAACCTATACGTGGATTAATGGCGGAAGGCTGAAGAGTTTAGGGATTGAAATTATGGGTGAAAGAAAGTTTAGAACAATCGAAAATAGAATTGTAGAGATGAAGATAGGCGAAGCCGTTGTTGAATGTCTGAGCAGGAAAGCAACGGCGATCGTTGTATTCGCCCAAGAAGGCGACAACGAAGAATTCGGGCTACATGCGCTTGAAGGACTTGGACTGGAAGTGGATCCAATAACTAAGAAGTTAAAAGAAGTTGAGGCAGTCTTAGCGCTTAACTGCATATAAGCTCTCTGTGAAGAATAGATTCTTCTCTTCGGAAAGCCTCCGGATCCAGAGGCTTTTATGGATATACTCTGTTGATCAGTCTTGGGAATGCTATTGCATCCCTTATGTGGTTTAGCTTGCATATCCATGCTACTGTTCTTTCAACACCAAGTCCGAAGCCAGCATGCGGCACAGATCCGTAGCGCCTAAGATCTATATACCATTTGTAGTCTTCCGGGTTCAAAGCGTTCTCCCTTATTCTCTCCAGCAGCTCATTTAAGTCCTCTATTCTCTGGCCCCCGCCTGTTATTTCACCATATCCTTCGGGGGCAAGTAAATCCGCTGAGAGGGTGACCTCGGGTCTTTTCGGATCCGGTTTATGATAAAATGCTTTAGCGCTTCTAGGGTAATGCGTAATAAAGAATGGTTTGTCAAATTTCAGGGTTAAATGTTTTTCCTCAATCCAGCCTAGATCGTTCCCCCACTCGAACTTTACTCCATCTTCATTAAGCATTTCAACGGCTTCATCATATGTGATCCTTGGAAATGGAGGGTTGATCCTCAGCAGATCCTCCGGCTGCCTTCCAAGCGCCTCTAAGTCTTTAGATGAAAACTCACCTAAATTATGCAATATGTAGGCTAGCAAATCCTCCTCTATCTTCATTATACCATCTAGATCGCACCATGGAACCTCAACCTCGAGATGCCAGAATTCCGTTAAATGACGCCTCGTCTTAGATTTTTCAGCCCTGAATGATGGCGCAATCGTATAAATTTTCCCTAAACTGGCTATTGCCGCCTCAGCGTATAGCTGCCAGCTTTGAGTTAAGTATGCTTCTCCATCGAAGTATTTCACCGTAAAAAGCGTTGCCCCTCCCTCACATGCAGCCGATATAAGTGTTGGCGCATGAAATTCGGTGAAGCCGTTCTGATCAAGCCATTCCCTAGCCGCCTTAAGCATCCTAGCCCTCACCCGAAGAATCCTCTGCATCTTCTGGCTTCTAATCCAGAGATGCCTATTGTCAAGCAGAAAATCCGGGCCATGATATTTCTTAGCTATTGGAAAGCCCTCCTCAGCCATATGCATAATCTTCATGTCGTGCGCTTGTATTTCGTATCCTCCGGGAGCCCTCTGATCCTCTTTAACTATGCCCCTGATTTCTATGGTTGATTCCTGCGTTATCTTCTTAGCGGCCTCAAAAACCTCTTCAGAAACCTTATCCTTCTTAATTGTGCATTGTATTACTCCAGTTCCATCTCTAACTATGAAGAAATGTATTCCGCCGCTTGAGCGCTTATTATGTAGCCAACCCCTAATGGTTACATCCTCATTAACTTTTTTTCCAGACAATATTTCCGATATGCTTGTCGCAGGCTCCATAGTCTAGCCTCAACCGTAAAGCCCATCGCGATTATCAACATAAGTATTGTCAGCCTAGATTAATAATGTTTTGACATGTAAAAGATTTTTCATCCCTAATCTCATGAAGCCTTCTTGCTCTTGATTTCTCTAACCCTTTCAAGAATCATTTTCAATATTTCCTCATCCGGCAAGCATCCTTCCGGGGGCTCAACAATTTTCTTCAAAGGAAGCGGCACATGATCCATGCGGTAAGTTGTACCTTCAGCCTCTATGCCAACGAAGGCTGATGGGATCACAACGTCGGCCACAAGGGCTGTTGCCGACATGTGAGGGTCAATGACCACCAGCGGTTTCTTAACGAGGTTTTCCACACACTTCTTTGGAAAGTTTGAAACTGGATCAGATGCAACCACCAACGCTGCGTCAGCATCATCTTTCATAAGCACATCAATAGCTGAGGTTTCACCTGGATTATATCTCGGATATCCATGGGAGAAGTCAACAGCGTATGGGTATCCAGTCTGCCAAGTGAAAACTGTGTCAGCGCCTGTGACGTTGAAGTGTCCCCTCATCGGCATAATTAGAAACTTCGTATACTTATTTAGATCTCTGGTCAGCTTTATTGCGGCTTCAACGTTTCTCGATCTGCCAACGCTCATAGTTAAGCCTAAACCGAAAAATATTATGCCAAACCTCGCGTTAACCATTAGATCAGCTAGCTCCTCAAGAGTTTCAACCGGAACCCCTGCAACATCATCGACATCTAATTCCTCATCCCGGATAAGAGCCCGAAGAGCCTGCAGAACATCATAGTCGCCGCCGGGCTCAACTCTTACAAAAAGATCAGCCAGATCAGCCGTCCGAGTTTTTTGAACATCAACGACAACGAGCTTTCTCTCCTCACCAGGCGGTAAAGATCGGCCGGAAACCTCAGCGGTGGGAAGCGGCATGCTTCCCGCTTTAAAGACTAGGCTAGCCACCCTATACCTTCTCTTGCTTGCAGACTCAAAAACTAGACGTGAAAGGTAGCGCTTCCATATGCCCTTCTGGAATCTTCCCTCAGCTAGAGCCGTGTAGCGCTCTATATGGCGCGGATGGGCGCTCCACGGGTTGCTACCCCAATAAATTATCAAGTCAGCTCTATGGCGAATTTGACCTAAGGTGCATGCTGGCAGCCCAACCTCCTGCACAGCAATTATTGAGGGGCCATGACATATAGTCGACGTATTATCAATTACACCCCCAACCTCTTCAGCTAGCTCTAAACCAACCCTTATAGCTTCGCAGCTAGTTGAACTCCAGCCGTAGAGAAGCGGATATGAAGCGTTTGCAAGTATCTCGGCGCCTCTCTCTATAGCCTCCTCGAGGGAAACCTTAACCATCTTACCGTTTTTCCTTACTAGAGGCTTCGTATTTCTATGCGCACCGTAATTTAAGAATTTCGCCGCGCCCAAAGCGCAGGCATTCCTAACATCGATTATTTGGTTATTATCAACTAAAACTTCCAGGTCGTCGCAGCAGCATCCACAAACTGGACAAACAACGCTTGAAATTACATCCATAATTTCTATTCCTCCAATCTCACCTTCTTGCTGCTTCCATAAGTTTTAATGAGAAGATCCTCCAAGCTTGAAACCTCCTCCCAGGTTGGCTCAACATTAGCCTTCAGCCCCTTAAGCAGCGGCATACCTGTTCCTTCAGATTCAGATTTTAGAACCGCATTTGCCCATGGACCATAGGGAATGAATATCACGCCAGGCGTCTTTATTCTCCTCGACTTCTTAGCCTTAACGATCACTGAGCCGGCTTCAGTTGTAACCCTAACGTTCATCCCATCTTTTACATTCAGCCTCCTCATATCCTCAGGGTTCATCTCGCAAACGGCAACATTCGCCAAATATTCTCCTGAAAACTTACCATGCTCCTTTCCGCAGCCTTGATTAATCGTCCGCCCAGTTATTAATATGAAACCCATATCGGCATCAGGCCTTCCTAAAGATTCTAATTTAGCCATTATGCGCTACATCTAAATATTTCCTTAATATTTAAATTGAAAAGATGATGCTTTCCCATTTAAAAATGTTTTAGTTAAAATGTTACAGAGGCTTATTTTTCCAGTCTTTCCATGCAATAACTAAAAACATTTGGGATGCTCAGATCAACATGGAAAAAGTTTAAGTTATAAGAGAAAAAAATGAAACTAATTAAGATTATGCAGAGGTGTATTGGTTGATCCGCTATAATGACGTTGAAATAGAGGATACATTCGCTGAAATGTTTGAAATGTGGGCTGGAAGGGTTCTGATAACAGCTGAGAATGAGAGATGGGCCTTAACAGCAGCTGAGGTTGCAACCGGATTCGCATCTTCAATAATAGGTTCACCGGCTGAAGCTGGCATTGAAGGACCCGTTCCGCCTAGCGAGACCCCTGATGGACGGATCGGCGTCCTAATACATATCTATCATCGAACAAGAGGCGATCTGAAAAAGCAGATGGTTGCACGTATAGGACAATGCGTAATGACATGTCCAACGACGGCTGCCTTTAATGCGCTTCATGGAACCGTCAGAAAACTGAAGGTTGGCAGAAGTCTACGTTTTTTCGGCGATGGATTCCAGAAGCTTGACGAAATGTACGGTCGTAGGGTTTGGCGCATACCAGTTATGGAGGGCGAATTTATTGTTGAGGACAGCTTCGGCGTTAAGAAAGGCGTTGCCGGCGGAAACTTCTTCATAATGGCAGAAGACATGAAGACAGGGCTCTCAGCTGCTGAAGCGGCTGCCGATGCGATACACAGGAAAGTTAAGGGCGTAATCCTCCCATTTCCCGGGGGGATATGCCGCTCCGGCTCAAAGATCGGCTCATTAAAATATAAGTTTCCAGCATCAACAAACCATATCTTCTGCCCTAAGCTTAGGGAGATCTTGCCGGAAAGCCGGGTTCCGAAAAACGTGAACGCTATATATGAAATCGTGATAAACGGGCTGAACTTGGAAAGTGTTAAGATGGCTATGGCTGAGGGTATAAAAGCCGCCGTTAAATTTCCAGGTGTCCTAAAGATATCAGCTGGAAACTACGGTGGGAAAATCGGACCCATAAAGGTTCATCTTCGCGAACTTCTGGAGCAAACTTCCTAGAGCCTTAAGCATTCTTAGCCTTCCCTAAGCCTCCTTCGTACAGCTGGGTTTGTGTCAGCTAGCCTCTTTAGAACGGATTCGAAGCTTTCCTCAGGTGCAAGCTCTCTTTCAACAAATAATCCTGTTCTGCCAACCTTGTCGCGGCGCAGCAAAATGCGAACCCTATCTAAAACAGTATCAACCGATATGCCAAGTAGCTTTGCAACCCTCTCCTCCTGCCCAATTATGCTACTTTCAACATGCCCATTATCTGTGGGTTCTATTAACATGAGCCTCTTATCAACACCTGGAACCCTAACTTTGCTTCTCAGCATTTCCAAAGTTGCTTCCCCACCGAACTTATAGAAGTCTCTCTCAACCTCTCTCATTTTAGATAGCGGAAACGAAACGCAGCATTGATCATCAATTTCAATATAGCCCTTAATCGAATAGGTCGGTGTTGCCTGAACTAAAATGCGTCTACTAATAGATATTCCGGCAGCCCTAAGCGCATTCTCAACTGTGAAGGAGGGGAAATTCTGCGGTATGAATATGTCTATATCGCTCCTTGGCGAAACATCTCCGCGGGCTATGCTTCCATGGATAACGCAGAATATATGCGCCTTCTCAAGAGCCTCCATTATTTCAATTGCTCTACTTCTCAATTCAGAGAGAAGCCTCCATCTTTCGGCGCCATAGATAACTTCAAGCTTCTCCGAGTATATTATGGGTTTCTTAGCCAACGTGGCTCTCCCCGATAAGCTTGCTTAAGCAATCCGCCTTTATACCTTTATATTGCTCCTTAATTATTTTTGGTATAAGAATCGGAATACTTAAAGTGAAGATATATGCTTCCCTTAAGAGGGGAATATGCCTTCTTAATCTTCCTCGCGATCTTTTGGCTGATAGTTTATCTTCTCAGTAAGATTGTAAATATGAAGAAGCATGGATTGATCATTTTACCTTTCTTTATAAGATACAATTCTGAGGGGTTTAAGAGGGCCCTATATAAATTTTCAAGTAAATGGAGAATTCTCTGGAAAACCTTCTCATACATAAGCGTTATTCTGGGTTTCAGCCTCATGATTTTCGCACTGGCTTTTCTATCCGGAAACCTTGTAAATCTATATCTTTCAAGGGAGGAAAGCGTTCCGGTTTCAATTGTTGTTCCAGGCTTAACACTTAGCCTATACTGGCTACCCTACTTCCTCATCTCAATTGTGCTTGCGGTTTTCATTCATGAAGCAGCGCATGGCATAATAGCCCTAACAGAGGGCATAAGTATAAAATCAGCTGGAATGCTGCTTCTGGCAGTTTTTCCAGGGGGATTCGTCGAGGTTGAGGATGAGAAAATAAATAATTTAAAAAACGATTCAAGGATGAAGATATTTTCAGCAGGAGCATCAGCAAATATCCTATTTGGGCTATTAATCTTTCTCATAATTTTCGCCTTATTTATTCAAACACCATCCGGCATAGTTGTGATGGATGTTGTGGAGGGCGGACCGTTAGATTTGGCGGGGATTAAAAGATGGGATGTAATATACGCTCTAAACGGAACGCCAATACATGATTACCGGGACTTGGCTGTCTTCATGTCCAATGTTAAGCCGGGTGATAAAATATTGGTGACAACAAGCAGGGGGAATTTCACAGTGTCAGCCGTTCTAAGCCCCGAGGATGGGGACAAAGCCATAATGGGGATAATGCTTCCCTCACTACTTTACTATCCCAGCAGGCTTAGTTTAGGCTTCTTCTGGGATATTCAGACATATCTAATTCTAAACTGGCTTTTCATCATATCAATTAATGTCGCCATATTCAACATGCTTCCAATACCGGCCCTTGATGGGGATAAACTCTTGCAATGCCTGCTCAAGGGTTTTTCTGAAAAAAGCATATTGATAAAAAAGTTTTTCAACATCTTCTCCATATTTTTGATCGCAATTAACATGGCTCTAAGCCTATAAGCCGAAGCATATCTGTTCTTGAAGGAAAAGCGCTATGGTTAAATGTACAATGTGCGGTGTTAGGGAAGCCTTCTACGCTAGGCTGTATTCAGGTGAGAATCTCTGCGCCAAATGCTTCATTGAATCAATTGAATATAAGGTTAGAGCAACGATAGCGAAGCATAAAATGTTTGAGTTTAATGATAGAATAGCGGTTGCAGTATCCGGCGGTAAGGACAGCGTGAGCCTACTGCATATTTTAGCCAAAATAGAGAAAGATTTTCCAAAATCTTCCCTATACGCTATAATAGTTGATGAGGGGATAAGGGACTATAGGGATGAAGCCATAGGAATAGCCGCTGAGAACTGCGCCAAACTTGGCGTGGAATACATGGTTGTCTCCTTTAAGGATCTATATGGCTCCACGCTTGATGAAATAGCCGAAATCACCAAGGGCGGAAACCTAACACCATGCTCATACTGCGGTGTACTAAGGAGGAAAGCCTTGAATATAGCCGCTAAAAGAGTTGATGCAACTAAAATTGCCACAGCGCATAACTTGGATGATGAAATACAGACTTTCATGCTTAACATAATACATGGCGACCCTATTAGAATTGCTAGGACAGGGCCCGGATGGGATGAGGAGGAAAAATGGTTCATTCCAAGAGTCAAGCCGCTCTGTGAAGTTTTAGAGAAGGAAATAACTCTATACGCATTTCTCAAGGGTATAAGATTTCAGGAGCATCCCTGCCCATATGCCGGCTCAGCCTTGAGAAACGACGTGCGGAGCATGCTAAATAGGCTTGAAGAGAAGCATCCAGGCATAAAATATACGATATATGGCTCCATGGAAAAGATTCGAGAAGCAATGAGAGAAAGAAAACCAAGAATCAGCCTAAGTCAATGCATGGTTTGCGGCGAACCGGCTGTGGGTGAAATATGCCAAGCATGCCGGCTGCTGCGGAATATAAAGGCGCATTGATCAGTCAACTAAAAATGTTTAGCAGCTTCAGAACATACGCCGCCTAAAAATCATGCAGCCGCCTACTGGGAGCAGCCTATTCCCACGATATAGCCCTTAGAAAGCGGACGGCGGGTCACTAAAGCTCGACGTGTAGAATCCGCAAACCCAAACCAACCCACCGCTCACACCCGCACCCCTCTGAGCACTGAACGTCCAAGCTTAGGTTGCTCCTTCGGGTGGACAGCTCATTTAGCAACGTTACGCTTTCCATCCCTATTTCCTTTACACCTCCATCTCCCGGGCCTGGCCAGGTTCGCTTGGTAAACGCGGTTACATCCTTCCTACGAAGGATGCTCCGCGACCGCCAGCCCCAGAGGACAGGTGCTCATCGTTTAGGGTTGGCTGGATCCGCGGCCTTACACGCCTCACTTTAGCTTTCGGCCCGTCGTGTAGGGGGTTTACGGTCGAGGCCATGCGCCTCTCAGGGGACCCCTAGCTCCCCGCCTAAGACCCGCCGTCCATTAGATTTTTAGTCTTTGAGATTAATAAATTATTTGTGTCCCAGATGGTTCCTGGATCTTCAGGGTTTTATTGCCTTGATCAGTAATGGCATAAGCAATGTTCCCTTCTCCAGGATCCCTAGGCTTCCCCTCAGACATTCCTTTTCAGAAAATCTCTTAATTCCATCGCTTCCGATTTTGCCTCCTGAAATTAGCAATGGAACTGGATCATCGCTGTGAGATTTGAGTTTGCATGGTGTTGAATGATCCGCCGTGATGCATATGACAGTTTCATCGAGACTTATTTCAGGCAATATTTTTCCGAAGAAATACTTATCTATGGTTGCTATCGTCTCAGCTTTAAGCATAAAGTCTCCATCGTGGCCAGGCTCATCCGGACCCTTAATATGTATGTAGAAGCAGTCAAAAATATCTAAAACGCTGAGCAATTTTTCAGCCCTAATTAAGCAGTCATGTTTCAAGTCTCCAGAGGGCGGCGGAATCTCGACGAGATGCATGCCAGCTAGCCTCGCAATCCCCCTTTCAACAGGCATATCGGCGAGACAGGTGAATCTAACAGCATAGTGCTCATTTATATTGAAAAATCTCGGCAGCTGATCCCCAGCATCCCTTGTTAATATAACATTGGCTTTCAATTTGCCCTCCGCCTCACGCCTTTTATTAACCTCATGCTGCTCCAAAATCTCATGGCTCTTCCTCACGAATTCATTAACCAGCATGGCTGAAACCCTAGCGGCTTCAGTATCCTCAAGGGGCTTGCATTCCTCAAGAACCATTTGAACATCAGTCTTGACAACGCCTAAGCCGGCAACCCTCTCATATGCTGGATCAGTGTTCGAAATTTTTCCAGACAACGGTTTGAATCTGCTCTTTATAACGAGAACACCTCTATGACCCAAGGTATTCTTAAACTCAAATTCAGCCGGGTGAGATTCAAGTTTAACTAGGCGATTAACCGCCTCAGCGAGCTCAGATGCTTCCCGAGTGGTTAAGTTTCTTCCAGCCCTCCTATCGATGATCCGCCCATCTTTGCCTAGGGTTGCAAAGTTGCATCTCAGCGCTAAATAACCATCCTGCATGTCTAAGCCGGCGCCGTATGCCTCAAGGGGTCCTCTGCCAACATGATATTTGTACGGGTCGTATCCTAGAATAGAGATTACAGCCGCATCGCTTTCCGGCGCTACCCCCTTACCAACAGTGTACATAAGCCCAAGTCT
Source organism: uncultured Candidatus Bathyarchaeia archaeon (assembly GCA_964411115.1). Classification (GTDB taxonomy): domain Archaea; phylum Thermoproteota; class Bathyarchaeia; order Bathyarchaeales; family DTEX01; genus DTEX01. The sequence goes on along the minus strand of CAYPJR010000022.1, from coordinate 8,252 downwards.
GCCCCTACCTGCGAGAAAATCCATGTTTGGAGTTTCAGCGAACTCTAGGGGTGTTTTTCCACTCAGATCCTCAATAGGCAGATCGCCCATGCCGTCTATAACCACATAGATTAATCTCATTTTAGGCATCATCTCCTGACAGGTGCTTATTAAAAAAGGGAAATCATGTTAATAAAAGCTTTTAAGGCTTAAACTGGATCTTTAAAGTGCCAAACATGAGAAAATATTTGGAGCGCCCCAGCCAGATGAGGCTCAGAGTTAAGCTCTTAGATTTAGAATCTGGAGGAAAATTTATAGTTGTCCTTAACCGTGAAGACGCTGAGGATCTAGGCGTTTCAGGATTAAGCCGCGTTAAATTAACCTATGGAGGTAAGGAAGCCACCGCTATAGTTAATGTTGCCGAAGAGAGCATTGAAAGAGGCCGTATAGGCTTATACAATGAGATCAAGAAATATATGGGTTTAAGAGGTGAAGAAGAGGTTGAGGTTGAGGCGGCGCATTTCCCGCTGTCAGTGTATTACATAAGGAACAAGCTGAGCGGAAGAAAACTTACATATGAAGAGATATTTGAGATAGTCAGAGATGTTGTTAGTGGAAACCTAAGCGAGATTGAGGTAGCAGCCTTCGTAACTGCCCTACACACCTTCGGCTTAGACCTAGATGAGGCGACAAGCCTCTCATTAGCCATGGTTGAAACAGGAAATAAGCTTGAGATTAAGAAACCCTTAATAGTTGATAAGCATTCAATAGGCGGCGTTCCTGGGGATAAAACAACGCTTCTCGCTGTTCCAATAATAGCAGCATCTGGGCTAACAATACCGAAGTCATCATCAAGATCCATAACGTCCGCTGCTGGAACAGCTGATAGAGCAGAGGTTCTGATGCCAGTAAGCCTAAGCATTGAGGAGATGCGTGAGGTTGTTGAGAAAACAAATGGCTGCATAGTTTGGGGAGGCGCATTGGATCTCGCCCCTGCTGATGATATATTTATCAGGGTTGAACACCCATTATCGATAGATCCGCTTCTCCTACCCTCAATAATGAGCAAAAAGAAAGCTGTCGGCGCAAATCTTCTAGTCATCGATATACCAACGGGCAGAGGGACAAAAATAAAGACTATTGGCGAAGCCGACCTTTTAGCTAAGGATTTCATTGAGCTAGGTCGACGCTTAAACATAAAGGTGCAGTGCGCCGTAACTTACGGAGAGCAGCCTGTTGGCTACGCGATTGGTCCGGCCATAGAGGCTTGGGAAGCCTTAAGCACAATAATGGGCAAAAGCCAATCGTATGATTTAATAGATAAAGCCGTTAACATAGCGGGAATACTTCTGGAGATGAGCGGAAAAAGCAGCGGTAAGGAAATAGCGTTAGAAATATTGAAATCCGGAAAAGCTGAAAGTAAGCTCCGCGAGATAATAGGAGCGCAGGGCGGAGACCCAAACGTTAAGCCGGACGATATAGCATTAGGCTCCGAGAGGTTTACAATTAGGGCGAATAAGGATGGCGTAATTTTATGGATAGATAATGCATCGCTTGTTGAGGCAGCTAGGCTCGCAGGAGCGCCGAAAGACAAAGGAGCAGGCGTCTTACTGCATAAGAAAATAGGCGACAAAGTGTCCAGCGGCGACGCTCTAGTAACATTATTCGCTGAGAGAAGCATAAAAATGCAGAGGGCGATAGAAATTTTCGAGAATATTCCAGTTATAGGCGTTGGAAACAGGATGGAGATGCTGATACATGAGATAAAGGAGAGGCCTTTGGCGAAAAAGACATTCGTATTGGAACGCTAAATGCCCAGCAATAATGAGATTATGAAGCCTAAAAGTTAAATAGATCTTCCCATTTTTTATGCTTCTGTTCAGGTTGAGCGGAAATGGAGGAATTCTTCAAAATATCCTTGGAATTGATCGATGCAAGCAGGAGACATGAAGAATATCGAGATGCTGAGTGCATAAATCTTATAGCAAGCGAGGGGTTAAAATCCCCGGCTGTTAAAGAGATGCTCCGCTTAACGATGGATCTTGAAAGCAGGTATGCTGAGGGCGAAAACGACTTAATGGGACATGTGAAGAGAAGATATTATCAAGGGCAGAAGTATATCACGGTTATAGAGAACTGCGTTACGGATTTAATGAGGATGCTTTTCAAATGCAGCTGGGCTGACGTCCGCTTAGTTTCTGGAACACATGCAAACCTCGCAGTCTTTAAAGGATTATCTCTAACAACAAAGAGTAAGAAGATGGTGGTTACGCCCTTAAGCGCCGGTGCACATATATCGCATGACTACACTGGTTTAGCTGGCATGGTTCTGGGACTTGAAAATATTGAGCATGCCTACAGCATTGAGGATATGAATATAGATCCGGATAAATCGGCTGAAATAATAAGGGCTGCTAAGCCGGGCATAGTTACATTTGGAGGAAGCCTATTCCTATTTCCGCATCCGGTTAAAGAATTGAGGGATGTAGCCTACGAGGTTGGAGCATACGTCGTCTATGATGCAGCGCATGTTCTTGGCTTAATAGCGGGCGGAGCCTTCCAGGATCCGCTTAGGGAGGGAGCTGACTTCATCACGTCCTCAACGCATAAAACTTTTCCAGGTCCACAGGGGGGAGTAATCTTAGCCGATTTACGCGATGAACGCATAGAGAAGGCTATAAAAAATGTTCAATTCGCTATATTCCCGCTTAGCACATCTAATACTCATCTCGGCAGGTTGCCTGCAACGGGCATAGCTGCCCTAGAACTTAAAGTCTTCGGTGAACTTTTAGCTAAGCAAACGGTTATTAATGCGCAAACCGCTGGACAATACTTTTATGAGAACGGTTTAAAGGTTCTAGGCGAAAAATACGGCTTCACAATGTCTCACCAGCTGGCTGTTGATGTCCGGGATTATGGCGGCGGGAAAAGGGTTGCTGAGGAATTGGAGAAGGCGAACATAATAGTGAATAGAAACCTACTGCCTTACGATGATCAGAATAACCGTGAAAAACCATCTGGGATAAGAATAGGATTCCAAGATGTGACGAGGAGAGGATTCACTAAAGATGACATAAAATATCTCTGTGATTTAATGCTTGATGTTATAAAAGGCAAGCGGAAACCTGAAGAAGTTAGGGAAGACGTTATCGCTTTAAGGAGAGAGCGCAGCGAAATCAAATATGGCTTCCAAAGCCTGCAGGAGGCAATAGAGTACCTTCAGAAGAACGTGAAGGGCATTTAGGATTTTATAACCCTTGGAATAATCCCCGATCTAATGGCGTGATCGGCAAGAACAAACGCTAGGCATGATTCTACAACGGGCACGGCTCTTGGAACCACGCATGGATCATGCCTTCCAGCGAACTCAATGTATTCCTCACTCATAGTTTCTAAATTAACTGTTCTCTGCCTCCCAGATATTGACGGTACTGGTTTAAATGCAACCCTAACGATTATCGGCATACCGCTTGAAATTCCGCCCAGCACTCCGCCAGCATTATTCGTTAGCGTAATAACCTTCCCATTTCTTATAGCGTACTGGTCATTGGCTTCGGAGCCTCTCATTGAGGCTGCTTGGAAGCCCGCTCCAAACTCAACACCCTTAACAGCTGGAATATTGAATAGCATTTTCGCTATGTCTGAGTCTATGGAGTCAAATATTGGTTCGCCTAAACCGGCCGGAACATTTAGCGCTATGGCTTCAACTATGCCTCCGACGCTGTCTCCCTCCCTGGAAGCCTTAAGTATCTCCTCAACCATCCTCTCAGCTATTTCTGGAATAGCGCATCGGACTGGATTGGCATATACATTTCGGCGTATATCATCGTAGGAAACTTCCCTCTCAACCTTAACTTTCCCGATCTGCACCGTATGGGCTAAGATCTCAACCCCTAAAAGCCTAAGGATCTTTTTAGCGACGGCTCCGGCCATAACGTAGGCAGCTGTAATTCTACCTGAAAATCTTCCTCCACCCCTCGGATCATTATATCCGCCATACTTCACTCTCGCAGTGTAATCTGCATGTCCAGGCCGAGGCTTAATGTTTACAGTTTCATAGGGCGCTGAGTTAACATCTCTATTTCTGATAATCATGCATAGCGGTGCGCCGGTTGTATAGCCTCTATAAACGCCTGAGATTATCTCAACCTTATCCTCCTCAAATCTGGGGGTGCTTATCGCGGTTAAGCCAGGTTTCCTCTTATCAAGATCAACTTGGATGTCCTCCTCCTTGAGCGGCAGCCCAGCTGGGCATCCATCTATCACGGCGCCTACGCATGCTCCGTGACTCTCCCCGAAGCATGTGAGGATAAACGCTTTACCTATCGAGTTACCGTTCAAGAAAATCCGCCCCTAAAAGATTCATATCCCTAATAAAATTGGGATATGACTTATTTATGCATTCAGCATTTCGAATAACCGTTTCGCCGCTTGCCCTTAAGGCGGCAACCGCGCATGCCATGGCTATTCTATGATCCCCATGCGGATATATTTCCGCTCCATGTAATCCACCCCCACCGTGGATTTCCATAGCATCACCAGCAATATTCATTTTTACACCCATCTTTGAAAGCTCGCTGAGTAAGGCTTCAACCCTATTTGACTCTTTAAATCTTAGCCTTCTAATGCCTCTAATAATTGATCTTCCAGTTGCGGCGGATGCGAGCACAGCGCACACTGGAACTAAATCCGGGTTATCTCTTAAGTCAACATCTAAAGTTTTTAAATGTTCATCAGAGCCCTTAACCTCAACAAAGTTTTCTCCCACGTCAACATGAACCCCCATGCTTCGGAGCACATCGATTATGAGGCGATCCCCCTGAAGAGTATTCCTCAGGAGACTCTCAACTCTTATATGGGAACCGGTTATTGCCGCAGCAGCCAGCAGAAAGGACGCTGAAGAATAATCGCCTTCAACAATGTGGTTGCAGGGCTTATATTTTTGCCCCGGGGGTATATAGAAAATGTTAAAATCCGTCTCGACCAGAATGCTATGTTTTTTAAGTATATCCAGCGTTATCTCAACGTAAGGTTTAGACTCCAGCGGCGTTGATAAAACTATATTTGTGCTACGCTGAGCCATTGGCACAGCGAAGAGTAAGCCTGAAATGAACTGTGAGCTTACGTCGCCTCTTATATGGGCTTCCCCACCTTTTATTCCGCCGCCGAAAATGATTATCGGTGGATAACCGTTCATACGCGCCGAATAGCATCTAACGCCGATCTGCCTTAAGGCATCCAGCAGCGGGCCCATCGGTCTCCTCCTTAAGCTTTCATCGCCGGTTAGGATAGAGATGCCGCTGGCCAGCGCACATATTGGCGTAATGAAGCGGATTGTCGATCCGGAACCTCCACAATTTATTACATCATCAGGTGTTTCTGGTTCAGGCGAACCGAAAACTCTGAATGTTCCATCAGCCGCATCTTCTATTTTGGCGCCGAGCTTTACGCAGGCATTAATCGTGGCTAATGTATCATCGCAGATAAGCGCATTCTTCACCTCGGAGCATCCGTCAGATAGAGATGAGGCTATGATTGCCCTATGGGTATGAGCCTTTGAAGGCGGAGCTTCAACGCATCCATATAGGCTGGCTCCACCCTTAACTATTAAATCAGTCAACTATGCTTCACCACATATTAACGTTATAGGATGTGGGCTTTCTCGCAATTAATATTAGTTTCAATTATTTCACCTTCATATTTGCTCCATGCATCCCGCACATGACCAATTTTCTCCCTTGGAACAACAGATGCAACCGCTGGACCCTTACCAGATAAGCCCGCTGCTACTGCTCCCTCAGCCAGGGCGTCGAGCGCAATATTAACGTCGTAACCTAGAACCGCTGAATACAGTAAACCGTTAAGGGTCATGGCTGTCCAGTAGTCGCCTAGAAGAGCCATTCTATGTAAGGCTTTAACTTGCTCAGCTATTATTTTCATCCTTTTAACATCTGATTTTGACGTGTAAGCCTTCTTCGGCGGAACATGGATTAAAATAGCATAGTCGCCTTCCGGCCGGAGTCTTTTCAGGATTTTCCTATTGTAATTGTCGGTTATAACTATGTTTCCGAAATATGATGCGCATGCATCATCGAAAGCTCCGGTCACGGTTACACCAGCCTCTATGGATGCATCAACACCGATGTTAATTATGGATAGGTCATCAGCCTCCTCACCTAGGGCGGATAATGTTGCAAGCGTTATGGCATTAGCTGCTGCGCTGCTACTTTTTAAGCCGCGGGCTATCGGTATATTAGATCGGGTTTCAACATATGCTCCGTACTCATTCTCAAGCTGGAAAAGTCTTAAAACATGCCTAACAACTTTATCGATCAATATGGGGTTTTCAGATGGATCTGAAAGTATTTTGCCCTCAATATTTCCAGGCTTACTGGTAAGTTTAACCATCGCTTCAGTTTCTAAACCTATGCTTAACGCTGCGCCTAACCCGCATGATATGGCGTTAATAATTGTGACCGCGCCATAGGCAACGGCTCTTCCAATCAAAAGGCTGCATCCTCCTTTCCATGGCTGGACGATGAACCCTTCAGCTGCCTTATCTTCTTCAAAGCTGCCTCGATCATGATTTCCACCGGAGCATCCATCCCAGTCCATATTTTAAAGGAAACTGCTCCCTGATGAACCAGCATTGATAAGCCATCAATCACTTTAGCGCCAACCGACCTTGCCTCCCTAAGCAGTCTTGTCTCAAGCGGTTCATAAACCAAATCGAAGACCACAAGGTCTTTTCTAAGATAATCCTTTTTAACCGGCATCTCATCATCTTTAGGTTTCATACCTATTGGTGTGGCGTTAATTAAAATGTCAGCGTCCTCAAGCTCTTTCCCTAAATGTTCATCTGTGAATGGTGCTGCTTTAATCTTCAATCTATCGCCTAAAACCCTACGTATGGAATTTTTCAGATCCTCAGCCCTGCTAAATGTTCTATTAAATATCACAAGCTCCGACGTAATCTCGGCCAGCGTGAACGATATCGCCCTTGAGGACCCGCCAGCCCCTAGAATCACAACTTTTTTATTTGAGGGGTCAGCGTCGGCATATTTTAGGGCGTTTAGAGCGCCTAAACCATCCGTTGTGTAGCCGATAAGTTTTCCATCGCTGTTTAGAACCGTGTTTACGGATCCTATTCTGCCCGCGGTCTCATCTAAATCATCTAAGTATTTGATTATGGCGATCTTATAGGGCATTGTTACGTTTAGCCCATATATGTTAAGCGCTCTTATCCCGGAAACGGCGTCTTTAAGGCGGTCCGCCTTAACATTGAACGCTATATAAACGTAATCTAAACCCAAATGTTCAAATGCGGCGTTTTGAATTGTGGGACTAAGCGAATGCTCAACTGGATCACCGATCAAAGCGCAGACCCTAGTTTTCCCAGAAATATTCATGGCTGAACGCCAAGCCTCCTATAAATCTCCCTTAAATCTCCAATTGATACTTGCCCCGGGGCGGTTTCAAAGCCTCCTTCTAAGGATGCGTAAGTGAATGTGGCTCCGAAAATCGGCGAGAGAACCCTTGAGAGTAAACCGTATTTGCCCATTGCGAAGCAAATAATCTCTAAGCTTCCGCTCATTTTATGGGTGAATAAAAGGCAGTTTATACTATCTGTGACGCTGCATGCCATTGTGACAATCTTGCATATGTCAGCTCCAGCTTCAACTTGCTCTTTAACAATTCTCTCCATCTCACTGATTGGCGGCGTAAAATTAAAATTGTGAAATGAAACTATTACTTTCGCACCGCAATTCCTAACAGCCTTAACGGCGTCGCTTAAATTGTGGGTTGTCAATTCTAGATCAATATATGTAAAGCCGGCTTTAGCGGCTTCAATGAGAGTTTCTATCCGCTTCTCCTCGCTTAAGATGCATCTCCCTCCCTGCCCAATCTGCCTGTTAGTTGCTATTAGCGGTATTGAATGCTGCTTAGTGATATCCCTCGACAATTTTATTATTTCAGAAGCGTTTAAGCCCGCATAGTCTAGGCGTATCTCAATCAAGTCTGCTCCGGCATTCTCAGCCCTGCTTAGCATATTAAGCGCATCTGAAACATCACTGGCCGGTATGGGGACGCAGATTTTAACCTTCACTTTCCCATCGCTCTACAATTAGATGCTGACGGAGGGAAATTTATCTTTTATCAATCTTATAAACGTTAGATTTAATGTTCATACGAATCCTGCTTATAAACCGCTATTGGTCGGCTGTGGGATAGAAAGATTTATATTGTTATTGCGTAGCCTATTTTTGAGTGGT
>CAYPJR010000021.1:0-18349 GCA_964411115.1 uncultured Candidatus Bathyarchaeia archaeon | reverse complement strand
GCGCCTTCACCAATAAAGACGAGATAACTTTTATAAGCATAACGTCAACCAAAAGATCACTATAAACGCTTAGATCTATAAAAACGCAAATAAACTCCGAAAACTTAATAAGGTTAGGAAGAAAGAACCATTTAAAGCCTCATTTATCGAGGCTTACGAAGGCAAGATCTGAGCTCAGCGGAATCCATTAAATCTGGTTTGGAGAAGGATGATGTGAGATGCGGGCTAAGTGGAAGAAGAAAAGGATGCGGCGTGAAAAAAGGAAGAGGAAGAAAAGACGTGAGAGATATAAGTGACCGATATCCTTTTGAGAAATAGGCAGTTTTATTTGTTAATGGCTGAGGGAAGAAGAAAGGCGCTAAATCTGGGAAAGCGTGAATGATCTTATGTCGATGTTTAGGCAAATGGAGCAAATTTTAAGCGTTACGAAGAATAAGGTGAAGATCCGTAATATAGGCATAGTAGCCCATATAGATCATGGGAAAACAACCTTAACCGATTCGCTTCTGGCCGAAGCTGGTTTGATTTCATATGGCTTAGCTGGGAAAGCTAGGGTTTTAGATTATCTTGAGGAGGAACAAAGACGCGGCATAACCATAAAGGCGGCCAATATCTCTCTTCTATACGATTTCGGTGGAAGCCGATATGTGGTGAACCTGATTGATACCCCGGGACATGTTGATTTCACCGGTAGGGTGACGCGGGCGCTGAGAATCATCGACGGCGCAATAGTCCTGGTTGATGCTGTCGAGGAGATTATGGCGCAAACCGAAGTTGTTGTTAGACAGGCGCTAAATGAACGTGTTAAACCGGTTCTATTCATTAATAAGATTGATAGATTAATTGTGGATCTGAGGTTAAACGCTGAGAAGATTCAGGAAAAGATATCGCGCATAATTCGAGACTTTAACGGCCTTATAGAGATTTATGGAGAAAAACCCTTTAAAGATCTTTGGAAGATCAGCGTGTCCGGGGGTAATGTTGCTTTCGGTTCAGCCCTACATGGGTGGGGATTAACATTCGACATCGCTAGGGAGAAAGGTCTAAAGTTCAGCGACATAATTGAAGCATATAATTACGGCGACTGGTTAGATCTCCGAGAGAAAATTCCGCTTCACAGAGCAATCCTAGAAATGGTGATAAAGGAAATTCCGAATCCATTAAAAGCTCAAAGGTATAGGATCCCAAAAATATGGAGAGGAGACTTAAATTCTAAGGTTGGTAAAGCGATGCTTGAATGCGACCCTGAAGGGCCTACGGCGATATGCGTGACTAACGTTAAAAGCGACTTAAACGGCGACATCATCGCCACTGGAAGAATATTCTCCGGTGAGATAAACGTTGGCGATAAAGTATATGTTTTAGGCGCAGGTAGGGAGGTTGTCATTAATAAAATATGGATTTACATGGGAGCATTTAAAGAGCCTATCGATCATCTTAGTTCAGGAAACATAGTTGCCCTTTCAGGGCTCGGTCACATAAACGCTGGCGAAACAATTATTGATACAGCTCATAAAGAGCATATGACACCCTTTGAGAAGATACATTATGTTTCAGAACCCGTTGTCACTGTTTCCCTTGAACCGAAGAATCCATCCGACCTCCTACGTCTGATTGACATATTAAGAATATTGTCGATTGAAGACCCGAATCTGGCAGTTTCCATCAACAGGGAAACTGGGGAATATCTCCTCAGCGGAGTTGGCGAATTGCATCTGGACATAGCGATAAAGTCTATAAGGGAGCATGCGCCGGACATTGAGGTAATAGTATCTAAGCCAATAATTGCTTATCGTGAAAGCGTAAGCAGTAGCGGGATAGACTTCACAAGTAATAGCCCAAATAGGCGCAACCAAATAACCGTTAAGGTTGAACCGTTAGACAGAAATTCATTAAAAATTCTTGAAGAAAACGGTGAAGCAGCAATTAAACATGCAGAGTCCCTTTTAGATAGGGCTGAACGCTTACTTGCCATAGAGGGAAATACAAATCTCCTGGTTGACTCGACTAAAGGCGGATCTCCAGTAGGGGAGGATCTTGAAGCCATTATAGAAGGCTTCAGGTGGGCTTGTCGATCCGGACCTTTATGCGGGGAACCTATCAGAGGCTTAAAGGTTAAACTGCTTAATGCAAAGTTACATGAGGATCAAACGCAAAAGGGCTATGCGCAGTTAACCCCGGCTACGAAGAAAGCAATATTCGGATCATTCTTAACAGCGCATCCAATACTGCTTGAACCAGTCTGCAGGGTTCAGATTTCCACACCCGCTGAGCAGATAGGGAACATAGTGAACCTTATCGTTAGGAAACGTGGTAAGATCTCATCTATAATTCAAAAGGAACTCATATCTATCGTGGACGGATACATGCCGATCGCTGAATCGCTAGGATTAGCCGATGATCTTAGATCAGCATCTTCAGGCCGGGCTTTTTGGCAAAGCATGTTTTCTCACTGGGAAAAAATCCCGGAGGACATTATGATGGCTGTAATCCGCTCTATAAGGTGGAGAAAGGGCTTACCGCCTGAGGTTCCAGATGCAAAAAGATTCATTTAATTAATCTCAGCATGCAAGAAACTTATTTAGAGATCCCCGGTGATATGATGTACCATCACATATAGCCGTGTTTAATTGTGGGAATCCCTCCCTACATGCCGCGAACTCTAAACCATACTTATGGGCTAGGCTCTTCAAATTTTCAAGGATGGTCAACCTCAAATCCCTCTTTAAGTATTTGTAACCCCCAATCCACTCGCCGCTAGAGTATATTTTCGCCAGTCTCCATGATAATTCGGGATTAACTCTTTTTATCGTAGGCAATACGCCTTTAACTAATTTCATTGTTGACGCCGTAATCTGTTTTACACCTATCTTAGAAGCCCTTAAAACTATGTTTTCTAGATCCTGCCTATCAGAGTTAACCGTCGGTATTATTGGATCTATTCTTACAGTTGTCGGTATTCCCTCCTCTGAAATCTTCTTTAAAGCAGAAAATCTCGAATCTGGTTTGGGAGCATTTGGCTCTATGAGGGCAGATATGTCATTGCGGCTCGTTGTTATCGTCATCGACACAACTGTTGGTGTTTTCTTGAAAATGTCAATGTCCCTAAGAACTAAATCGGATTTAGTAACTATTAGTAATGGAAAACCATGCTCAGCCAGAACCTCTAAGCATCTCCTTGTTATTTCATATTCCCTCTCAAGCGGCTGGTAGGGATCCGTTGAATCGCTAAGCATAACTGGTAGATGAAGCCTAGTCTTCTTAACCATCTTCGCAATGTCTTCCTTAAGTTTCAGACGAGGAACAGGTGGACCGGTGAAGCTTGGAAATTTAATTGCGTAGCAATATAAACAGCCATGCATGCATCTCCCAAGGTAGGGATTAATATTATATTTTGGGGGACATGTGCAGAAGCACGATTTAACCACATTGAAGATGGGCAGCCCCATACTGTTAGCCACTTAACGGTCTTAAAAAGATGAGCACTTAGCGTCTTATAAGCTCTTCCAGCATCTCTCTGTGAAATTTTTACTTACCAGGGATTATCTTTGAGATGCAGCAGGTATGCTATAAGATTTGCTAGAACATGGATTGGAAATGTTAAGGCAACTATTATTATGGCTTTCGAGATTGAAAGCGAGGATGGCTCAACAATTAAAGCGAATAGTAAAGCCGCAATAACAAAATCTATCTGATCAACAACAGGTAGTGGTGAACCGGGCTTAAGATTAAGCCTCCTTTTAATAAATGAGCCCATTAAATCCCCAAGTAGCGCCCCAGCTGATAATGCAAAACCTAAGAATACGCTTCCCTTTGGGAGGTTAATGCTTGGCGCAAGAAGCTCTTGCATCCAACCGACCAATGTGCCAATTAATAGTCCGGAGATTAAGCCTCTATATGTTTTATGAGAGCCAAATATTGGCTTTCCATCCAGAAACTTTTTTCCACAATCAATAGGTTTACCGCCGCCGAATATTACTGGCGAAGCATTTGCGCAGTAAGCTGGAAAAATGTAGTATAAAGCATTAAATATTTCGCTGGCTATGGACATAGAATTTTACCCGCTCCAGTCAGGTCATCCTTAACCTGTCATATTCGCATACACCATTCTCTCCCACCCTTAAGTATAAGGTTATCTTTTTCTCAACCATGCAGCTTCTTTCAATAACCGCCCTAGTTACGCCATGTCTGCCAGTTCTATATAGGCCGACAATAGATGTTGACCAGTATTTAAGGACTCTTGCAGCAACCGGCTCCACTAAAGCATCAACATCGCTTAAAACGCTCCTTACTTGGCTTGTGAGCAGAATCGGTATCTGATTTACCTTTGCAATGTGTGCGAGCGCAGCAATTTGACGGTTAAGCTCCCTATTAGCTTTAAAAGCATCCTCTTTACTTCCAATCGCTGAGCGGTAAAGAGTGGTTACTGTATCAAAAACTATTAAGCCGAAACCTTTGCCGACGTATTTCTCCAGTTCATCCATGAGTATGGATTGCTCCTCAAACGTTGATGGTGTAAGGAGGATTATCATCTGTGAAGCCTCACTGAAATCCTGTAAGGCAATTTGCATGAGCCTTTGTGGCGAAAAAGTTCCATCTGAATCAATAAATAGAGTTTTATAGCCCATTCTCGCCGAGTTCACGGAACATTGAATGGCTAGGCTGGTTTTTCCAGTTTCAGCTTCGCCATAGATGAGAGTTATCCCGCCCGGTTGTAGGCCGCCCTCTAAAGCTCTATCGAGCGGTGGGCAGCCAGTAGGTATCCAACTCTTCAACGCGCTCCCACATTTAAAATGGAGTTAAAAATTTAAATTTAGTTTTTCTCTGTAGTAATAGGAGCGTGTTGAGAGTAGCATTATGAAAGTGAAAGCTCAGATTGCTGTAGCAACGGTTTCAGGTAGAGCATATTTCAAGATCGTCAATAAGCTTAAAGATATGAACCTTCCATTTTTAAGTTTAGTGCCGGGTGAACCTATACCGCCATGGATTAAGGTTGTTATTACGACTGAAAGTGAGAAGCAATTGATAAGCCACCCTAAAGTTTTAGTATACAATTCTGAATTGGATCCTTCAAGCATAGTAAGTGAAGCCTTGAGAATAATTATGAGTAAAGAAATCTATGAGGATCTGGTTATCGGAGTTGACCCGGGTAAAACCTTCGGCGTCGCAGTGATCGCTGATGGTAAAACAATCAGGAGGGAGGAGGGCTTAAGCATGGAAAAAGCCATCGATCTCATATTAGATGAGCTTAAGAGGAACCCCTCAAATAATCAAACCATTAGAATCGGCAGAGGATTGCCGGAGATAGCTGAGGAGATTGCGCGCAGGCTTGAGGCAGCCCTGCCGGAAAACATCCTCATCGAGATGGTTGACGAGAACGGCACAAGCACTTTGAAGAGCAGGGGATTTAAGAGAAAACTAAGCGATGCTGACTCAGCTATAAAAATAGCCTCTAAGAAAGGTGAACCCCGCCTGAGGAGCGTTTAGGGATGAGACAGATCATTGAGAAAGGCAAGACGCTCCTGATTGACGGGCCAGCATGCGTAACGCTCCATTCTGGCGCAGTAAGGGCCTTTGGAGCCCCAATAAAAATTGGGGAACAGGTTATTGTTCGGATGGGAAAGAGGATACCTTTTGAGGCGATGGAAGACTCTCAAATTGAAATGCTGCTTGGAAATTCAGCCTCCTACCTCATAATTGATGAAGATCCTATACCTCAATCGTGGAAGGAAGCCGTAGGCGCTATACTCTCCTCAGATAAAGGGACGGAGATCATCATGGTGCTTGGAGGAATTGATTCTGGAAAAACCAGCTTCTGCATTTACCTAGCCAATACGGCTTTAAGCCTAGGGCGTAACGTATCCCTCATCGATGGGGATCTAGGTCAGTCCGATGTAGGACCGCCTGGAACTGTCGGTTTAAGCATAATTAAAAAGCCCATTATTGACCCGTTCAATCTTAAACCGGACCATATAATCTTTATAGGCGTAACAAGCCCCTATATCGCTGTTAAATCGATCATAGAGGGCTTAGTGAATCTTAAGACTAGAGCTCTTGAGATGGGCTCCAACTTCGTAATTATTAATACTGACGGTTGGATTGAAGGGGCCGGTGCAGCGGAATATAAACTAAGTTTAATTAAAGCGGTGAAGCCAAGATTCATTGTGGCTATACAGAGCAATAGCGAATTGAAGCCGATAATGGAATCCCTAAGCGGTTTAGAGGCGGGAATCTTAAAAGTTGATGTGCCGAAAAATATAAAGAAGAGAGATAGGGAGACAAGAAAAATTATTAGAGAGTCATCCTACAAGAAGTATTTGAAAGATGGGAAAATCCGCTCATACCCACTAAGCTGGATTACAGTCGATGGAAACCTGGAATTAAAGGGCAGAAACGATCAATTTCTCAAAAAGAGGCTTGAGGAGATTGTGGGCAACAAAATTATCTACTGCGAAAATACGGAAAGCCAAATCATCCTAGTTTTAAAGAGCGGGTTAACATTAAGCGATGAGGAAAATGCAAATCTCAACGCTGAATTCAAAAAACCAATAAAGATTTTACATGAGGGTGATGAGAAAGGACTGCTTGTATCCCTAGAAGATAACGAAAGAAGATTCCTAGGCATTGGAACCATACGCTGCATTGACTACGATAGGTCCGTGCTGAAAGTATACACAAATGCGGATGGCCCAGTGTCAAGAATTCATGTTGGACGGATAAGGCTGGATGAAAAGGGAAATGAGGTTGAAGTTATTTTGAAGAGCCAGTAAATCTCGCTGAGGGGCATAAGGCGTTAACTGGGCAAGCATGGCAGATGGTCTTTAAAGCCCTACAGAAACTTCGTCCAAGAGCGATGAAGAGCATGTGAACCGCGAAGTAATCCCTTGGATCATATATTTCTTCAAGCCTAGCCCTAACGGCTTCGTATCCTCCCCCGGATTGCGGAAATAAGCCTAGCCTTCTGGAAACCCTGTTTACGTGAGTATCCACAGGTAAAACTGGTCTACCAGCACAGAAAAGTAGAATTATATCAGCAGTTTTCGGTCCAACACCCGGCAAGCTCATTAATTTCTCCCTCGCCTCATGCAAGGGAAGCGAATATATGAAGTCAAGCGAGCCATCAAATTTCTCAATAATTTCAGCCGCAGCTCTTTTTAAAATAACGGATTTATTCCGATATAAACCCGCAGTTCTTAATGAATCTTCGATCTCTTTAATCTCCGCTTCAGCTAAATTTTTAGGGATTACCGCCATTTTAGATGCAAGGTTCTCATAGGCTTTTCTCACATTCTTCTCGGATGTAGATTGGCTTATTATTGTTCTAACAAGGAGAGCGAAGGGATCCATGCATATGTCAGCCCGATTGGGAATAGGGAAAACTTTACTTAAAGCTTCTAAGATTAGTTTAGCCCTATCGGCAACATTATCTCTTCCGTTAGAGGATCCGGGGGAATATTTAAGCGGCTTATATTTTATGCCCATGCCTTTCCCATAATGTAAAGTTCATTTACATAAATTAACTATTTCTCAAGAGAACAGTGCTAAAGGCTTCGTTACGGTTAAATATAAGATTTCCGCTTCATAAGATTCATTCTTCTGAAGTCTTAACGCCTAAGCCTCATCAATTTCAGAAACTTCCGGCACAGAAGGAACAACTTATATTTCAGAATAATGAATCTTCCAACAGTCTTAAAAGAAATTAGATTATAAAGAATAAATTAATGGGGTGTAAATGCGATGAGGATCAATAGGCTTAGGGATCTTCTGAGAAGGGGTGAACCGACGGTTGGAACAAGAATTGTCTGCGCCTGGCCTGGTTTAGTTGAGGTGATAGGCTATACTGGCATATATGACTATGTTGAGTTCTTAAGTGAGTATGGCCCATATGACCTTCACGACCTAGACAACTTAGCTAGGGCAGCTGAGATCGTTGGGATTTCAACCATGATAAAAATCGATCAGGAACCTAGAACGTATCTTGCTGAGAGAGCTTTAGCAGCCGGCATCCAAAATATACTTTTTGCGGATATAAGAACAGTTGAGGATGCTGAGGAAGCCGTGAAAGCTGTTAGGACGGAGCCAAGAGGCATAAATGGTTATAGGATGGATAGAAGGGTGGGTTATATCGGCGTTTTAGCGTCAGCAGCCGACGTCGTGAAAATATGTGAGGACGCTGTGGTTGCATTAATGATTGAGAGGAAGTCAGCTGTGGAAAATCTTGAGGAGATTTTATCTGTTGATGGCATAGACATGGTTCAGTTTGGGCCAGTGGACTACTCAATAAGCATAGGTGTACCCGGGCAGGTTAACCATCCTAAGGTTAGGGAAGCCGAGGAAAAAACGATCAGAACAGCCCTAAAAATGGGCGTATCTCCACGCGCTGAAATAAGTAGCCCAGAGGAGGCGAAGAGATACGTTGATCTTGGGGTTCGTAACTTCAACATTGGCATCGATTTAAGAATACTCTTCAGCTGGTGGAAGAAAAATGGCGAAGAACTGAGAAAAATGCTCTCTAATGCATAATTACCATGCGGGATGACTGGTTAAATTGGAAAGGGCGAAAATATTTCATGAGGAAATCGCTGAGGAGGGATCTCTCTTTTCAGCGACAATAATAGAGCTGAAGAACGCCCTAATGGTGCTATTAAGCGAGGGTGAGGAAAGCCTCGGAACCCTTGCGGTTTCAGTGCCTCAGAGGCTTGAGATCCCTAGGCAGCCTCTTTCATCAACGCTTCTAGGTGAACGCTACACGACGATTGCCAGAATCATAGCGGAGAGGCTGGCTGCGCTCACAAACAAAATGGTTCTGGTTTCAGTTTTTCTTAGAACTGCAAGCGAGGCTAAGGCTGCACAGATCTTCATAAAGCTGCTGGAGGAAGCTTTGAAAAAGAGGAGCGGGCCTCGTGAATGAGCTTTAGAGGTTTCCTAAAGAAGATTGAGGATCTAGGCGAGGCTATTCATGTATGGGATAGGGTTTCGCCAAACTTTGAGGTTTCAGCAGTGATGAAGTTTACTCCAAATTTTCCAGTAATATTCTTCGAAAATGTTGATGGCTATAACGTGAGAATTGTTGGGAACGTCTGTGCAACGCGGAGAAGGATATGTTTAGCCCTAGAAACTACGCCGGATAAACTCTATGACGTAATCCTTGATGCTATGAAGCAGCCTAAGCAGCCCAGGATAGTTGATGACTCTCCGGTTAAAGAGGTTGTTGAGGATCCTAGGCTCTCTAAGATACCAATCCTGAAGCATTTCGAGGGCGACGCTGGACCATATATAACGTCGGCTATAGTTTCCGCTAGAAGCCCGGATGGAAGAGTTGAGAATGTTTCAGTTCATAGGCTGCTTGTGCTGGATGATAAACGGTTGGCTATAAGGCTTGTTCCAAGGCATCTTTTTAGGCTCTGGAGCATTGCTAGAGAGAGCAAGCGTGATTTAGATGTTGCTATAGCCATAGGTGTACATCCAGCCGCGCTACTGGCAGCTTCATGTTCACCGCCATTTGGGGTAAGCGAGTATGGCGTAGCTAACAAGATGCTTAAAGATAATTTTGCATTAATAAAGTGCGAGAAGGTTGAGGCTTACGCGCCGGCTGAATCCGAAATAGTTCTTGAGGGGAAAATATCCCATAGCGAAGAAGCACTTGAAGGGCCATTCGTCGATATAACCGGTACATACGATATGCAAAGGCTTCAGCCCATTGTTGAAGTTGTAAATATTATGCATAGGGAGGATTATATTTATCAAGCGCTTCTTCCCGCAGGGCCGGAACATATGTTGCTGATGGGGCTGCCTAGAGAAGCCGCCATATATGAGGCTGTCTCCAAAGTTGTGCCTTCGGTTAGAGGGGTTAACCTTTCCATCGGCGGTTGCGGGTGGCTTCATGCCGTTATCTCAATTGATAAGCAAACTGATGGCGATGCGAAAAACGCATTATTAGCGGCTTTCGCAGCTCATCCAAGCCTAAAACATGCCGTGGTTGTTGACTCCGACATAGATGTCTTTAACCCGGATGAGGTTGAGTGGGCTATAGCAACACGATTCCAGGCGGAAGAAGACCTCATAATTATACGGAATGTAAGAGGTTCAACCCTTGATCCATCAGCCGATATGGAAACCGGGCTGACAACGAAGGTTGGGGTTGACGCAACCCGCTCATTAAAGGCTCCGAAAGGAAGATTCGAGAAGGCGAAGGTCCCAGTAACGGAAAGAGCCGCAAAAATAATTGAGAACTTAAGATGCGCTCTACGTTAAAATCTTTAGATTTCAGAGTTTCAGGGAAAAACGTAATGCGTGATCCGAATCTATTTCCGACACGCTGCATCTATGCATTCGGCTATAGGTGAAAAAATAACTTCAACCCCATTCATTGAGGGCGCATAATAGGCTGTTTTCGCAGAGTTTGTCATCAACGTTTTCACGTTAAGATCCCTAAGCCACGTAACAACCGCGCATGTGTCGCAAATAACCTGCCCGCCGGATGATTCTATCACCCGTACATGATCACTCGCTTTATTACGGATGAATCTTGATGTGCAAACCCAAAGTTTAACGTCTCCTCTAACCTTTTTCCCCTTCAAGATCTCAGCTATCTGCCTAAGTTCGCTGAGAGAGCAGTGGGGGCAACCGATAAATATCAAGTCAGGCTTCTTATGAGAAGCCGTGAGAGATTCACGTGTTTCACGCAAATCTTTATCCTCCACGCTTATAATTTCCATCCCCCCTGCATGGTTCATCTCTTTCCCCTCCACATGAAACATTGAAACCATGCCGCTTGTAGCCATTGCCGCGCCCATCTGCTTAAGGAATCTTTCTTCATTAGATGGTAAACCATATATCAACGGGATTTTATCCTTGAGAATCTTACCTAAATATATGCCTAGGACTCCGTAATCGCTTTCATTTTTTAGCTGAGCCTCAACCTTGACGAGGACAGTTGCACGTCGATTCTCCGGCTTATGCAGCCCGTAGTTCGGAGTTTTCCCAATTAGGGCTGAGGCAAGCGCGCTTGGTCCTCCTTCCCTATTCGTCCATGCGCCAATTATAGAATTGGCGTAAACCACCGCGGACGATTCAGCCCATGAGAGGTGAGCGCCGCGCATAGGCGCCTTAATATAATATGGCGTACATGTTAAAGATGATTCTATCCCCATCCTCTCATAAAGGTTAATTATTCTTTTTTGCTTCTCAATAATATTGCTGGAAAGAGATTTGAAGACTGCGTTTTCATAATCTAGGGCAGCTGGATTCATCGTCGCCTTAACGCTGACCCTCACCCCTGAACTGGCTATAGACTCAAGGAAATCTATCGCGGCATCCCCGATAGTCTTATATGAGACTCCGGAAATATGCGCCGATTCAATCGGTATGAGATTATCTGCCCCATAAAGTTCGCCCAATTTAACAAGTATTCTCATTGAAACTTGATATGTCCAGCCCATTTCACCGTCGTAAATTTTCTCTTCTTCCCTCGTTAGATACATGGCTTACCCGCTCCTGAAAACCCTAACTATGCCCGTTTCACCATCAACCTCCACGATATCGCCGTTCGCTATCATTTCAATATTAATTTTATCAACCATCGGTATATTGGCGATGATTGCGCCAACCACCACAACCGGGTCGGCAATCGAGTTTATTATCGCTTTAGGCGCTAATCCATTCTTAGCAAGCCTGTAGAGCACGAAGCTGCCTACCGTTGAGCCCCGCCCATGGGGGAAACATAAAACAGAATCCTTAATGCTCTTACCATACAAATCATGATCCCTCTCTATTATGGTCCCAGTGTTAACGTCTACGCCTCCTAGGAAGCTTATCGGCTTAGTTGAAACTAGGGCTGCACCTCTAACCCTGCCTGGAACTATTGATCTACCTTTAAACGTTAATGTTGAGATCAAGTGATCCACCTCAGTAGGATATCCTCATGGTGAATGGCAGTTCGCCGAAAAGTCTTTCGGAGACTTCCTGAACCTTTTTCAAGTGTTCCTCCTCGGTGTAAACCCTCAAAATATTCATGAAACCCTTCAGCAGATCGAATATCCCTGAAACCTCGCTCAGTCTGCTGGAAATTTTCCTCCCATCCCTGGTCTTATGGAAAACCGGTATCTCCATAGGTTCTAGGGGGAAGGCATGATGATATGGGACTGATGGAAGCGTTGGAACATCAATTATGATGCTCTGCGGGTCAACATTCGCTTCATCAGCGATTTCATCCCTTATGCGGTTCCTTATCCCCTCAACGTTAAGTATGCTTGACACAATCTTGTCTCTAATATAGAATGGTGGGGGGTCGTAAGCGCACTTTAGAAGTCTCCGCCTCTCCAGCCTCTCAATTATCTCTCTGGATTTCTCGTTCTTCCTTAGATTCGCCCATAAGATATGGTCGTTTAGGGCTAAATATTCCTCAGGCGATTTAAAGTTCACAAGCCCAAGATCGTCTTTCGCTCGCTCCATAGCCATTGCCAGCATTATCTGAACAGCCCTTCCAACCCTGTGGAAATATATGCTCTTAAAGGACTCTATGCGGGCTAATATGAAGGATTCTAGAGCTGAAAGGGAGCCGATGTCGACTGATAGATTTCCATTAATAACATCCACGGTGTACGCCAGCCGGAATACATCGACAAATCCATATTCCGCGCCTGTATGATAGGTGTCTCTAACAACAAAGTCCAGTTTATCAGCATCAACGGCGCTTCTAATTATTTGATCCATAAACGCCATATTAGGCTTATTTAGGCGGCCAACGGCCAGCGATCCGATAACTTTAGGATCGTAGCCTAAATCATTAATAATGTCCTTTATCTCCGAACTTGTTATGATCCAAGTCGTCATATCCTCATGGGTTTTGCCGAGAAATCTGGTGAGTACATGTTCAAAGACATGCGAGAACGGTCCATGTCCAACATCATGTAGAAGGGCAGATATCCTGACCATTTGAGCCTCATCCTCCGAGATTATTTGAGAAATCTGCGGGTTATCAACAAACATTCCGGCGAGATGCATGACGCCGATTGAATGCTCAAACCTTGTATGATTGGCTCCGGGATAAACGTACTCTGCGCCGGCCAGCTGTCTTATTCTGCGCAGCCTCTGAAATGGATAGGAATCAATAATCTTTCTTTCAGCTTCGGTAATGCGCACATAACCATAAATGGGATCCTTAATTTCACCCCAATATTTACGCTGAGCCATCTTAAATCCGCCATTACAATTACTTGTCTCTCACTAATTATTTCTTCTCTTGCCAACAGAAATGTTTATCGAAAAGTGTAACGAATATTTATGTAGAAGAAGTGTCGAGAAGTGATCCCAAGCGGTTTTCTCCAAGGCTTCCCTACCAGAGGAAAATTGTTAGATTTAACTCTAAAGTTCTTAAATTTATTGTTGCTCTCTAATTTCATGATTGTTACGCTGTTGAACCCGGCTTTATCCGACGCGTTTAAATGGAGTATGGAGGAAAGAATGCTTACAGATGATACTTTGGCAATAGAGATCCGACCGGCTGTAGAAAACTTATGGGTTAACTATAGTTCTCCAAAATCAGGCGGCATCAGAGTCGCCGTCTTCTCCAATGAAACCAGGGACATATATAGGTTTTCCCTAGTATATGTGATGCCTAGAACCGAGGGAACATATAATATCATCGTTAAATTTAATTCTAAAGGCGCATGGAACTGCACGGTGGGCGTTTACACGCGCAACAGCGAGTTTTATAAGGAATCCCCTATAATGACCTCGTCAGGCCCATTCATACTGCTTTCAGGACCTTTCGGCGTGACAAATAAGAGCAATCAAACCGCATCCTATGAAATAAATATTAATTTACAGGTTGAAAATAAAGATTCATCCAGCTGGTTTTTCATTAAATTTCCAACGCCAGTAAACATGGCTCTATTCGCAGTAGTTAGCTTCGTTATTGCTTACTTTAACGCCTTCTTTCTTTTAGATTCATATTTCAAGAGTAAGACGGAGGGTTTATCGAAGATCCGCCTTGCGCTTTTATGCCTAATGGTTCTCGCAAGCATATACGTCCTATATCAGATTCATGTTTCTATGGTCGGTGAGTAGCATGTATGAGGATAGGGAGGAGGAATTTTCAAGCCAATGGTGGTATAACAAGCCGAGATTAAGGAAGCTTTTCGCGCCATTGCTCTACTTAACCTCATGGCAATATAGGTTATGGAGATTTCTGCAGAAGCCTCCGGAGAAAAGAAGGGCTGAAGCTGAGAGAAGGGCGAGGGCAATAAGGAAAAGAATGGATTTTCCAAGGGCGGCGAAAGCTGATGTTGTTGGGCGAGATGAAGAATTCGAGAAGGTTCTCCTAAGCGCCTACTACCATATTTTCCGCGATCCGGATGTTAGAAAAAGCAGCCCGGTTCCGCCGCCGAAAATCTTCATATTGAAGGGGGGTTCAGGGAGTGGAAAAACCTTCTTTGCGGAGGCTTGCCAAAGAGAAATCTTCGAAGATGGACTAAAATATGGCCTATTAGTTCACTATGCCTCACTTAAGCCCGAGGAAGTTTACACCATGTGGTATGGTAGAAGCGCTCAGCAGCTCAGCGCCTTCTTTGAGGCAGCCTTCCAAAGACCCAGCGTAATATTAATCGATGAATTTCAAGCCTTCGGAAGCCGCTTCTCAACATCCACCGAGGTCGGCATGGAGGAGAAAAGGGTTCAAACAGTCTTCATGGAGAAGATCGATGACCTGCAGAAGAAGAATTACAGATGCATTTTGCTCATATCCACAAATGAGTATGAAACTATCACAGAAACCCTGCGTAGAAGAGGAATAGTTGGAACAATAGATCTTGATTCTGGAATAAATAGGGCAATGCTTACTGAAATAGCCAGGAGGAGATGTCAAAGATATGGCATAACGTTAAATCCAGGTGATATTGTGGATGCACTTGAGGATGCGCTGAGAACTGTTGGAGGAACAAGGCTGACGCCGGCAGACATATGCAACGCCTTCGACATAGTTATGAGTGAAAAATCTAAACCGATCCAGCGTAAGATAATAGATAGGATCATGTTTAGAGCAAAAGATAATCCACATATTGAATCTTTAGGAAACACTGTGACGCTATCCGACTTTAGGGCGGCTGCTCGAAGACTTAAAAGCTACACTTCCGGAGAAAAAACTGAGGCTGCTAAAAGAGCCGTTATCAGGATTACTCCGAGAGAGAGATACAGCGATGTTGGCGGGCTTCATGGAATAAAAGATGAGATAATAAAGGAGATCTCCCTAGCCCTAAACGCCGACTTAGCTGTCAAAGCCGGTTATCTCCCACCTAAGGGCTTTATATTTTATGGTCCACCCGGCACTGGAAAGACTCTCCTGGCTAAGGCAATAGCTGGAGAGAACAATGTCTGGTTCTATAGCATAAATGGTCCGTCAATCCTCCAAGGGCACTATGGGGATCCTGAGAAAACTATACGTGATATTTTTGATGATGCCCGTAAAAATGCGCCAGCAATAATCTTTTTCGACGAAATCGATTCCATCGCCCCTAGGAGGGGAATGCAGGATCCAGTTATTGATAGGGTTGTTTCTCAACTGCTCACTGAAATTGACGGTTTCACACCGCTTACAAACGTTGTCATTATAGGAGCTACAAACCGCTTCGAGATACTTGACCCAGCCCTGCTGGAGCGTTTTACAAGGCATTTCGAGTTCACATACCCAAAAAATAGGGCGGAGAAACTTGAAATAATAGAGATTCATCTTAGACGATATAGGCAGCACCTAGAAAAGGGTTTAACGTCGGAGGATATACTTAGAATATTTGAGAAAAAGATTCTAAGCCCAAGAAAGATTGCCGATACAATTGATGACGCTAACCGCCTCAGAGCTAAAGAACTTGAAGCATGCTACAAGCTTACGCAGGCGATGAAGCATAAGCCTGAAAAAGTTGGAGAGATAAAGGATTTATATAAAAACGATTTGGAGCGTCTATTCACCATTCTTAAACTAGACCCTAACGATTTAAATCCAAATATAATGAATAAACTCGGCAACGTTGATCCTGAAAATTATCCGTTAAGATTATATCATTTCGAGAAAGCTTTGGAAAGAACATACGATGAAGCCGTTGAAGAAGCTCAGAAGATGATGACGGAAACCGTGAGGATCCAGACGCCTGAGGTTGGGAAGAGCTATGGGCTTATAGCTCTAGGTGAACTTGGAGAGCTCGGCGGGTTTGTAGGCGCAATAGAGGTTGTTGTTAACCCCAAAGGATCCGGCAAAGTGCACGTGATTGGAAGCGAGACTGGTGAAAGCATACTTGCCAGCGCATACGATGCATTCATTTATATAAATTCAATATCCGATTGGAAATTCAAGGATTACGACGTGTATGTTGAGATAGTGACTCCGGCGAAGGGAATGGAGAAAAAAATTATTGCTCCAGGGATATCAAGACCGCCTGTTTCCGGACCATCCGCCGGGCTTGCAATAGCTGTAGCCATGCTCTCCGCCCTAACAGGGGTTAAGGTGGACCCATCCGTAGTTATGACCGGTGCCATAACGGCTCTGGGCGAGATATGGCCTGTTGGTGGACTTGACTATAGAGGGATGGGTAAAATTGAAGCCGCCCTCTCAGACCAATATGTTCGTACGCTTGTTATACCAAAATATAATTATGAAAGGTTAAGGGGCTTTGACGTTGAGAAAATGCTCTTGGAAAGAGATATTAAAATTGTTCCAGTTCAAACTTTTCTTGAGGCTGCCCCCTTAGCCCTGCTCGACTTTGATAAGGTAAAGGAAATTCTGAGAATTAAATAGCTTAAAAGCATCTATTTCTCTTCCTTCTCTTTCCTTCTTTTATTAGCTATGTCGAGCAGAGCCCTATAGTATTCGCCACTCTCAATTTTTTGACATATATTTAAAAGAACCTGATATACGCTTTCAAAGTATTCTTTGTCATCCTCTCTGATATTGCCCTTCTCAATAAGTGTAACCCTCATCTTAATTCCCAACCCAGCTTCTCTCAGAGACTGATATAGTATTCTATGCTCCACATGGGCAAGCTGCGAATATGTCTCTACTGATAATCTGAGCAAGTCATCGCCAACATGTCTGAGCTCAGTAAGGTTCCATGACGCTATTCCATCTCTATTCCTAGCGAGGATCTCTCTCAGCCTAGTTTGAACAGTGTCAAGTATCGGCAGAAAACTCTCCATAATATTTCACATCTCAACAATAGCAATTTTACGTTAAATATCTAATTAAAGGTTACGCTACAAAAAATCTTTAACGATGCATAATCTTATTTATTCCACATCTCGCCGCAGCGTTAACGAAACAATTTTATGTTCGAATGAAGAAAAATACGGATGGAAACATATGGGAGGCCCCCAAGTGTCCCATAAGCAAAGATCCGGATTTATGACGTGCCCGAGATGCGGTTTCCAATTTAACATTCTATACGCCAGAACGGTATCATGTCAGGGTTGCAGTAAAATGCTTTCTTCATTAAGCTGCGAATATGCTAAATGTCCAAAATGCGGTTTTGAATTTCAGGTTTCGGAAAGCGCTGTCAGAGATATTGAAGCTATGAAAAAGTGGGGTCTTAATCGCCCATTCTAGCGATGTTGATTTTAAGACTTGGAATGTTTCAGTTTAGTTTTTTCCTCCATGCTAAGGGACTTCAGCTTCTCTTCCAATCTTTGATTTCTTTCCACTGCTTCAGCAAATAGGCTTTCTAAATTCCTACTTTTAACAAGATTCACTAGTCTCTCAATCTCATCCGGCAGCTTCTTCACCGTTAGGGATAACGCTTCATCGAAGTATTTGTCCTCAGATGTGATTTCAAGAGCCTCCTCAGGGCAGTACTTGACGCATTTAGTCTCCCCATCGCATAAATCGCACGCAATCACAACGCCTTTTTCAGGATGCAGCATTATTCCACCATAAGGACACGCTTGGATGCATAGAACACATCCGTCGCATTTCTCCTCATCTATGATTAAAATGCCTCCCCTCTCAGACTGCTTAATTGCGCTGCGCGGGCATGCTCTAACGCAAGGGGCGTCTCTGCAGAATCGGCATGTAACAGTTAAGTTAAGTATTGGGCTTAAACGTATTACTCTTATTCTAGACTTCAGCGGGTTTGGGTCATTCTCCTTCTCTAGGGAGCAGACAAACTCACATAGGCTGCAGCCTATACATTTACTTGGATTAACCGTGATAAAACGTCTCTCTATGAGCCCTTTCTCCATACAATTTTCCCCTCATCCATCAAGTAATAATTTTCATAATTTTATTTTACCCCTCATTTAAACTTCTCGATTAATTTGACCTCTTCCCATAACTTCTATCCGGACTTCTTCATTGCCCCTTATGCTT
>CAYPJR010000020.1:0-18525 GCA_964411115.1 uncultured Candidatus Bathyarchaeia archaeon | reverse complement strand
TCAAAAATCGAAAGATTTATATATTAGAAGGTTCCTTTAAACGTTTTTACGGGCTATTAACGGGTTCGATGATCTAAGACCGGTTCCGATTATTATGAGGAATCGCTTCTGAGAGGTTATCCCGTCCTTAAGGGTTACCCCACAATATATGGGTAATGGGGGGAAGAGTATGGAAGAGGAGGAAAACCTCGAGGTAAAAACTCAAGTAGTAATGTTAGATAAGTGTCCGGAATGTGGTAGCACAAATCTTATTAGTGATCCTGATACTGGTGAAACTATTTGTAGTAATTGCGGTTTAGTTATCCAGGAGACTGCTCTGGATAAGGGTCCGGAATGGAGAGCTTTCACCCAGGAGGAGAAGGAAAGCAGGAGCAGAGTGGGAATACCAACCTCATTTTCCGTGCATGATAAGGGTTTATCCACAGCGATCGATAGGATCGATAGGGATGCCCTCGGACGTAAGCTTCCGCTGAACACGAGGCTTCAAATGTGGAGATTAAGAAAGTGGCATATAAGATCCCGTGTTCACTCATCAATGGATAGAAACCTCGCTCAAGCAATGACTGAGATTGACCGCCTATCGGATAAGCTCTCAATACCATCCGCAGTGAAGGAGAAGGCGGCTGTGATCTACCGTAAAGCGCTGGATCAGGGACTTGTAAGGGGAAGATCAATAGCGGCTATAGCTGCAGCATCGCTTTATGCCGCATGCAGATTAACTGGTACACCGAGAAATCTCAGGGAGATCTCTGAAGCCAGTCTAGTCGGCAGGAAGGATGTGGCAAGATGCTATAGGCTTCTGCTACGTGAACTCGACCTAACCATGCCCATCGCTGACCCAGTTGTCTACCTTTCAAAAATCGCTGAGAGAGCCGGAATCTCAGGGCATATTCAAACAGCAGCTCTAAGAATACTAAACGAAGCTAGACTGAAACATATTTCAGCCGGCAAGGACCCAATAGGTTTAGCCGCTGCAGCGCTCTACATCGCATGCTACCAGGCTGGTGAAAAAAGAACCCAGAAGGATATCGCTGAGGCTGCTGGCGTAACTGAGGTTACCGTTAGAAACCGCTATAAAACCTTAAAGAGGCAGCTGCATCTAGAAATACCTGATTGATTCATAAATTATTCCCCTCTTTATTTTTTTCACAGCTCTCTTTGTCGATTTCTAAAACTAATGGACCCATATATCCGCAGTCTTCACAAAAATATCTTTTCGGCATAAGCCATGCATCAAATTTGCTGGAAAGATGAATATTTAGGCTTCCACATCTAGGGCAAACCGTAACGCTATCTCTGCTTTGAGCCGTCGGCTTCCATTTAATTCTCCAGCGAATCTTATTTATCCATCTGATCCTTTATCGCCACCGTTCATTGCACTTCAATGTTCTCCTTAGGATAACCCATTTGGATAAGAAACTGATATGCTTTTTCTCTTTGGTCGCCCTGCAGCATGATTTGGCCATTCTTCGCTGTGCCGCCGCATGCGCAGTGAGCCTTCATTTTCTGAGCTAACCTACCTAAATCAACGTTTTTATCATCAATCCCTTCTATGAGGGTCATTGCCTTCCGAAATTTCCTCGTCTCTAAACGTATCTTAATCTTCTGCTGCTCCTTACTTATTTCCCCGCAAACACAGAGGTATTTTGGAAGCCCACATACCGGACAAATATCAACCATTATGTTGACCTTGGCTCCTTAAAGATCTCAATAATTACATAATTTGAGAAATATTTAAAAGTTTAGGAAAAACCGCCATGACGCCGGCTTAACATATATTTTACGATTAGACAAAAATGGGGTGAAATTAAAATTTTCATATCAGTATGATTATAAATCGATTAATCATGTCTAACCGTTTCTTTGCGGAGGATGCGCTTAATTGAAGGCGGATGTCGTTATTCGAGGATGCGCTATTCTCACCATGGTGGCTGAAGGTGTAATATGGCGGGGGCTAATCGCATTAAGGGATGGGGAGATAATTTATGTTGGAAGAGAGGTTGAGGCGCCAACCTTTGAGGCTGATAGGGTTATCAACGGGGAAGGCAAGATTGCGATGCCGGGGCTGATTAACTGCCACACTCACGCCGCAATGTCGCTTTTCAGGGGCATAGCGGAAGATAAAGATTTGAATACTTGGCTGAGGGAGACAATATGGCCCCTTGAGTCTAAGCTGAGACCTGAGGATGTTTACTATGGCTCCTTACTCAGCTGCATTGAGATGATTAAGAGCGGGACAACATGCTTCTCAGACATGTATTTCCATGAAGACGCTGTCGCTAAAGCTGTTGCCGAGGTCGGCTTAAGATGCGTCTTGTCCCCCGGAATAATTGAGGCTGGACATAAGATTCTTGGTAAAATGCTTCTTAGAGAAGCCGTGAAAATAGCCGAGAAATATCATGGAAGCTTAGGTGGTAGAATATCCGTTATGCTTGGGCCTCACGCCGTATACACATGCAGCCCTAAACTGCTTGAAAAGATCGGTAGGGAAGCTGCAAGGCTTAACGTTGGCGTACATATACATCTAGCTGAGTCAGAAAGCGACTCCGCTAATATCAAGGAAGCCTATGGGAAAAGTGAGGTTGAATTATTGGATGAAATAGGTCTCCTTAGGCCTAATTTGCTGGCTGCGCACTGCATCCACATCTCAGATTTGGATATGGCGTTAATGGCTAAACGCAACGTTAAAGCCGCATATAATCCGATATCTAATATGAAATTGGCTTCAGGAACACCTAGGATTAAGAATCTCTTAGATGCGGGCGTAAAAGTTGGGCTTGGAACGGACGGCCCGGCCAGCAATAATAGCCTCGACATGTTTGAAACCATGAAGATTGCCGCT
This sequence comes from uncultured Candidatus Bathyarchaeia archaeon, assembly GCA_964411115.1. Lineage (GTDB taxonomy): Archaea > Thermoproteota > Bathyarchaeia > Bathyarchaeales > DTEX01 > DTEX01. Next base: position 15,683 of record CAYPJR010000020.1, on the reverse strand, counting down.
CTGCTTCAAAAGGCTAAATATGGGGATCCGCGCGTTCTCCCAGCCAGAAAAGTCGTTGAGATGGCTACAATAGACGGCGCTAAAGCCCTTGGACTCGATAGATCGGTGGGTTCGCTTGAAGTTGGCAAGAAAGCCGATATAATATTGATAGATATTAAAAAGCCCCACTTAACCCCCCTGCATAACATTTATGCGGCGCTAGTGTATTCAACGCGTGGAAGCGATGTTAGCACGGTTATAATTGATGGAAAAATCATCATGGAAGATAGAAGCGTAAATACCGTGGATGAGTATGAGGTTATGAGGAAAGCCAAGGAGATATCCCAAGATTTAGTGAGCCGAAAAAATTAACGAGAATCTCATAAAAATATAAGAGTGGATTTTAGAGGAAAACTGATTTCACGCTGTCTCACCGCAGAGGCTCAATATTCTCTTCCAATTCTCATCTACCCATCTCTGCAGGGCTTCAATCTCATGCTGAAATTCAGGCTGGAATAGATGGCTGAACCTTCCCTGCATCTTGAGGAAATCAACCAGCGGCTTAGGCTGCGGAACCTTAATGTTAAGTTTGTATTTGCCCTTCTCAACCTCATATACAGGCCAGTAGCGTGTTTGAACAGCTAACCTAGCTACCTCCATGCTCTTAGAGGAATCAAATCTCATGCCTAATGGACATGGTGAAAAAACATGAATAACCGCTGGACCCTCAACCTCCAGGCCTTTCTGAACCTTCGTTATGTAGTCATTCCAATATGCCGGCGAAGCTGTAGCAGCATATTCTATTCCATGAGCCGCGCATATCCCTATTAAATCCTTCTTAAACTCTGGTTTGCCAGGAACCTTCCTTCCAGCCGGGCTGGTTGTTGTTGCAGCCCCATGGGGCGTTGCCCCCGATCTCTGAATCCCAGTGTTCATGTAGGCTTCATTATCGTAGCATATATATAGGAAGTCATGTCCCCTCTCTAAGGCTCCTGAAAGAGCCTGTATGCCGATGTCAAATGTTCCCCCGTCGCCGGCTATGGCTATTACATCCACATGCTTATCCCATAAGCCTTTTCTCCTCAACGCCTTATAAGCTGCCTCAATTCCAGACGCTACAGCCGCAGCGTTCTCAAAGGCCACATGAACCCATGAGACCTTCCATGAAGTGTAGGGATATATTGTTGAGGCAACTTCAACGCATCCGGTTGCATTCACCACAACCGTCGGTCCACGGGTAGCTTTCAGGGTCATCCTCATTATTGTTCCAGCTCCACATCCCGCGCAGAGCCTATGCCCCGATGTGAAAAGCTCCTCAACCGGCAGTTCACTAAGCCTAACCATCACTCCCTCACCCCTATAAACTTTAATTGCTCCTTCACAATTCCAGTTTGAACCGCTTCAAGAGCTTCGTTGAATATTGCCCTTATATCGGCGGGCGTTATGTCCCTTCCACCCAAGCCGTAAACGCAGTTGAAAACTTTCACATCGCTTCTTCCATGGCGATAGAGCGCTGCAATAACATCGCTGCAGAGCGCATTGAAGGGCGCACCGAAGCTGCAAGCCCTATCGAGAACAGCCAGCGCCTCAGCATCTCCAACGGCTTTAACCAAGTCCTCCTCCGGGAAGGGCCTGTAGACCCAGGGCTTTATAACCCCAACCCTTTTACCCTCACTTCTAAGATCCATCGCAACAGCCTTTGCTGTTCCAGCCGTGCTTCCCAGGCAGATTATCGCCGCCTCAGCGTCGCCCATTCCGTATGTCTCCAGCAAATCATATTTCCGGCCGCTGAAAGACTCGAACTCTTTGTTAACTTCACGTATAACATTGCGGGATTCATTTAAGGCTTGAACTTGCTGACGCTTCACTTCGAAGTAATAGTCCGGTAAACATAGAGCCCCAACGGTTATCGGCTTTGCTGGATCAATCGTTATAATGGGCTTTCTAGGTGGAAGAAACCTTGAAACATCCTCATCCTCTAAAACTTCAACCCTCTCCATTGAGTGTGAAATTATGAAGCCATCTATGTTCACGCTTATTGGAAGCAGAACCCTGTGATCCTCAGCTATTTTGAACGCTTGAATTATCCAATCATATGCTTCCTGAGCGTTTTCAGCATATACTTGTATCCAGCTGCAGTCTCTTGAACCCATCATGTCTGAGTGATCCCCATGGATATTAAGCGGAGCGGATAAAGCCCTATTTGCAACACCCATTACTATTGGGCATCTCAGCCCAGAAGCAATGTAAAGCATCTCATGCATTAAGGCTAAACCCTGACTTGCTGTTGCGGTGAAAACCCTAGCGCCTGTTAGGCTTGCGCCGACGCAGGCAGACATGGCTGAATGCTCCGATTCCACGCATACAAACTCGGCGTCAATCTCACCATTATAAACGTATTCGCTGAGCAGCTCAACCATTATCGTCTGCGGGGTGATTGGGTACGCAGCTATTACGTCAACATCGCATTGTTTAACAGCGTACGCTATAGCCTCATTTCCAGTTAAACCAATTATTTTCGCCATTTAACGTTTCTCCTCCACCATTGTTATGCATTTCACCGGGCACTCATTTGCGCAGACACCGCATCCCTTACAGTAATCGTAGTTTACATCAACGAACTTTTCAAGTCTAATTATAGCCGAGTCTGGACAGTAGATCCAGCATAAAAGGCAATTTACGCATCTCTTCTGATCTATAACCGGTTTAAAAGCTCTCCAATCTCCGGTTTTATATTTTATTGCTGATCCAGGTTCCAGCAGAAAACCGCCTATTGGAAGAGACTTCCATCCCAATTTTATTTCACTCAGCTCCCTTCACCTCTTCATAAGCCCTCTTTATTACAGCAACATTTTTTTCACCAACAGGTCCTGGAAACCTTTCCTCAATGACCTTTATAAGCGAATCCAATCTTGCCAGCGGCGTAACCCTTAGTAGAGCCCCAAGCATAGCCGTATTATATATTGGTCTGCCCAATATGTCAAGCGCTATCCTCATGGCGTTAACAGTGTAAACTTTCGCTTCATACGCATCCAGGATCTTTTTTAAATCTTCAGGGCTTCTATCAGAATGAGCCACAATTAATCCTTTAGGTGCAAGCCCCCTGGTCACATTGACGCTGCCTATAAGCGTTGGGTCAACAACAACCACAACGTGGGGATTATATATTTGGCTGTGGATCACAATCGGCTCATCAGATATCCTCGTATATCCAGTAACTGGAGCGCCCCTTCTTTCAGGACCGAACTCCGGGAAAGCCTGCGCATATTTGCCGTCAAGCAGCGCTGCTTGAGCAAGCATACGGCTCACTGTAACTATGCCTTGGCCGCCTCTACCGTGCCAACGAACCTCAACCAGCAATTGAACGTCAACCTCCATATGCATGCTTCAGATACAATCTTACGATTGTATTTAAATAATGTTATGGTAGAAACATATAATCTTACCTAAAATGCGGGGAAATCATTCAACATCTCTTCGCCGCTTAATTTCTCCCAGTAAGCTTAAATATTTTTCTTTAGCGGAAACTTTAAGTAGTAGATTAGCTATGTTCGAAAGGTTGAGTAAAAAAGCCAATAAATGAGGATGGTGATTTAGGATGGAGTATATACATGCCGCGATGCTGCTCTATAGGGCCGGTAAACCGATAGATGAGGAAAATTTAACTAGGGTTCTACATGCAGCGGGTATAAATGTGGATCCAATAAAGGTTAAGGCTTTAGTTGCGGCTCTATCTGAAATAAACATTGATGAGGCTCTAAAGTCTGCGCCAACATTTATGCCAATGATTGCGCCAGCTGCGCCTTCTGCCCCTGCACCTGCGCCTGTAGAGGAGAAGCCTAAAGAAGAAAAGAAGAAGGAAGAGGAGAAGAAAGAGGAAGAGGAAGCTCTGGAGGGACTCGCGGCCCTATTTGGATAGATTGATTATTAATTATTTTATTGCCACAGCGATACTTATTTAAGCGCTTTCCCAAATTATTCTTAATTTTACCGCTTACTTTAATAACTGCTTGAGGAGGAGATTAATGCGGTTTCCTGAGGAGGAATATCGATTACCATTCTTTCTGGAAAACGGTTATGTTAGGAAGCTTTGTCCAAAATGCGGCGAGTATTTCTGGACATTGAATAGCGATCAAACCTTCTGCGGAGAATCTAATATTTACGGCTGCGGATCATACACCTTTATCGGTAAGTCTCCAGTTTGGAGATTTTACACTCTGAGCGAGATGCGGGAGGCTTTCCTATCTTTTTTTGAGGAGAGAGGCCATAAGCGCATTAAACCCTACCCTATTGTTGCCCGATGGAGAGACGACCTATACTTCACTAATGCCAGCATAATTGATTTCCAGCCATATGTAACTGAGGGGCTGATTCCGCCTCCGGCCAACCCGCTCGTCATAAGTCAACCATGCATAAGATTCCCTGATCTGGAAAATGTAGGTCCAACCTTTGGGAGGCATCTAACGATCTTCGAGATGGGCGGTCACCATGCGTTTAACTATCCAGATAGGGAGGTTTACTGGAAGGATGAAACATTAAGATATCACCATGAATTCTTAACGAGCGTTCTCCACATTAAACCGGAATATGTAATTTATAAGGAGGGAATATGGTCAGGCGGCGGAAACGCCGGTCCAGATGTTGAGAGCGTGGTTGGCGGATTGGAGGTTGCAACATTAGTTTTCATGAGATATAAGGTTGTGGGCGATGAGCTGATCGAGCTGCCAATAAGAACGGTTGACACCGGCTATGGGATAGAGAGGTTCACGTGGCTTTCTCAAGGCTCATTAAGCTGCTTCCATGCGGTTTACGGCGCTCTGCTCGACAGGATCATGAGGTTGGCTGGAATAGGCGCCGTAGATGAGAAAATTTTAGTGGAATTCTCTAAGGCTTCAGGTTTGATAAGTATATCTAAAACTGTAAGTCGGGCTGAGAACTGGAGGAGAATAGCGTCTAACCTAGGCTTTGATGTGGATGATTTGCAGCGCATCGTGAACCCCATAGTTGACGCTTTCGCCGTAACTGACCATACTAAATGTTTGGCTTTTATGCTCGCTGAGGGTGTTGTTCCATCAAACGTTGAGGAGGGCTATTTAGCCAGATTATTAATTAGGAGAACATATAGGCTGCTTAAGAACCTGTCAATTGAAAATATGATGATGGACATAGTGGACATGCAGATCTCCCATTGGTCGGCTGATTTCCCGCATTTAACGGAGATGCGCGATGAAATTTTAGAGCTACTAAAGATAGAACTTGAGAAGTATGAGCAGACCCTTGAGAGGGGAAGAGATCTTGTGAAGAGAATTGTCCGTGAAGTTAAGATGAGGGGTGAAGGGGAGATGCCGATTGAAAAACTTGTTGAACTTTACGATTCTCATGGATTAACACCTGAAGTTGTCAGCGAAGTTGCCTCATCCGAGGGCATATTTGTTAACGTTCCTGAGGGATTTTATAGTTTCGTAGCGGAGAAGCATGTGGCATCCTCAAGGCCGGCATTTAAAGCCGCTGAAGAAATTGAGGATCTAGGCATAGATGTTTCAGATCTTCCTGAAACTTACCCATTATATTACGCAGATGCCTACATTGGGGAGTTTAACGCTAAGGTTCTTAGGGTTTCCGGAAACCGCGTAATACTGGATAAAACCGCCTTCTATCCGGAGGGCGGTGGGCAACCGGCTGATCATGGCTTTCTAGAATTTAACGGCGTGAAAACTAGAGTTTACAATGTGAGGAAAACCGTTGGCAATATTATAGTTCACTTTGTCGATGGACCGGTCCCGAAGGAGGGTGAAGAGGTTAAAGGCGTAATAGATTGGAATAGGCGGATAAGCCTAATGAGGCATCACACAGCCACCCATTTAATTATGGGCGCAGCTAGGAGAATACTCGGCGAACATGTTTGGCAGGCTGGAGCCCAGAAAGACGCTGAGCAATCTAGGCTTGACATAACTCATCCGAAAAGGCTAAGCAGGGAGGAGATCGCTCAAATAGAAGAGTTAGCCAACGAGGCTGTTTTAAGGAACATGCCCGTTGAAATATTCTGGATGCCCAGGGAGGAAGCGGAGAGAAAATACGGCTTCAGGCTCTATCAGGGAGGGGTTGTTCCAGGTAGAGAGATAAGGGTTGTTAAGACTGGAGATTGGGATGTTGAAGCATGCGGAGGAACACACTGTAAATCAACCGGCGAAGTGGGCTTAATAAAAATAGTTCGAACCGAGAGAATACAGGACGGCGTCGAAAGAATAATCTTCAGCGCGGGGATACCGGCCCTAAGGAGAACGCGGGAAACAGAAACGAAGATGCTTAAGATCGCCGAGGTTCTTGAAGCATCAATCGAGAAGGTTGAAGCAACAGTTGAAAGGATTATGAACGAACATAAAGAGCTACGCCGTGAGAGGGAGCGCCTCATCGAGAAGATCGCTAAGATAATGGCTGAAAAATATTCCGCTGCAGCCTTAAATATTGGCAGCTTAAAATTTATTTCGCGAGTGGTTAACATGCAGGAAGCCAATGTGGATCTGCTTATTAAAACAGCGAACGAAATTGTTAAATTGAATCCCAGAGCCATTGTTGCGTTTATATGCGTTAATAATGAAGCCAGAGCCGTCATCAGAGCCGGTGAGGAAGCAATAAAAGCCGGCGTCAACGCGTCGGAGATAGCTCGAAAAATCGGCTCAGCTCTTGGCGGAGGTGGAAGCGGAAAACCAGATTTTGCCCAAGCCGGCGGATTAAGAGTTGAAAACGCCGCTAAAGCTTTAGTGGAAGCTAAAGAATTTATTTATAGAATTGTGGGGAAGTGAAGATGGCTTCGATAAATTGGAGAGAGATTGAGGAAAAGTGGCGAAGAAGGTGGGAGGAAGCCCGAATATTTGAGGCTGATCCCGATCCGAAACGTAAAAAATTCTTCGCGACATTCCCCTACCCATACATGAATGGCCCGCTGCATATGGGACACGGCTTCACAGCTACCCGCGTGGATATTTACGCCAGATTCATGAGGATGAAGGGTTACAACACGCTTTTCCCATGGGCTTGGCATTGGACCGGTGAGCCGATAGTTGGTGCATCGCTAAGATTGAAGATGGGCGATAAAGAATTAATAAGAGCTTTAAGGGAGATTGACGGCGTTCCAGAAGAGGAGCTTGATAAGTTTGTTGATCCGGTTTACATGGCAAGCTACTACACCCGTGAGAGTAGAGAAGTTGTTAAGAGAATGGGATTCTCAGTTGATTGGCGTAGGGAATTTCACACAACAAGCCATGAACAGACATACAGCCGCTTCATAGAGTGGCAGTATGAAACCCTACGCGAGAAGGGCTATGTTACTAGGGGAACACATCCAGTGGTTTGGTGCCCAAACTGCCAAAGTCCAACCGGGGATCATGATCGTTTGGAAGGTGAGGGAGTATTTCCGGAAGAATATACATTAATAAAATTCATATTTGGCGATGGATATCTCCCAGCGGCAACCTTTAGGCCTGAAACTATCTTCGGCGTAACAAATATGTTCATAAATCCAGATGCAACATATGTTGAAGCCAGAGTTGACGGTGAAAAATGGATTATAAGCAAAGAGGCTGCGCGGAAGCTCTCTGAGCAGCTTAAGAAGGTCGAGGTTTTAAGGGAGTTTAAAGGTGAAGAACTGATCGGTAAAAGTTTTAAGGAGCCCATCGGCGGCAGAGAGCTCCCTATACTTCCCGGATGGTTCGTTGATCCGGAAGCTGCAACCGGCGTCGTTTACAGCGTTCCAGCGCATGCGCCCGCAGATTGGGTGGCTCTTAAAGACCTAATAGAAAAACCGGAGACTTTGGAGAGATTCGGCATTTCAGCCGAAGCGATTAAAGGGATTAAACCCATCTCGTTGATAAGCATCGATGGCTTCGGCGATTATCCAGCCATAGAAATAGTTGAGCAGCTTAAAATTAAAGATCAATTTGACCCTAAGCTTGAGGAAGCAACATCAATAATATATAGGAAGGAATTTCACACAGGCATTTTAAAGCCCATATGCGGCGAATACGCTGGCAAAATAGTTAAAGATGTGAAGACCAAAATAATAGAAGACTTTAGGAGAAAGAATATAGCGGATTCAATGTATGATTTACCCCAGAAGGTTATATGTAGATGCACAACAAGATGCATTGTTAAAATACTTTCAGACCAATGGTTTCTACGTTATTCCGATCCTGAATGGAAGAAGATGGCTCATGAAGCAATTGACTCAGCTAAGATTTTCCCTGAGAGCGCAAGAGCATACTTCCATGACAAAATCGATTGGCTTAGGGATTGGGCATGCGCTAGAAAAACAGGCTTAGGCACACCTCTTCCCTGGAGCCCCGGATGGATAGTTGAGACATTAAGCGATTCAACAATCTACATGGCTTTCTACACGATAGCTAAGCATATTAGGCAATGCGATATTAAGCCGGAGCAGATGCTGAGGGAAGTCTTTGATTACATATTTTTTGGAAAGGGAGATTTAGAGACTGTGGCTGGGAAGTCTGGAATCGCCCCTTCAGTAATACGTGAAATGCGTGAGGAGTTCCTATACTGGTACCCGGTTGATCTCAGAGTGTCAGCTAAGGAACTTGTTCCAAACCATCTATCATTCTTCATATTCCAGCATGTTGCGCTCTTCCCGAGGGAGCAGTGGCCAAGAGCAATAGGCGTAAACGGTGTGCTAACAATTGAGGGACAAAAGATGTCTAAGTCGAAGGGGAACTTTCTAACCTTAAGGGATGCTATAAACCGTTTCAGCGCCGATGTTGTTAGGTTAACTTTAGCTTTAGCAGCTGAGGAAATGGATGATCCGGATTGGCGTGAAGAAAATGCCAGAAGCATAGATGCCAGACTTAAAGCGCTCTACGCGTTCATGGAGCAGATCGCAAAGATGGACGGCGATGAGGAAGTTAAAAGTATAGATCGATGGTTATTCTCAACGATGCAGGGTAGGATACGATCTGTAACGGAGGCCATAGAAAATCTTAAGACAAGAACCGCTGCTGAAATAGCCCTCTATGAGATTTGGAATGATGTGCGATGGTATCTTAGGCGCAGAGATAAACCTAACCCGAAGACCCTTAGGGACATCGCTAACATATGGGTTAGGCTTTTGGCGCCATTCGCGCCATTCATATGTGAGGAAATATGGAGCATGCTTGGAAACGAGGGCTTCGTGTCGCTTGCCGAATGGCCGGAATACGATGAATCTAAAATAGACTTAAAAGCTGAGGAGACCGAGGTCTTCATTAAAAATCTAATAAGCGACACAATAAATATTCTGAGGTTGATGAAGACGCAGCCGAAGAGGATCTATTATTATACTGCGGCGCAATGGAAATGGAAGGCTTACATGAAGATTTTAGAGGCTGCAGCATCTAAAATGGTGGACATGAGAGAGGCGATGAAGACCTTAATGGAAGACCATGAGCTGAGAAGCGTAGCTAAAAGCCTAGCGCCATTCGTAAGCAGGCTGATTGAGGAGATCAATACGCTTCCTAAGGATAGGAAAGATAGGCTTTTGAAGGCCGGCATAATTGATGAGATAACTGAAATAAACTATGCAAAAACTCTCCTAGAAAAAGAGTTTAACGCTGAAGTAATCGTTTATAGCGAAGAAGACCAGCAGAAGTATGATCCGAGGGGGAAAGCGCAGCAAGCCAGGCCATATAAACCAGCAATATATGTTGAATAGCGCCGTTTAAACTGGAAGGAATCGAAAATAAAAATCGTCCAGGTCCATTTTTAATCCCGCCCACGATTTGATTTACTTACATCGTTTTTCATATTCTTTGCTTCATCACCGTTGATATGTGCAACTATATGGTCAACTAAAATTTGTATCGAGGATTCGAAAGCAGCATATATGGTTTTGCCAGCATCATACATTAATATTGCTGAGAAAGCGAATGCAGCTATTGAAAGCGCTAGGCTTAACCATCCGCCCACTTTAGGAATGGATGAAATTAATGGTGAAGAGAGCGACATACATATGGCTACGGCGAAGACCGCTAACAACTCCTTTAGCGCCCTAATTATTGAGGGACTCTTCTCGGGATTAAAGCCCGGTATACGCCTCAGGAATGAAGCTGAGGCAGCGTCCATCAGCCTTATTAAGTCTAATGTGATTCTTAGAGCCGTAAAAAATAGCACTATAATTATGATTAGAGATATGAAAACCGTTAATGAAAAACTTCCAGTCGGTATTATGGTCAGCACAGAGGGGAGGCTTATATTTAAGAAGCTCAGCGCTAACCCTATTAGGATCATTAGGCCCGTATTTATTAAAATCCTTAAGACCCTTTTCTCGATTTCCTCCCTCAAAGCGCAGCCCGCCTCCATTATAGGAATCATTTAGATTCTAAACTTCGGCAAATTTCTTAGATTCAACTATTTTTTAAATAGATTAACCGAACGCTCTTAAATAAGATTTTTGCAACCGGACTACTTCAACTTTTAAGGCGTCGATTCAGCCGTTCCTAGCCTCTAATCGTTTAGAAAGCGCCTTCCACGAGTCCACAAGGGATAGAGAAATAGTGGCGCCCCTGAACCAGCGGATGTGACCAAGAAGCGCAAAACTTCGCGGCGAACGCTGGAGCCTCGCGCCGTAAGGGCGTGCTTCCAACAAAACAGGCTGTGAGGGCGACTTGTGAAGCCTAAACCTGGGGAAAGGCTGGAGATCCCCGACTTCAATCGTGGAGAGAATTTCGCATTTTCAGTTTCATATACTTGCTTCTCATGAAGATTTATTTATAGGAGACAGCGAATCATTTTTGAATAAAATGAGCGAACAAAAATTTGACGATGATGCGGATCAGGGCTTAAAAATACTGTACAGGAGGACCTTCTTAGCCTCCTTTGGAGGCGGACTCATAGGTCCCTTCATACCGATTTACGCGACCCAGCTCGGCGCCTCACCTTCAGAAATAGGATTAGTTCAAGCGATAAACTCGGTTTCACCCAGCATGGCACAGATACCTTGGGGGCTTGTTGTAGACAGGGTTAAGCGGAGAAAACCATTCCTATTTTTAGGCAGCCTCCTCTATGCTTTAGCATTGCTACTGCTGCTGCAGGTGAGCGGTGTAGTTGAGTTCATCATAATTATTCTCTTGTCCTACGTATTATCTGCGATGGCTGCACCCGCATTAAACTCCCTTATAGGCGATTACTCAAGCAGGATTGGCAGAGGGAAAACTTTGGCTAAGCTTAATGCGATGGCGTCTATGGGAAGCATGCCTGCAACGATAATCTCTGGCTACATTCTCTATCGGGTTGGGGGAGAAGTTAGAGAAATGTATAGGATACCTATTATTTTATGCTTCATTTTTAGTTTGACCGCTGCATTGATAACGCTTAAAATTAAAGGTGAACCCTCATATGAGGAGACGTTCTCCATTAGGGGCTGGGCTAAAGCCCTTAGAACAAACCCTTATTTTAAAAGATTATGCATGCTTTCAACAATACAGGGTTTCACTATGGGTTTAGCCTGGCCCCTATTTACGATAACTGTTGTAAAGGTTGTTAAGGCGGACATGTTTCAAATATCCCTCCTTAACGTTGTCAGCGCTTCAACAGCGATAATAGTTCGCAGGTTTACGGGTAGAATAGCCGATAGAGCTGGAAGGAAGCCGCTTATAGTATTAGGCAGAACAGGGCTTTTTCTAATACCGCTCATATATGCTATCGCGAGAACAGTGAATGAGTTAATAATAGTTAATTTTATTGTCGGCATACTGATGGCTTCCTCAGATGTTGCTCTCTCAGCATATCTTCTGGACATCTCGCCTAGAAGCATGAGAGGTTCACATATAAGCATATATAACGCCGTAGCTGGATCATTCAGCTTCCTCGGCTCAGTAACTGGGGGCTACATGCTCGACCTATGCATGGGTATGGGTCTAGGTTTTGAAGAGTCCATGATGACGGTTTACCTGATTTCAATAATCGGTAGGCTGATGTCCGGGCTGCTCTACTTAACGATTCAAGAGCCATACAAATATCCAGCAAAATTCGAGGAGGAGCTTAGAAAGATTTTCGAGGAGGAAGTGGAGACCATAGATAGGATAATAGCCGAATACAGGCGGATTGAGGATGAAGATATAGAGTGGTTTGAGAAAATCCTGGAGCAGGGTTCAAAGAAATAGAAATCCGACAGATTTATTAATATGTTATTAAATTTTCGCAAATATGTCACAGACAACCATTCTGGAGAAGCTGAAAGAAGAATTAAGGATGATCGATGAAACCTTAGCTCAACTAGAGGCTCAGAGGAAAGAGATTGAAGAAGCATACTCCGCCATCCTAGATGAGGAGAATAAAATAATTGATGAGATGAGGAGATGCCGCGACCCATATAGGTATAGCCAGCTGGAGATGAAATTTAACGCTATATCAAGGCGAAGAAGAGAATTGGAGTCTAGAAAAAACGAGATAGAAAGGAAGATAAGGGGTTGCACTGAGGAAAAATCCAGAATCCAGATGAGAATCGAGTACTTGAGGCCTAAGCCGTCTTGAAATAGGCTCTATTTAAGGCTCAATCAATCGAATAAGTCCATCACGCGTTATGCAGATCAAAATGCCGCTTTCCTCAAAACCGCAGATTTGACAGTTTAAGACCCATATAACCTTCAGCCTCTTAAACCCTTTAATGTTCGTTTTTAAACCCGGAGCATTTATCTGTGCATCTGCAACCGCAATGACGCCATCCATTAAATGCGCTGGGAAAATGGATGCTTCATTTGCGATATGCAAATCAAAGCGTGACGGATCTAAATGAGCGGTGAATATCCCGGTAATTCCATAAGTCTTATTGGTTTGAACAATATCTCTTAATATTTCATGAAATGTTTTTGTTTCCCTAATGCATGATTTAAGCCCATCCAGCGAGTCAAATATTGCCAACGAGATTTTCTCATCATTAACCAGCCGCTTATAGTTTTCCTTAAAGGATTCATTTATCAATCGCTGATCCAGCACGTATAGATTTTCACTTATCTTATCCCAATTTAAGTCGAGAATCTTAGCCATAAGAAACATGCGGGATTGAAGATCAAACCTTTGAGACTCAAATCTCCAAAAATCATCGAGCGATACGTAGAGAACTCTTAATCCGGAGTCAGAGACCCTAAGAGCTGCTTCGCCGACAATTAGGCTCTTGCCAGCGCCTAAGGGCCCAATAATAGCGAATTGTCCTGAGGATGGAATCCCTCCGAGGGACTCGCCGTTGGGATTAAGAAAAAGCATGTCTAGAACCGTTCCGCTCTCCAGACTTTTAAGGTTTTTAAGCGTTCCATAGGGCTTATTAGGCTTCATTAGGCTGATTACGCCGGGAGCTAAATGTTCCTCCGGCTTAATCTCAACTTGAAGATCCAGCGGTGTGGGAGAAAATTGACCTTGAATTAGAGATGCTTCCTCAAAGGTTTTTGCCACTGCTTTCATAGCTTCCTCAATGGGTTTAGGGGGAGAGGTTGTAGGGGTTCTTCTCCGCTCGATCAGGACCCATTTATCACCCCTTCTCTCAACAATGTTTTTAGATTTGAGCGAGTATAATAATGCATATGCGGAGTTTAGCCCATACTTTGGAATTTTTAAGGTTGATGAAACCTCATCTAATGTGGCTTCTCCATCATGTTCTATTAGAAAATTAATGATGTCGTCCTCATTGACCATTGGAGATTTTTACACCCATTTAATATTTTTAGTTAAGGATGCTCTTTAGCCTTTTGTGTTCTTTATATTTTTAGGCTTCTCTGATGCCCATAATCCTTATTTTTCATCAGCGTCTTTATTGTTTTCCATGACTTCCTAACGAAGTCCGGGTAGGAATCGTGATTTTCAATCCATCTTCTTAGGAAATGTATCGTCTTTGGGTCTGCTACATAGCCCGATCCAAAGTCTCCGTATTTCTTTTTTAGCTCCGCAATTTCCCTATCCCTTTCCACCTTCGCTATTATTGATGCTGCTGAAACAACGGGGTATTTCCTGTCGGCTTTATGCTCTGAAACTATTTCAATCTTAAATGGGATTTCCTGGGCTATATGCTGCCTAAATCTTTCCGGCAGTACGTCTGAAGCATCAACGTAGGCTATGTCAGGCTTAAGTTCTCTTATAATATCCGCCATAACGCGGGCTTCAAGCCTATTTAAGCGGTTAAGTTTTTTCCCAGTTTCAACGACGCGATCTATTTCCGACGGTGGAACTTTAACTATTTTATAATTCTTAATGATCCTTAATATCTCAGCTGCCAAATGCTCTCTTCTTCTAGGCGATAGGGTTTTTGAATCCTTAACACCAATATTAATCAGGTTTGATAAGCCATGCTCATCAACGACAACTCCAGCTATGACAAGCGGGCCTATGACTGGGCCGCGTCCGGCATCGTCGATCCCGCAGATTAACAAGTTTATCCACCATGCTTCTCTTAGCGTGCGCTTTCAGAAATCTCTCTGATGACCATTTTAGGCAGGCTGTCTCTGTTTCCATATGTAACCTCAATTATTTCCGTATCTCCCCTTTTTCTTACCGCATCCATGAATGGGGAGCTAGCCCTATAATGTATTGTTCCAAGAACCGTCTTTCCGCTGTTTAGGGCTTTTAAGACAACCCTCTTAAATTCTTCAGAGTGAAGCTCCATCGGTCCAACCTCATCTATAACAATTAAATCTGATTCTTCACATGCGTTCAATATTGCTTTAACACCTACGTTCTCTAAATCCTCTAAGCAGACCCTATATTTGCCCACTGAGGGCCCGCCTTTATGATTTATATGAGCCAATATGCCTTCCACGCCGGTATTAAGATCCACTATTTTGAAGCCGACCCTAACCCCTCCCTCGCGAATTTCCTGACTTATCATGCCGCCTACTTTAAGACCCATATTCTTAAGTTCGCTGGCAACCTTCAACACTATTGTTGTCTTTCCAATTCTAGGTGGACCTGTTAGGAAAATATGGCGGGGCTGCTGCTTCAAAATTTTTCACGCACCAGATTAACACTTAATGTTCAGTATTGCTTCAGCACATCCTCCTTACCCATTATGTGCCCACAGTAGTGGCATCTCAGCCTTAAGGGCTCTTCGTTCTCAACATAGAAGATTGGTTTAACAGGCTCGTTTTCGCTGTTGGATATGCACGGCGGGTTTGTGCATTTAATTATTCCATGTATTATTGATGGGAGCTTAACCCTTTCCTTTTCAACAACCTTAAAATTCCTTATTATATTAATTGTGGCATGCGGAGCTATAAGCGCAATCTTATTGACCTCTTCAGGGTTTAGCTCTCGCCCTTCAATCTTCACGATATCTTTAACGCCTAGCTTTCGGCTTGGAACATTCATGGCTATTGTAACAACACCGTTAGATCGCCCATTAATTCCCAGAATCTTTATAACGTTCAAAGCATGCCCCTTATTTATATGATCAATAACAGTGCCGTCTCTAATCTTTGAAACCCTAAGGGTTCTTCTAGACATTTCTAACACCAACAAATATTTTGGAACATGTAAATAAAAAGCATTCCACAGAAACACGAATCTATGAATATTGAGAACTCTAATGAGAAACGCTTGCTTAGTGAACGTTACTCCTTCTAGCAAACTAGAGATGCGACTTGGGACATTCATACCGGCTTAGGGGGGACATGGCTGGCACAAAATTCCTGGGAACCACCTAGGGAGCCCACTCATGCATAATTTATTGGCTAACA
>CAYPJR010000019.1:0-18905 GCA_964411115.1 uncultured Candidatus Bathyarchaeia archaeon | reverse complement strand
CTGGAAGATTACGGTTGCCTCCTAGGGTTAGAGTTTGTGGCGCCTAAAACCCTCAGGATTGGACATAAATATGAGTTTATATGCACAATGGACGGAGCGCTTAGTCTCTGCAACGCGATTGGAACTGAAAATGTTGGGCTTCTGCTTGACAGTTGGCATTGGTATACATCTCATGGAACATTGGAGCAGATAAGGGGTTTAAAAGGTGGACAGATAGTTTATGTCCACATTAATGATGCTCCTCAAGGCATACCGATCGATGAGCAGAGGGATAATGTCAGGAGGCTTCCGGGGTGAGACCGGCGTCATAGACATCGTTGGTTTTCTAAGGGCTCTGATGGAGATCGGGTATGATGGACATGTGACCCCTGAACCCTTCGATGAAAGATTAAGAAGCCTACCAATCCGAGAAGCAGTGAAAAAAGCCGGTGAAGCAGTTAATAAGGTTTGGAGCTTGCTAGGTTTATAATCAGCATTTTTCCAGCCGTAATAATTAAAAGTATTTAAGCAAGGTTCCCCTCTTTAACAGATAATCTGAAGCCGGAATATTTCCGAGAGGTAAACATTTGGGTAAGAAGAAGGTTATCAGCGAGGAAGAAATGGATGAGCTAGTGCTTCCATCGGGAAGCGATGTGCTAGGGGTAGCCATGAAGCTGCTCGGCTACGATCGGGTACTGGTTAAATGTCAAGATGGACATGAACGTATATGCCGCATAAGGGGTAAACTTAAGCGGAGATTCTGGATAAGGGTCGGCGATGTTGTTCTAGTGTCCCCATGGGACTTTCAGTATGAAACACGCGGGGACATAATCTGGCGCTACACGAAGGGTCAAGTGGAGCATCTGCGTAAAATGGGACTCCTAACAATTCAATGATGAAGAGGTTTCCCGTAACTTTTAGAGGGGCGCATTGCATGATCCCAGCTGTTTAGATATTGGAAGGATCTATCGCTCGCCCCAAAAAATTGGATTATTCCCGCTTATAAGGTTAAAATTTTCTCAATTCTAAAAATAAGCTGATTTTCAGGCTCAAAAGTGGGCTTTTCCCCTAAGGGAGCATCTGAAACATGTAATGAAATGAGGGTTTTATGGAGAGATGCGGAGGGGAATGCATTGAGCAAAGCGTGAAGATGGGATCCATTCTAAAGCCTTTTTTCAGCATTAATGTTGGATCCGTGAAGGAGACGGCTAGAAGATTGGGATCCGCTTATTTAGCGAAGCGATCTCTTCTTATGTGTTCACCCAGCCATTCATGCATTTTTTGCACATACTGCGGAAAAACTATTTCAGGATCGAGAAGATCAGGATGCCATCTTTTCTCCCATTCTAATATTGCGTATCCTTCATATCCTCCCTCAATCAGCATGTTAAGCATCTTTTTTAATGGCACCGTTCCCTCCCCAAGCAGAACATACCTCACATTCCCATTATTATCCACTATTGAATCCTTCACGTGAATACTGACAATGTAGGGTGCCAGATTATTGTAGGTTATCTCCGGAGGTTCACCTTTCATGCGATATGGATGATGAAGATCCCAGAGTATGCGGACACGTTTATGATTTACCTCCCTCATTAATCTGGCACATAGCGATGAATCAACCCAGTCATCATGGGTCTCCAAGGCTAATGTAACATCATAATCTTCAGCTTCATCTCCGATTTCCTGCAAATTCCTTACAATAAAAGGCATAATTGTTTCGGCATCATAGCCTTTCGGTATTCTACCGCCATATATGCGGACGACCGGTGCATCCAACTCAGCGGCAAGAGCCATATTACGCCGGGCTTCATCAAACTGCTCCATCCTTTCCGACGGATCTACAACGGCAAACCGGGCGGAGATGGCTATTCCGGAGACTGCAACACCGTAATCGGCAAATAGCCTCCTTGTTCTGTTGAGATCCGTTGTGAACTCCGGCCGCCTAGTTATATCTATGTCTTCAAGTAAACCTCGAAAATCAACAGCGTCGAAACCCATCCTGGCAGCATTTTCAATGATCTTATTCAGATCCCAATGTGGGCATCCCAGGGTGGTAAAAGACAGCTTCATAGGAACCGCCATAATCTAATTATATTTATAGTTTTCTTAAAGATTCTTATAAATATAATTTGACGTAAGGCATAAAATATTTCTGGAGATTCTTTAAAAATAAATATTGAGATTGACTATTAAGAAGGATGTCTACTTGGCATTTCTAAGAAAGATGGTTGAGAAAGTTACGCCGCCTAAAGTTAACCTAGTTTTAAATCTTAATAAGAGCACATATGTTTTAGGCGAGAATGTTGAGGGTGAGTTGGCAATATCCTCCTCTGAGGATTTTGATGCTGACGATATAAGATGCGAGTTCCAATGCGTTGAGTCAGCAAAAGTTCTTAAGCCTGTTTATGACGCAACACTAAAGCGTGAGGTTACTAGGGAAGTTTGGGAGTCAGCAACGCTATATTTTGCAAAGCCCAGCCTTAGCGGACCAATACACATATCAAGAGGCTTTACCGGAAAATTCCCCTTCAGCATAAACATTCCAGTTACAGTGAAACCGACGCTTAAAAGTATCGATAGGAAAGTTACATGGTCGATTAAGGGTGTGATTGCCGTTAAGGGCAGACCGGATGCCTCAAGCCAAACGTTGGAAGTGCAAGTAACCCAACCGTCAGCCGCGCCAATCATTAAGGAGAGGGAAGTAATTCGGGAAGTAGTGATGATTCCATGCAAATATTGTGGAGCCCTAATGCCTCAAACTGAAACGGTGTGCCCAAATTGCGGCGCTAAAAGAACAATTTAGGAAGACGTGCATCTTCATTCAACCTGACAATAGCGCTAATATAATAGCCTTTTCCAGCATACAACCATTAGAAAGTTGCACTTACTGTTTAAATGTTAATGCCTTAAGTGGAAATGGCTTAGAAAGGAACATTAAATAGGGTGATATACATTAAGATCGTTAATATGCGCTAAAATAAATGAGGAGAGAAGCGAGCTGGGAAGAAAGAGGAGCATAACAGCCGAGGAAGAGCTTGGGGCTAAGGTAGCGGAGAAAGTTAAAAGAGTGGAGAGAAGGGATAGGATGCTGATTAAGGACCGCTCTTCTGAAATGGCTGTTCTCGAGGAGGTTTTCGATAAGTCAACCCTAATGACAATATATGATTTTATGAATGAAGGTGAAATAAAGGAGATTTACGGCGTTGTAGATTCTGGGAAGGAATCCCGCATATATTGGGGCATAAATTCAGCCGGTGAGGAGATCGCCATAAAAATATTTTTAACTGTTTCAGCCGAGTTTAGGAGAGGCAGGCTGCCATATATTCTCGGCGATCCGAGATTTGAAAATGTAAGAAAGAATTTAAGGAGCCTAGTTTATTTGTGGGCTCAGAAGGAGTTTAAAAATTTGAAGTTGGCATATGAGGCTAAGGTTAGGGTTCCCAAACCGATAACCGTGAAGAATAATGTGCTCCTCATGGAGTTTATAGGTAAAAAGGGCGTCAGCGCCCCCCTGCTCAGGGAGGTTGAACTTAAAAGTCCGGAGAGGATGTATCGAACCATTCTTCTAAATGTTAAGAGGCTATATAGGGACGCTGAGCTTGTGCATGGCGATTTAAGCGAATACAATATTATGGTTTTTAGGGGGCGCCCTGTCCTATTCGATTTTTCCCAGGCTGTTTCAATTAAGCATCCTAATGCAAGCCAATTTCTAATAAGGGATATTGAAAACATAAATCGCTACTTTGAAAGGTTCGGCGTGAATGTTATTGATGTTGAAGAGGCATATAGGGTGATAACTGGTGGCGCAATCATTCGTTAGGATACCGAGGGAGAGAATTGGGGTTTTAATAGGCGTAAATGGAAGCGTGAAGGAGCATATTGAGAAGAGACTAGGGGTGAAACTTGAAATTGACAGCGAAACTGGGGATGTAACCATAACCCTAAAGGAGAGAAATGGGGATCCAACGCTGATATTTAGGGCTAAAGACGTTGTTATGGCTATTGGTAGGGGTTTCTCGCCGGAGCGGGCATTTAAGCTTCTGGAGAATGAAGATTATATGCTTGAAATAATTGATTTAAGGGATATGCTTGGGAAATCGGAGGCTGAGCTTAGGCGGGTTAAGGGTAGAATAATCGGTAGGGATGGGAGGACAAGGGAAATAATTGAGGAGATGAGCGGAGCCATGGTTTCCGTCTATGGGCATACAGTCGCAATAATAGGAGACGTTGATCAGGTTGGTGTTGCCCGTGAGGCAGTGAACCTTCTAATAGGCGGGAGCGCACATTCAACTGTCTATAAGTTCCTTCAGAGAAAGAGGCAGGAGCTTAAGAGGAGACGCCTTGAGCTTTGGGAGGGCAGCTCGCTATTACCCGGACATGAATGAGCATGATAGGAACATATTTATCTTTATTTTAAATATGTGGATAGGTGAATATTTTTTAAGAGGCGTGGGCAATGAGCCAAGTGTTTCAGGAGATAAGTCCCGCTGACTTCTTTTATAGGAATAGGGAGATAGCCGGCTTCGCAAACCCTGTTAGGGCAATATTTTCAGCGATAAGGGAGCTTATTGAAAACTCGCTTGACGCCTCTGAACCCCAAGGGATTCTTCCGAACATATATGTGCGCCTATCCTTTATGAATGAAAAGAATGAGAACCTTTATGTTTTAAGGGTTGAGGATAACGGCTCCGGCATACCGGCTGATTTCGTTCCATTAGCCTTCTGCCAATTCCTCTTCAGCTCAAAATATAAGCTGAAGCAGTCCCGCGGAACCTTCGGCCTAGGCGGAACAATGACGATTCTTTATGGGCAGATAACAACAAATAAGCCTGTTAAAGTTATATCGAGCACCGGAACATCTAAAATTTACGAGTATACTTTAATGATAGATGTAGAGCGGAACCGCCCAATTATTCTGGATAGGAGAATACGTGAAAATGAGAATAAATGGCATGGAACAATCGTTGAGCTATGCATTGAGGGAGACTACTATAAGGCTATGCCTAAAATCTTAGAGTATCTGAAGCAGACAGCGATCGTTAATCCATATGCCAACATAACCTTCGTTGATCCCCGGGGGAGACTATACATGTTTGAGAGGGTAACCACGGTTCTTCCCCCGCAGCCGAGGGAAACCTTGCCGCATCCGCACGGCATAGATGTTGAAACAATGTATAGGATAATACGTGTAACAAACTGCAGAACAATGCTTGACTTCATGCAGAAGCACTTCCATAGGGTTGGTAAACGCATAGCTCGAAACTTCCTCAAATTCGCCGGTTTCCCAGAGGATGCTGATCCGAAGAAGCTTAAGCCCGAGGAGATTGTGAATCTTGTGCAGGCGATGAAAAATTTCGATGAGTTTCTCCCTCCGGATGCAAGCTGCCTTTCACCGTTAGGCGAAAACCTTCTGAGGGCCGGAGTCTTAAAGGAGCTGGAGCCTGAGTTTGTAGCCGTCTCCCAGCGTAAGCCTTCAGCCTATTCTGGACATCCATTCATAATTGAGGTTGGAATAGCCTATGGGGGGAAAATCCCTGTAAGTGAGGACATACTGCTTTATAGGTTCGCTAATAAGATACCGCTGGTCTACGATGAATCAGGCGATGTGAGCTGGAAAATCGTTAAATCTATTAATTGGAGGAATTATGGGTTGGCGCTCAACATGCCCTTCGCAGTTCTGGTCCATATATGCAGCACCAAAATTCCATGGAAAACCGTTGGTAAGGAGATGATTGCCGACAGACCTGAAGTTAGCAGAGAAATACTTAATGGGATAAGGGAGGTAGCCCGTCAGCTCAGCATCTACCTCTCAAGGAAGGAGAGAGCTAAGCGTGAAAAGGTTCGCCTATCCATATTCGCGAAGTATCTGCCTAAAATAGCCGAGTTCTCAGCGAAGCTTGCTGGTAAAGAAACGCCTAGCGTGGATGAGCTTTTAAGGAGGTTGAGGAGGCTTGAAGGGGAGTAGCGCCGTGAAATCCAGAGAGAAGAGAAGAGATGTTCTCTTAAGGCTTGAGAGTTTTGGACGTGAACTATGCGAGCAGATTGAGAAGGGATATTTCCCACAAATCACAATGCCCAGCAGATCTATAGAAAACATATTTTATAACCCAGATCTTAGGCAGTATGTGTTGGGCAATAAAACCGTGAAGAGGAGCGCGGGCAATATTAGGCATTTGAGGCCCTTCACACATCTCGTTTGGATGGCTTACTTCACCCATGAGCTCACCACGAGCCAGAAGACCTCAACCTTAAGGGATGTGTTCTACTCAGCCCAGGCGTACGATATTTCCTTCCAGGATCAGGATGAATCTGACAGCATAATAACGGATTTAGAGACTGTTTTAGGCTGCACAAGGGAGGACTTCAACGTTTTTCCGGAGGAGAGCTCAGCGGTCTTCGGCGACCTAACAATAGAGTACACGGTTCCAAACTATGAGGGTAAACGTTTAAACCTGACATCCCATCCCGACGGGGTCATGATAGGGCCAGCTTTAACATCTGCGGATTTCATAGAGACAAGCGCAGATAAGGTTATAGCCATCGAGAAGGGCGGGTTATTCACAAGGTTCATTGAGGAAAGGGTTCATGAGAAATTCAACTCCATACTTGTCTTTTTAAGGGGTCAGGCTCCACGCTCAACAAGATATTTCATTCGAAGATTAAATCAGGAGCTGGGTTTACCGGTTTACATATTCACCGACGCTGACCCCTGGGGTATGCACATTGCCATGGTGATAATTTCCGGCTCGGCGAACGCTGCTCATGTGAAGGAGCTCACCACCCCAGATGCGAAGTGGGCTGGAGTATGGGCTTCGGACATAGCGAACTATAAGCTGCCAAGCGATAAGCTTGATGACATAGATATTAAGCGCCTACATGAGTTGATGCGTGATCCAAGATATAAGGGCGACATATGGCAGAGGGAGATAAACGTGTTCATGAAAAACCAGAGGAAATGTGAGCTTGAAGCCTTTTCAAGATACGGATTAACCCATATAGTGGACAAGTATCTGCCTCAGAGGCTTAAAGAGATGGGCGAGTGAGAAGGGGGATAAAGCAAAAATTTATTTGTTCATTACGCATGTAATTCTTAGCTGGGCTGGTGGAGAATCTGAGTAAAGAGAGAAGATCAACGGCTTTAAGCCTAATATTTGCGGAGAAGATTTCCGGGCTGATCCTGCTAATCGTCGGCGTAATATTAGCCTATAATTCAAACACGAAGGATTTAGGAGCCCTTGGAGCATTCTTCATCATGGTTGGAGCAGTGCTGGCTTTTTTAGGCATATTAATGATTGTGGCTAAGTCGGATTAGGATTCTCTAGTTAAGCGGATCGCGCATTTAGAAAAATGTTATTTATATGTTCATCTTAACCTTTTAGCCGTGATGCCATATGGTTGAAAGATTGAATGTGACTGTTTGGAACGAGTTCATTCATGAGAGGGAAGATCGGAGGGTTGCTGAAATATACCCCGAGGGAATACATGCCGTCATCGCTGGATATCTCCGCGATCAAGGATTTAATGTTAGAACAGCCACGCTGGATGAACCTGAGCATGGTTTAGGGGAGGAGACCCTCAACAGCACAGATGTGCTAATATGGTGGGGGCACGCTGCACATGAGAGGGTCAGCGACGCAGTTGTTGATCGAGTATATAGGAGGGTGGTTTTCGAAGGTATGGGGCTGATAGTTCTCCATTCAGGGCACTTCTCAAAAATATTTAGGCGCCTAATGGGGACAACCTGCAATCTCAAGTGGAGGGAGGCTGGGGAGAGGGAGAGGCTGTGGGTTGTAGCCGGGGGACATCCCATCGCTGAGGGATTAGGCGACTATTTTGAGATTGAGAATGAAGAAATGTACGGTGAACCGTTCGATATACCTAGACCTGATGAGCTGATATTCATAAGCTGGTTTAAGGGTGGGGAAGTCTTCAGAAGCGGATGCTGCTTCTATAGGGGATTGGGCAAAATCTTCTATTTTAGGCCTGGACATGAAACTTATCCAACGTATCATAACCAGAACGTTTTAAGGGTTATCAGCAACGCAGTTAAATGGTGCGCGCCGGTTAAGAGACCTAAGCCGGTTATGGGTAATGTAAAGCCCATAGAGTCTCTTTAGCAGTAGATTCAAAGATTCCCAGCGTGATCCGCAGCGCTACGTCTACATTTATAGGTTTCTTTTCCCATAATTTTTTAGGTGCGAAATTTGCCTAGGCCGTTAATATTTAAGGATAAGAATAGGCTTTCGCCATATTATATTCCTAAGCGTCTACCGCATAGGGATCAGCAAATAAATCTTCTCCTTTCAATCTATGGCGACATGCTTAAGAGCATATGGAATGCTTATCCAAGGTTCACCCAGATCGTTGGGGCAACTGGAACTGGTAAAACATGCACAACAATAAGGTTCGGTGAATTAATCGCTGAGAGGGCTAGGCGGGAGGGTGTTAAACTGCAGCATATCTACATGAATTGCAAAGTTGACGGTGTCACACGCTACGTTCTCTATGGGAACCTTGTTAGGAAGGCTACTTCAAAAATATCAACTAGGAGTTTAAGCCCTGAGGAGATGCTCAGACAGCTGGTTGAGTACTTAAGGTTTGAGGATATTTACTTAATCGTCACTTTTGATGAAATAGACTATTTTGTCCAGATGAACCCTAGGGAGCACATCATATACGATTTGACGCGTATACCTGAGATTCACCCCGGCGAGCCGACGCCCATAGTCGGCGAGATATTCATCGCCAGATCCCTCAAGTGGCATGAGCTCCTTGAGCCAGGTGAAAAATCAACCCTCGGCGTCGGCATAATAGAGTTTCCCAGATATACAAGCAGCCAGATTAGGGATATACTTGAGGACAGGGTTGAGGAAGCTTTCCAGCCGCATGCGGTTGCTGAAGACACGCTTGATCTGATAAGCGACATAACAGCCAATCCGCCGGTTAATGGGGACATTAGGGTTGGGCTGGAGCTTCTCTATTACTCCGGAGTCCTAGCTGAAAACACTGGTTCAAGCAAGGTTCTTCCAGAACATGTTAGGAGGGTTTATAGAGAGATAAACCCAACGATAACAGCTGAGGACATAATGAGCCTAGATGACAACGGCAGACTTGCCCTTCTGGCTCTTGTAAGAGGGTTGAAGGCGAGCGGATCCGCCTATATAAGCCTAAGGGAGCTGCGGAAACTCTACAGCGTCGTATGCGACGAGTATAACGTTAAGCCGGCTGAAGATTTCGAGAGGATCATCCAGGACCTAATATATCGCGGAATAGTTGACATGAAATCCCTTTTAGAGATTGGGATATCGG
The DNA here is from genome assembly GCA_964411115.1 of uncultured Candidatus Bathyarchaeia archaeon. Taxonomy (GTDB): domain Archaea; phylum Thermoproteota; class Bathyarchaeia; order Bathyarchaeales; family DTEX01; genus DTEX01. The sequence goes on along the minus strand of CAYPJR010000019.1, from coordinate 9,614 downwards.
GCGCAACATTAATAGATCTGGAAAAATTCTTAAACAACTTATTGAAGCAGCTTGAACCGTAGAGCGGATAATATGAGGGCTAAAGAGAGAACCGTTTGGGAGAATCTGGAGCTAGGCTTAGGATGCGGGAGGGGATTCAGGGTTCTGCTACATTTAATTTTGAACCCAAATAAGGCCTTCACAAAGTATTCTTTGGCTAAGGCAACAGGGCTTAGGACTCCCTCCGTGGATAGGCGGCTTAAAACATTGGTTGATTTAGGCTGGATTAAGGAAAACCAGTTTAAGCCTAAAACCTATCAGATAAACCTCGAAAATGAGATCGTTAGGGATTTGATGGATTTCCTCCATAAAATTCGCGGAGCGAAAATTTCACCCTAAAAACGATAATAAATTTTGACCCCCCTCCCCCTACCTAATCTTTCACATACTTCTTAAATATCTCCCGGGCTAAAATAGTTATTGGCGTAGGGGGATGGCTAAAATTAAGAATAAGCCTAAGCCCTTGAGGGCAGCGTCTGCCAATGCAGGCTCGATTATGGAGACATGTTCAAATCCTTGGAACGGCAGCTGCGAGAACACGGATATAGCCCTATACATTATGTATAGGGGTGAACGCATCCCCCTATGCTGGGAATGCTGGAGAAAAATTTCCAGAAAAAATATTGAGTGGGAGGCTTACTGATAATGGAGGATCTGGAATCCCTAGACGGTGTTGGATCAGCGATAGCGTCTAAGCTTAGGGCTGCGGGCTACACAACGATAGAGGCTGTCGCAGTCACCCCGCCGATTGAGATAATGGAGAAGACAAACCTAGGTTTTAACACTGTGCTTAAGATTCAGGAATCAGCCCGTAAGATGATATCAGCCGACTTCAAGACAGCCCAGGAATATTATGAAAGGAGAAGAAGCATGAGGCGCTGCACAACTGGATGTAAGAAGCTTGATGAGATACTCGGCGGCGGCATAGAAACCCAGGCTTTAACGGAGCTCATAGGCGAATACGGCTCCGGTAAGACGCAGATATGCCTAATGCTCTCCGTCACCGCGCAGCTGCCGCATGATAAAGGAGGCTTAGAGGGCAAGGTTGCATTCATAGATACTGAGGGAACATTCATGCCTGAACGCATATATCAAATAGCCTCAGGCATGGGGCTTAACCCTAAAGAGGTTGCCAGCAACATATTTGTTGCGAGAGCATATAACAGCAGCCATCAATGCCTCCTAATCGACAGGCTGTTCACGCTCTGCCCCGAGAATAACATAAAACTCGTTGTTGTGGACAGCATGATAAGCCACTTCAGAGGCGAATATATTGGGCGGGAAAACCTTTCAGATAGGCAGCAGAAGCTAAACCAGTATCTGCATAAGCTGATAAGGCTGTCGGAAGCATATAACCTCGCAGTTGTCATAACGAATCAGGTTCAAGCAAACCCGGCTTCCTTCTTCGCTGGAGACCCGAATAGGCCAGCTGGCGGAAACATAATGGCCCATGCGTGCACGCATAGGGTTTATCTCAGGAAGGGCTCGAGGGGCGTTAGAATTGCAAGGATAATTGACAGCCCATACCTGCCTGAGAAAGAAGCTTACTTCATGATAAATGAGAAGGGCATAGTTGACGCTGAGGAGGAAAAGTAGGCTGGCTGGCAACCTCTAAATTTATCTCCAACCAACGGTAATTATGTTGTAGCCCGCAGCCCTCCTAAGCCTATTCATAACCGCAAGCCCTAAGCCTTCCTGCGGGAGACCCTCAGCGATTATAAGGTCAACACCCTCTTCATCGAATTCCCTAAGGGTTTTAAACAGGTTTTTGGCGGCTGATGAAAGATCCCTTCGGCTACCCAGCGATTTCACGATTCCAACCCTATAGTTCGATATGCTTTCATCCGTGGCGAGCACGCCCACTTTCCTCCCAGCTTCAGCGTACTGCTTAGCAAGCTCCCTAATCTTCTCAACGATAAGGTTGAATTCGCCCTCAACAAGGATCATCTCGGCTTTAGGGGCATAATGCTTATGCTTCATTCCGGGTGAACGCGCATGTTCAATGTGCAGCTCGCTTTTCGCCAATGCAGCCGGGTGGATCCCAACCTCGCCAAGCACTTTCCTCAGCTCCTCATATGTTGCTCCACCAGGCCTTAGGATCTGCGGCGGATCACATGTTAGATCCAGAACTGTTGATTCAACCCCTATATTTGTTGGTCCAGCGTCGATTATGACATCTATTAGGCCATAGAGATCCTGTATGACATGCTCAGCCAAGGTTGGGCTTGGCTTACCAGCCAGGTTGGCGCTTGGAGCAGCTATCGGTGTTCCCGAGGCTCTTATTAGGGCTAATGCAACCTTATGTTTCGGCATTCTTATGGCGACGGTGTCTAATCCTCCGGTTGTCACTCTAGGCATGATGCTTGATGCTTTAAGTACCAACGTTAATGGGCCCGGCCAGAAGATATCCATTAGCTTCTCGGCTTTTTCAGGGATTGATTCAGCAAGCCTGTAAACATCGTTTTTGCCGGCGACATGCACGATTATTGGGTTATCGAGGGGTCTCATTTTAACAGCGTATATTTCTCTAACAGCATCAGGGTTTAGGGCGTCGGCGCCTAAACCATAAACCGTCTCTGTTGGGAAAGCCACAAGCCCGCCTCGGCGTATAACCTCCGCTGCCAAACTTATCTTTTCCTCATCCGGGCTTTCGCAGTCAACCTTAAGTATAAGCGTCTTCTTCATATTATGCGTCAGATAAAATATTGATGCAGAAGATTTATTCTTTATGAAAAACTTTTTTAGGGGTTTCGGTGGATCGAATTGGATGAGGCGGATTTAAGGAGGCGGCTTCCCCCCTTTATGCATGAATATTCCAGCCTAGCTGAGGTTTTAGCGGACCGGGGCTTAGCATCCCTTGGGGATGCATACGTCAACCTTGTTTACTCGCTTGCCCTATCTAAGATTTCGGGTAAGCCCGTTGGGCGGAAACTGGATAGCTTAACGCTTGCATCGGCCCTAAGAAAATCTGATATGCGGGGTTTCCTCCCTGGGAGGGTGGATAGGCATGGGCAGGCGGATGCGGCTGAAGCCTTAATAGTTTACGGATGGCTTTCAGGAGCCGTATCAATTTGGGAGGCTGTTGAGATTTTGGCGCGTGAGGGGGAGATCGTGGAAAACCTAAGTGAACTTTTAAAGTTAACTTTGAGGAGGCTGAGCTTCAAAGAGAGCGTTTAGGGCTCATGCTCCTTTAAGCGCTTTCTCAAACTCCTCCCTGAGCTCTCTGCCCCTTTCAAGAATCTTTTCAACAGCCTTTTTAAGCGCCTCCTCAGGGGTTTTGTTCCCCCTTGTACGCACCGTTATAACTGGGCTTGCTACTAGCGGATGCGATATATTGTAGCTCGCGAACTCAACCTCTTCGTCTTCAAGCAGAACTGACTCTAGAAGATTGCATAGCGTGTGCCCTTCACCCTCAACCTCAAGGGTGAGCTCATTCGGTTTTTTATCTAATATTTTTATCTGCATGCATCTTTCACCGCTACATGTTTCCGGAGCCGTAGTCTGAGGCTATCTTCCTCGTTTCAGAATTTCCACACTCACCGCAATATAACTGTTTGCTTCTCCTGTTTTTCAGCATGAGCGTTCCGCCGCATTTTGAGCATAGGGCCAATATTACGCCTAGGTTTTCGCCCTTAGTTGTTAGGTGGAAGATTCTGTTCGTGTCGCTTATCACCTTTGCGCGGATCAGGTCGCCTACTTTGATCGCGTTGAGGATTTCCTTAGTGTATTTCACGTCGATGTCTGAAACATGGAGAGCCCCTGTTAGGAAACCTGAGAGATCCTTTTTCCCAATTTTTATTATGCGTATAAACGCTGTTGATCCCTGAATGTTAACGACGTACCCGACGACTATGCTTCCAATCTTTGGGAAACTTAAACCTTTAGCCGCCGGATAGACCGAGACCTTCCTCGCGGCTGAATCTATCAGCAAGTATCCGGCGTTTCTCGAGTATATGACCCCGTTTTCAACGTATGTTCCAAAGTTCGGTATGAACTCTTCTATTACGCCTATCCTCTCTCCGGGGACAACAAACTCTCCGCTTCTTCTTATATTAGACATGCTGCAGACATTCCATCCCATATGATTGGCTGAGTTTAAAATTACCCGTGAACTGCGATATTAGCTTTGCTGTCAGCCCTTAGCTTTCAGTATCCGGTAAAGGTCGGCTTTAACAGGGTATAGCCTTCTCCTATGAAAACCGTATGTTCGGCTTATAACAATGTCCATTTCATAAATTTCATCTATTGCTCCACCCATCTCAGCGATCTGCCTTCTGAGGAAGCTCCTCACAGATGGGCTGCGCTTATGCAGCGAGTAGACCACGTTGGATATTTCCAGAGCCTTCTTTAGGAATTTCACATCGGCCCCCTTATGCCAGCTCCCAAATGGGGGATTCATCAACGTTGTGTCGAAGAGTCCGGAAATACAGTTTATATCGCCAATTATGAAGTCAACTTCGACACCCAGCCTAGCGGCGTTCCTAACAGCGGCCCATATGGCATCCTTATCTATGTCAACCCCAACCGACCATGCTGCGCCGAGAAGTGATGATGCAATCGCCAGGATTCCTGATCCGCAGCCTAAATCAACAGTTTTTCTCCCGAAAACGTCATTGTTAACCCAGGCGGCTATGTGCAGCATGCTTGCTGCGCTCTCAGCGTCCAGCATATAGCTTTCCCATCTGAGTTTTGGGCGCGGGTTAGGCTCTATCTGCGATAGGAGAAACGCAAGTTGCTTTTTCCTCAGCATCAGCAAACAGCCAGCCTTTTTTCGCTTAATTAGCCTATTTGCTTACAGCAGCCCGGATTCAAGAAGCTTATTCCAAGATGTTTTTCCTATGGCAACATATGCTTCCTTAATCGTCAGCATGGGTTTTGGGAATATCCGCGCATCGTTAAGCGATATTCTTGGGCAGGCTGTGTTCACGTAGGCTTCTATCTCCGGAAACTCGAGGAGCGCTTCCGGCGTGACCTCCCTCATTGCCAGCAGAAGAGCCCTTTTGCCCAACTGCTCAATGTCGCTCTTAACTCTTAGGGCTTTCTCAAGCCTGAGCTGCCCTGTTTTAAGCCCAACTATTATGCCCCAAATTTCCGCTTTTGAGGCTTCCGATATGTCCATCCAGCGTCTATGGATTATTTTTTCAGCATCCTCATCCACCCTGTAGGCTCTGCCCTCAAATGGATCCGCGGTAACGGTTGGCTTCATCGTGGCGAGGAATAGTCCAAGCGCGTGGAATCTGCCGCCTCCTAGGAGGAGGAATGCATCTACAAGGCTTAGGATTGATTTTGCACTCCCATAGTTGCAGCCCAAAACTTGGCCTGGATATTTTAGGCCCTCAGCGTGTCCAATGTAGACCTCTTTGCCGGCTCCCTTAAGGATCTCTTCAGCCTCATCTAGGTTATGGATATGCTGGACGGTTGTTACCAGCCCTATTCTCCTCCAGGGCTTGAGGTGTTTCAGCGCATCCTTAACAGCCTCTCTGATGGGGATCTTCGCCCTAGCCTCAATATATATTATTGGAATCGATGGGTGAACAGGTTTACATGTGAACTCAGCTGTCTCCGCATGGCCATAATGCACTATGAGATCTGCCGATAGGGATTCGGCTTCATGGAGGGCGAGGTCGCATGCCCCATAGCAGGGGTCGGCTGAGATTAATGCCACCGCGCCTGATCCCTCTATGATTGACGCTATATGCGGCGCCTCGCTTTTCAGCCCCTCTGGTAGCTGCACTAGGATTACCCGCGCCCCACGCTTAGCAATCTCGCTGCGTAATCTATCTTCCTCTAAATCGAATAGCGCCCTCAATTCTTAATCATCAAAAAATAAAGGGTTTTAGGGGGAATATTAGTCTATCCTATAATGCGCCTTCTATGCTGAATTGGAATAAACGGGAAGCAGCTGTTTTCTTACATGGTTTTATGGGTTTTGAAAAAATGGGTGGGAAAAATGTTTTTGTTTTATGCTGGCTTAATTATTTGTCAAGCGGGATGTCCAGATCAGGGTCTTCTCGTACACCCATGCCCGTTAGTTTTTCGAGCATTATGCGCTGCTCAATTGAGGCTACGAGTTTCCTCGTCTGCACAACAACATCGGGGTTAACTGAGATGCTGTCTATTCCGCTTCTAACAAGGAACTCTGTGAACTCTGGGTAGACGCTTGGAGCCTGCCCGCATATGCTGACTGTTTTGCCGTCTCGATGAGCCAGTTTAATGAGCAGTCTGATTGCCCGTTTAACCGCTAGGTCTCTTTCATCGAAGAGATGAGCCACTGTTTCATTGTCTCTGTCGCATCCAAGGATCGTCATCGTCAGATCGTTGCTTCCAATGCTGTATCCGTCAACATACTTGTTGAATTTGTCGGCTAGGAGGCAGTTGCTCGGTATCTCAGCCATAAGCCAAACCTTGAAGTCCGGGCCCCTCTTCAGTCCCTCCTCCTCAAGGATTTTAACGATCTTTTCCATCTCATCGACCCGTCTGCAGAAGGGTATCATAACCCAAAGGTTCTTCAACCCGTATTCTTCACGAACCTTCTTGACGGCTTTAACCTCAAGTCTGAATGCCTCGATGTATTTCGGATCGTAGTATCTTGATGCTCCCCTCCAGCCCATTAGGGCCGACGGCTCAACAGGCTCATATTTCTCTCCGCCCTTTAGCTCCCTATACTCTGAGGATTTGAAGTCGCTGAAGCGCATAACCACGGGTCTAGGATAGAAGGCTGCGCAGATCTTTCTGAAGGCTTCGGCGAGTTTATTGACGAACTCCTCGGCTCTGCCGGCTTCAATCATGTATAGCGGGTGTTCACCTATCTCGCTTGACCAGACAAACTCTTGCCTAAGCAGTCCTACGCCGTCAGCTGGCAGGGCTGAAACCTTATCGGCGATCTCAGGCTCCCCTAGATTAACATAAATTTTTGTCCCGGTTATTACGTATGGCTCGGCGAATGTGACCGCTGCTGGGGCTGCTTCAGCCCTCTCGGCTTTCTCAGCGGCCTCCTCAAGGATACCCTCGTAGACGACGCCTAGCTTAGCGTCCACAGTCACGGTCATTCCGTCCTTAAGGGCCTCTGTTGCAGGCGCACCCCTCGATGCTGTTCCAACAATACATGGGATCCCCAGCTCCCTAGAGACTATGGCTGCGTGACATGTCATCCCACCCGAGTTTGTTATTATTGCCGCTGCCTTCCGCATTGCTGGAACCCAGTCCGGCGCCGTCATCTCAGTGACGAGTATTTCACCCTTCTGGAACTCGTTTATTCTGTCAACTGTCGGTATAACATGCACTTTCCCAACGGCTATACCTGGGGACGCTGGGAGACCCTGGACGAGAACCTTCCGCTCCTTCGTCACCGCCGGCTTCTCCTCAGCAACCTCAACCTTCTTAACCGACCAGACTGTTTCAGGCCTGGCTTGAAGTATGAATAGCTTGTTTGTTCTTTCGTCTAGGGCCCACTCTATGTCCATTGGTTTTCCATAGTGCTGCTCAATCATTATGGCATATTTAGCCAGCTCCTTAATCTGCTCATCTGTCAGCACCTGTTTTTCCTGAAGATCCGGTGGGACAGGTCTGCGTTCCGTTCCGCCTGTTGGAAGCCTAACGAGCTGAACCGTCTTTCTGGAAATGTTCTTCTTCACTATTTCCAGATCTGATTTCCTAACGTAGTACTCGTCTGGCGTTATTGTTCCCTGAACGACGAATTCTCCAAGCCCGTAGCCAGCCTCTATTAGAACGACGCTTCTGTCTCCTGTTGCAACATCAAGCGTAAATATTACGCCGCTTGCTTTGCTGTAGACCATCAGTTGGACGACGCTGCTTAGGGCAACCGCCATATGGTCGAAGCCCTTCTGGATTCTGTAGAATATAGCCCTATCAGTGAAGAGGCTTGCGTAGCAATGCTTTATTTTTTCAACAACCTCCTCAGCCGTGTGAACATTTAGGTATGTTTCCTGCTGACCTGCAAAGCTTGCGTCCGGAAGATCCTCAGCTGTCGCTGAGCTGCGCACTGCAACAAACGGGTTTTCCTCACCTATTTTTTCAGCCATCGCCCTATATGCCTTAACGATTTCCTCCTCAAGGTCTTTAGGCATGTCAGCTGAGGCTATTAGCTCCCTTATCTTTGCGCCCACCTTCTGCAGGGTCTGCGTGTCGTTTGGATCCTTGAGCTCCTTAAGGATCTCCGCTATTTTCTCATCCAGCTTGTTTGCTTTTATGTAGTATCTGTACGCTTCAGCTGTTGTTGCGAAGCCGTATGGCACTGGAACGCCTACTTTTCTGATCATTTCACCTAGGCTTGCGCTTTTTCCCCCGACTATCGGCACATCTTCGATGCCTATTTCCTCAAACCATAGTACGAATTTTCCCTTTTTACTTGACATTTACATTTACCTCCTGGGATGTTATTATGTTACATTTTGGGTGACTTGAACCTGCTCAGACAGCTTCTCAACGATTATTCTGCATGGGGTGGGCAGCTTAGCCTCAGCCCTCTTGAGGGCTTCTTTAGCAGCCTCTAAGCCGCTTTCATCAACATTAACGATTATTATCGGCTGTTCCGGCTCAACGCGGGCTGCCCTACCGATGGGTTTACCGAATGCCCTACGCATCCCCTCCTGAAGCCTATCGGCGTGGGCTCCGAAGATCATTTTATTCTCCCTTAAAATTATGTGGGGGAGAACCATAACCCTCATGAAAAATCTATCGCCCAGCTTCTCCTGAAGGTATCTGTTGGCTGCAATCCGGGCTGCTTCGAGGGCGTTATGTCGGATCTGAACCCTCTTTTCAGATATAAGCGAAACCTGATATGTTTGGTTTTCAGAGGGTTTTCCAGCCGTGAACTTTGTTATCTTCGACTGCGGCGGGCCATGCACATACTCATGTCTAGTGTAGGGCATACCTTTAACTTCTCGGTAGTTGCGGGCTTTCATCGGCTTTCCCCTTATGATACGATCATCAGAAGTATTTAAATTTTCACTTAGATTTTCAGCGGCCTATTCTTGAACCATATCTTGGAGAGTTCCTCATAGTTTTTGAATACGTTTCTCAGTATTGGCACATACATTTTTATTTCTTCAGGGGTCATGTATTGGAACTGGTATTCGCCCACGTACGGTGACTCCTCACCTATCCTCGTGATGAATTCTATATGCATGAATGGGTCGCCCCTCTTAATCGTTATCGGTGTCCTCTCATTGTTCAGGTTTACAACTTCCAGGGCGAGCCTTCCGATGAAGCCGCTGTGGACTTTAGCAGCGTTCAGGAAGGATAATCCTATGCGTCCATACTTGCTTTTAGCCGTTAGATGCGCAACAATGTTCGGCAGAGTGAAGACGATCTCGTTTGAGATTAGGTTCCTATGCTCAAGATACTGAAGCGTAACCTCCTCCTTAACGGTGAGCACGTAGCTGTCCCCATCCAGAAGGTTTAAGTCGAATGGATAGATGCACTTGTACTTCTCTATGAGCTCAAGAAGCCTATCTTTACCAAGCACGCACATTCCACATCACGCTTCAAGACAAAACTGGGAAGAACCTTAAAAAAGATTACGTAATACGCTAAAATCTACCAAGTTAATATCC
>CAYPJR010000018.1:0-20335 GCA_964411115.1 uncultured Candidatus Bathyarchaeia archaeon | reverse complement strand
AAATTTAGCGACAGGTTATGCGGGCTTGTGAAAACCCCCTAAATATTTATACATTAATGTAGCATAATCTACCTATCTGGGAAATATGAGGGGAGGCGAATGGTTGGCGGGTTTGCTGGCAGAATCCTTAAAATCAACCTTTCCAATAGGCGGATCATTGCGGAAGACTTAGACTTTTCTTTAGCAAGAAGCCTGATTGGCTGCTTGGGGATAGCCTCTAAAATAATGCTTGAGGAGCTGGATCCAAGCGTGGAGCCTTTTAGCCCCGAAAACAAACTTATTTTAGCAACGGGTCCATTAACAGGCTCCTCAGCCCCAGCAGCGAATAAATCCATAGTGATCTCAAGATCCCCGCTGACGAACATATGGGGTGAGGCCATATTCTCAGCGAACTGTGGAATTGAGCTTAAACGCGCCGGGTATGACATGCTCATAGTTGAGGGGAAATCCGAGAAACCGGTTTATTTATGGATCCATGATGATGGGGTTGAGATTAGGGATGCAAGCGGCATATGGGGCATGGAAACCTTCCCCGCATGCGATGCCATAAAAAGCGATTTAAACGAGAAGGAGGCTGCGGTGGCATCCATCGGTCCAGCTGGTGAAAAACTCGTCAGAATGGCTTGCATATTAAGCGATAATGGGAGAGCCGCTGGAAGATGCGGTTTAGGCGCGGTTATGGGCTCAAAGAATCTTAAAGCCATCGCCGTGAAAGGCTTAGGAAGAATAGAGGTTGCTGATCAGGAAGCGCTTAACAATTTAAAGCATGAAATTTTAGAAGCCGTGAGGGAAAACCTGCAAGCTTTCTCCGACTATGGAACCTCAAGGGGGGTTGTAGCCTTTGAGGAGATGGGTAATCTTCCCATAAAGAATTGGACAAAGGGGAGATTTCCAGGGGCTGCAAACATATCGGGCGTTAGGATGGCGGAGACAATTCTGGTTGGGAAAAAAGCTTGCTTCGCCTGTCCAGTAGCCTGCGGAAGATATGTAAGAGTAAACGATGGGCCCTACGCGCCTCTGGAGGGATATGGACCTGAATATGAAACGATTGCAGCTTTAGGCTCCCTATGCATGAATGACAATCTTGAGTCCATAGCTAAGGCGAACGATTTATGCAACAGGTTTGGATTGGACACGATATCCGTTGGCGCAACAATAGCGTTTGCGATGGAATGCTACGAGAAGGGAATCATAACTAAGGATGACACCGGAGGAATCGAGTTAACATGGGGGAATCATGAAGCCATAATTAGAATGATTGAGCTTATAGGCAGAAGGGAGGGATTCGGCGCCATACTGGGCGAGGGCTCAAAGAGGGCTGCGGAGAAAATAGGGAGAGGCGCTGAAAATTACGCTATGCACGTTAAGGGTCTTGAGATCCCGATGCATAATCCATACCGCTTTAAAGAGATGGGGCTTCAGTATGCCACTTCGGAGAGGGGAGCCTGCCACCTGAGGGGATTCTCCATGCTCCCAGCGCGGGGGATCCTAATTCCAGATATTGGGCTTGACAGAAAGATCGACGGCTTCATAATTGAGGGTAAGCCTCACGTGGTTAAAATAATGCAGGATGCTTGCCGAATGGTTGACGCCCTGGGAATCTGCAAGTTCATCGTTTTCTTCGGCAAAATATCTCTAAGAAACCTCGCAAGAGTATATGCTGCGGTAACAGGATGGGATGCTACTTTAGAGGACCTAATGCTGGCTGGTGAAAGAATATGGATGCTGCAGAGAGCCTTTAACATTAAGATGGGTGTTAAACGTGAGGATGACACTCTGCCCAAAAGATTCCTTGAGGAACCTATGGCGGAGGGTGCGGCTAAGGGTCAAGTGGTTGAGCTGGAACCCATGCTTAAGGAATACTACGCGGAGCGGGGGCTGGATGAGGATGGTAAGCCCAAAGAAAGCAAGCTAAGAGAGTTAGGCTTAGATTTCGCTGTGAAATTCATGAAATCATGAAGCGGCGAGAGAGGAATGATTAGAGTTAAGCTGATTCTGCTTGATGATAATTTGAGGAGCATCTTAGGCGTGAAGGAGACATTGTTTGAAATGTCTGAGGATGAAGCGACAATTAAAGGGCTGATTAAGAAGATTGCTGAAGCCTACGGTGATAAAGCCTTAAGGATCATACTGAAGCCTGAAACCTCCATACTGCTTAATGGGCAGTATGTGGAGTTTTTAGGCGGAGTCGACGCTAAACTATCCGATGGAGATAGAGTTGCGATAATACCATTAATAGCCGGCGGCTGAAAACCTTAAAACCCTTTAATCTTTCCGCATTCACCGAAAAACTTTTATATTAACAACGTATATTTCGTTGTTCTGAGGCTGCTGCAAAATGGGGTATTGCTTTATTTAACCGCTTTGCAGATAAAATAAGAATTTTCGACACCACATTGAGGGATGGCGAACAGACACCCGGAGTATCATTAACCCCTGAAGAGAAGCTTTTAATTGCGAAAAGGCTTGATGAGATCGGAGTGGATGTTATAGAAGCCGGCTTCGCCGCTGCATCTGAAGGCGAGATGGAAGCCATAAAGCTCATAGCCAAGGAAGGGCTTAGAGCCGAGGTATGCAGCTTCGCTAGAGGGGTTAAAAGCGACATAGATGCGGCTTTAAAGAGCGAGGTGGACTCAATATTCCTCGTAATACCCTCATCGGATATACATATTAAGCATAAACTTAAAAAGACTAGGGAGGAAATTCTGAGGCTCACCGAGGAATGCGTGGAATACGCTAAGGACCACGGCTTAATAGTTGAATTTGGCCCCGAAGACGCGACGAGAAGCGACTTAAACTTTCTTAAAGAGATAATTAAGGTGAGCCTTTCATCTGGAGCTGACAGGGTTACGCCGCCTGACACCGTAGGCATATTGACGCCTGAAAGATCCTACGAATTCTTCTCAGATCTTAAAGAGGCTTTTCCAAACACTGTTTTCGGAGTTCACTGCCACAATGATTTCGGCTTGGCTGTAGCGAATACGCTGGCTGCTTTAAGGGCTGGAGTTGAAGAGGCTCATGTTACAATTAATGGTTTAGGCGAGAGAGCTGGTAATGCCGCACTAGAGGAGGTCGTTGTAGCGCTTAAATTGCAGTATAACGTCAACACATCTATAAAGACTAATCTTCTCTATGAAACTTCGCTGCTTGTTTCGCGCTTAACAGGAGTCCCCATACAGCCGAACAAGGCTATTGTGGGCGAAAACGCATTCATACATGAGTCGGGCATACACACCCACGCCATACTATCCGAACCTTCAACATATGAGGCTATACCGCCAGAGATTGTTGGCAGAACCAGAAGGCTTGTGGTTGGCAAGCACGCTGGGGCACACGGGGTGATGGCCGCCCTAAAAGAGATGGATCTCAACCCAAGTGAGGATCAGCTTAAAGAAATACTTCTCAGGGTTAAATCGTTAGGCGATAAGGGTAAAAGGGTCACGGACGCCGATCTTAGGGCTATAGCTGAGTCAGTTATGGGCATACCTCAAATACGCCCAATAAAACTTGAGGAGCTGACGGTTGTAACCGGCGACCATGTAACCCCAACGGCATCTGTTAGGCTGAATGTTAATGGAAAAATGCTGATTGAGGCGGCGACAGGCGTAGGTCCGGTTGATGCCGCCATGAACGCCATTAGAAAGGCTGTGGCTACGATAGAACCAATCCGTTTAGAAGAGTACCATGTTAATGCAATAACAGGCGGAACCGATGCTGTTGTTGAAGTTATAGTTAGATTAAGTAAGGGAGACAAAGTTGTAACATCCATGGGTGTGCATGAAGACATCGTTATGGCGAGCGTGGAGGCAATGATAAGCGGCATGAACCTGCTGATGGGCAGCAACAACAGCAGATTCACAAATCCTAAATCAAAAGATTTTTAAGCAACTTCAGAATACTACTATGCGTTTCTCCAATCTGGAGGGCGAAAAGTGAGGGATATACGGGTACGGAGGAATCGCTACCTCCATAGCTAACTTAAGCGCTGCCTTCCGCTCCATAAAAAGTAAAGCGCATATTTCCCATGGAACTTTGCTCCGGCATAAACAGTTTTACACGCCCTTTTCTGAACACATGAAGATTTTAGAGGTGCATATAAATGCCTAAAATGTCAGGTGCAAATGCTCTAATAGAATCCTTAAAAAGAGAGAAGGTGGAAGTAATCTTCGGTATACCTGGAGGAGCCATACTGCCAGTCTACGACGCCCTGTACGACTCCGATATAAAGCATATTTTAATGAGGCATGAGCAGTGCATTGCGCCGGACACCAAAATACTTGTTAACGATTACTCTTTAGTTGCAGCTTCCCATATGGAAAATGATTGGCACGAAAGGAAAGTTTTAGCGCCGAACCCCATCAACGGCTCGCTGACACCCTATAAGATAGGGGCTTACATTAAGGTTGACCCTAAGGCTGCTGGAAAAAAGGTTTATCGGCTGATTACAAAAGAGACTGGGAGAACAATTAAGGCCAGCGGGGATCACCCCTTCTGGACGCCTAATGGATGGAAAAATCTCGAGGAGATTAAAATCGGAGATAAAGTGGCTGTGCTGCCCGTACTTGATGTTGAGGAGGAGAAATTAAAGGACGCTGTTACAATACTCACGGAAGATAATGTAATACGGCAGGCAAAAATGCTTCTAAAGAACGATTCAGCCATCAAAGAGATCATTAATGATCTGAAAGCGAAGGGCTTGATGCCGCTAACATACGATTCGGAAAAGATTCCGGCGATCTCAAGAATAATGGGCCATATTTTTGGGAATGGCGGATTAAGCAAGCCTACCTTCGACAGCAAGAGGGGGGAACCTTCAGTCTACGTCTTCTTTGCTATTCATGAAAATAGGGATCTTGAGGAGATAAAATCCGACCTATCGAAGATAGGCTTCAAATCTTACCCCATACATGGGGAAAAAAGAGGATCAGGAAAAGCTGGAGGCATCAATAGGCGATTCAGATGCCCATCAAAAGAACTTTGGTGTTTACTTGCAGCCCTCGGCGCCCCGGTTGGACGCAAAACCGATACTGCATACTTAGTTCCGGAATGGATAATGAATGGGTCGAGAAAGATTAAAAGGGAGTTCTTAGCATCCCTCTTTGGCAGCGGTAGCCATAAGATAAAGGTTAAGCCAAAGCGTCATATCTCCGGGCCAAGATTATTTTTCATTAAATCTTCAGACCTTAGGAAGAACGCTGAGGGCTTCGCTCACCAAATAATATCTATGCTTGCTGAATTTAACGTTAGAACCGAGTTAAGCGTTGAGGATAAGTGTCTCGCCAGGAAATATGGCTATTACAATAGATTCACAATTGCGGTATGTGATGAAAGAAGTAATGTTAGAAACTTCTTGAAGCACGTTGGATACGCGCACTGCCTGGAAAAAGAGGAGATGGCCGCCTATGCTCTAGAATATCTCGAGATGATTGAGCACATTAGCAAAGAGTATGAATCTAAGAGGGAGGATAAGTGCGGCGTACTGGCATCTTTAATCCCGCCCTTCAATAAATGGTTAAAAGAATCTACATGTGGGTTGCCGCCTAAGTTCCTTTGGGAGACTGTAGAAAGCGTTGAAGAGATCGATGAAAACATCCTTATAGACGTGGAAATTGATGATGTGCACTATTTTATAGCAAATGGCTTCTTAGTCCATAATTGCGCCGCGCATGCAGCCGATGGATATGCGAGAGCAAGCGGCAGGGTTGGCGTCTGCATGTCGACATCAGGGCCTGGAGCAACAAATCTGGTCACGGGAATTGCAAACGCATACATGGATTCATCGCCCATAGTTGCCATAACTGGGCAGGTTCCTAGAGCATTCATAGGTAAGGATGCCTTCCAGGAGACGGATATTGTTGGCATAACGACGCCGATAACTAAGTGCAACTTTCAAGTTAGAAGCGCGGCGGAGATCCCGAAAATCGTTAAGGCTGCCTTTTACATAGCATCCACGGGTAGACCTGGCCCCGTCCTTATAGATCTTCCTAAAGATACCCAGACTGAGGAGGATGAGATGAATTTTGATGAAAAAATTGAGTTCAGAGGATACCGCCCAACCTATGATCCGCATCCATTGCAGATTGAAAAGGCTGTGCAATTGCTTATCCAATCTGAACGTCCAATTATAGTTGCCGGAGGAGGGGTTAAATCTTCAAATGCCTGCTCAGAGCTGGTTGCTTTAGCGGAAACATTGCCTGCTCCAGTTGCAACAACATTGATGGGGAAGGGCGTTATACCTGAGGATCATCCGCTATCACTTGGCATGCTTGGAATGCATGGAACAATTGCCGCAAATCACATGGTTCAAGATGCTGACGTATTATTGGCCGTTGGCATGAGGTTCTCGGATAGGAGCACTGGAAACATAAAGGCTTTTTGCCCAGATGGAAAGATAATTCACATAGACATAGATTCCTCAGAAATAGGTAAGAACATAAGGCCTCATGTGCCAATAGTTGCGGATGCGAAGAAGGCACTGCAAGCCATACTTAATCGGTTGACTCAAAAATTCACTAAGAAGGAGAGATCAACGTGGCTTAGCAGGATGCAGACGCTTAAAAACATGCATGAAGAAATGATTAAATCCGTCGGAGACGGAATTAAGCCGCCGGCCTTAATGGTTGAAATTAGAAAGATGTTGCCAAACGATGCAATAATAACAACTGAGGTTGGGCAAAACCAGATGTGGGCAGCCCTATATTTAAAAGCCTATAAACCTAGAACATTCATAAGTTCAGGTGGATTAGGGACAATGGGCTTCGGATTTCCAGCGGCTTTAGGAGCGAAAGTGGCATGCCCAGATGTTCCGGTTGTAGACATAGCTGGTGATGGGAGCTTTCTAATGACAGAGCAGGATTTGGCATCCTCAATCGCGTGGAAAATCCCAGTAGTCGTGGTGATCCTGAACAATTCGGTGCTTGGGATGGTTGCCCAGTGGCAGAGGCTCTTCTACAATAGGCGCTACTCAGCTGTTGATCTAAAGGGAATACCGGACTTTGTCAAGCTTGCCGAATCCTACGGTGCTCAAGCTTCGCGGGTTCAGTCAATCGAGGAGTTTAGAAAAGCCTTTAAGGAAGCCATAAACAGTGATGTTACAACGGTTATAGATGTTCCAATATCGCCTGAGGAAAACGTGCTGCCCATGGTTCCTCCGGGGAACACACTTAAAGATTTAATATTGAGCTGATGTATATGGAGATTAAGGAAAGAATTTATATGATATCCGCAATCGTTGAGCATAAGCCTGGAGTACTCTACAGCGTATCCAACATGTTTAGGAGGCGGGGCTTCAATATAGAGAGCATATCCGTCGGCGAGTCTGAGCAGCCTGATCTGGCAAGGATGACCATAACGATGAAGGGTGACGAAGCAACCGTTGAGCAGGTTGTTAAGCAGCTGAAAAAGCTCATAAGCGTTGTTAAGGTGAGCATACTTGACTCCGAAAACACCGTTGCTAGGGAGCTCGCCCTAATTAAGGTTAGCACGCCGGATGCGAGGGTTAGATCAGACGTTATAAATTACACAGAAATATTTAAGGGGCACATAGTTGATGTTGCCCATGAGTCGCTTATAATAGAAATAACCGGGGATACTGATAAAATAAATGCCTTCATAGAGCTTATGAAGCCCTTCGGCGTTAGGGAGATCGCGAGAACAGGCATAGCGGCCCTCCAGAGAGGGATGAAATCCGTGAAGATGGAGTGAATCATGGAGGTGAAAAAATAATTGGGAATGGTTAAGGTTTACTTTGATAAGGATGCAAATATCGAGATTCTAAAGAATAAAACCATAGCCGTTATCGGATATGGAAGCCAGGGGCATGCGCAAGCCCAAAATATTAGGGATTCAGGATTAAACGTTATAGTTGGGCTTAGACCTGGAGGCGAATCATGGAGGAGAGCTAAGCAGGATGGCTTCGAAGTTTACCCAATCCAGGAGGCTGCTAAGAGGGGCGACGTGATCTTCATGCTTATTCCAGATATGAGCCAGCCGGCCGTATATAAAGAGTTTATTGAGCCGCATCTCTCCGAGGGGAAATCCCTGAACTTTGCGCATGGATTCAACATACACTTCAAACAGATAATTCCGCCAAAAAATGTTGATGTAATAATGGTTGCGCCTAAAAGCCCGGGCATTAGGCTCCGTGAAACATTCCTAAGCGGCTTCGGCGTCCCAGCGTTAATAGCCGTCTACCAAGATTATTCGGGCAGAGCTAAGGAGACGGCGCTTGCAATAGCTAAGGCGCTGGGCTGCACTAGGGCGGGGGTCATAGAGACAACGTTTAAGGATGAAACGGAGAGCGACCTGATTGGTGAGCAGACGGTCCTAGTAGGTGGGCTTATAGAAATAATTAAAAAGGGCTTCGAAGTTCTCGTTGAATGTGGCTACCCGCCTGAACTTGCATATTTTGAAGCTTGCAATGAGGCTAAATTAATAATGGATCTCATATATCAAAAAGGCATTGTTGGGATGCTTAAAGCAGTTTCAGACACCGCTAAATATGGAGGATTAACGGTTGGACCTAAAGTGATCGACGAGCATGTTAAGGAGAACATGCGTAGGGCAGCTGAATATGTTCGAAGCGGAAAGTTCGCGGAAGAATGGATTAAAGAGCATGCTTCTGGAGAAAATAGGCTTAAAGCCTTAATGAAGGAGATTGAAGAGCATCCGCTTGAGAAGGTTGGGGCGTTTATACGTAGAATGTCGGGGTTAGAAAAGTAAAATCTCCATGCGTCAGACTAATAGGGATAGCCATGAATATTTGTGAAAAAATTCTTGCCGCATCATCTGAAACGGAACATGCGAAGCCGGGCGACATTATAGAGGCAAAAGTAGATGTAGCAATGATAAATGAGATAACGGGGCCATTAGCCATACAAACCTTTAAAAAAATAGGCTTAAACAGGGTGTGGGATAATCAGCGGATCGTGTTAGTTCTGGACCATCAGGTTCCAGCCGACTCGGTTAGATCCGCTGAATTACATAAAATTATGAGGGCGTTCGCCGAAGAGCAGAATATACCCTTCCTATACGATGTCGGCGATGGAGGCATATGCCATCAGGTTATGGTTGAGAAGGGTCATGTCGTTCCAGGAGCGTTGATTGTTGGCGCTGACTCGCATACATGCACATACGGCGCCCTAGGAGCATTCGCAACAGGCATAGGCTCAACGGAGATGGCTGCTGTTTTCGCAACCGGCAAAATCTGGCTTAAGGTTCCGTCGACGATAAAAATTAATGTAACCGGAAGGTTTAGGGATTTTGTAACGCCTAAGGATCTGATATTGGACGTTATAGGTAAGGTTGGAGCTGACGGGGCTATTTATAAAGCCGTAGAGTTCTCCGGTCCAGCCATACGGGAGATGAGCGTAAGCGGACGCTTAACGCTCTGTAACATGGCCGTTGAGATGGGTGCAAAGACAGGCATAATAGAGCCGGATGAAAAAACCATACGGTATGTTAAAGAGAGAACGGATAAGCCCTTCAGAATTTTCAGTAGCGACCCGGATGCTAAGTATGAGCGGATATTAGATTTTAACGTGGATCATCTTGAGCCTATGGTTGCATGTCCACATTCAGTTGACAATGTTAAGCCGGTTAAAAGCGTTGAGAATGTTGAGATTGATCAAGCATTTCTGGGCTCATGCACAAATGGACGTTTAGAGGATTTAGAGTTAGCGGCCAGAATAATGAGGGGTAGACACGTTAAGAAAGGTGTGAGGATGCTTGTTACACCGGCCTCCTTAGAGGTTTATCTTCAAGCATTACGGAATGGAATACTTGAAGTGTTCATCGAGTCTGGGGCGATGGTTTGTAATCCAACATGCGGGGCATGCTTCGGTGGGCATATGGGGCTTTTAGCCTCCGGCGAAGTTTGTGTAAGCTCATCAAATAGGAATTTTATTGGGAGAATGGGAAGCCCAGAGGCTGAGATATATCTGGCTTCACCAGCAACCGTTGCGGCATCAGCGGTGACTGGAAAAATAACTGATCCTAGGAGGTTTCTGGAGGCTGGAGCATGATAGTTTCTGGGAAAGCGATTCTATTTGGCGATAACATAAATACGGATGTGATTATTCCAAGCAAATATCTAACTTTGCTGGATCCAAACGAGCTGGCTAAGCACGCTATGGAGAGCATTGACCCATACTTTCCGAATAAAGCTAAGGAGGGCGTAATAATTGTCGCTGGGAGAAACTTCGGATGCGGCTCAAGCCGTGAGCAGGCGCCCCTAGCGCTTAAGTACGCTGGAACCAGATGCATTATAGCCGAATCATTTGCGCGCATATTCTTCAGAAACGCGATAAACATAGGTCTTCCAATTCTTGAAGCCCCCGGGATTTCAGGGGAGATCGATGAGGGCGACATGCTGAAAATTATTCTTGAGGAAGGAAAAATTATCGATGAAACTAAAGGTAGAGTTTTTTCAGCAAGCCGGCTTCCCGGCTTCATTTTGGAAATTATTAAAGATGGGGGTTTAATTGAGCATTTAATTAAGGTTTTAAGGGGTGATCAATCTTGAAATATAAAGTTGCTATAATACCTGGAGATGGCATAGGTCCGGAATTAACTGAGGCAGCACTCATCGTCCTAAATGCTGTTCAGAGGAAGATGGGCTTAAACTTAGAGTTCATTAAGTTAGAAGCTGGCGACGCGTGTCTCGAACGCAAGGGAACAGCTTTACCGAAGGAAACAATAGATGGCATAAGCAGATCCCATGTTTGCCTGAAAGGTCCTGTTGGGGAGACAGCCGCCGACGTGATAGTTAAGCTTAGGCTTATGTTTGATTTGTACGCTAACATCCGCCCAATAAAGTCGTATCCAAATGTTCCATGCTTAAGGGATGATATAGATCTGGTTATTGTGAGAGAGAACACTGAGGATCTATACAAAGGCTTCGAGTTCAAAATTGGTGATGATACAGCCCTCGGCTTAAGGGTTATAACGCGAAGGGGATGTGAACGCATAGCCCGAAAAGCATTTGAAATAGCCCTGAGAAGAAATGGGAAAAAGAGGGTTACAGCTGTTCATAAAGCCAACGTTATGCGCGTCACATGCGGATTATTTGCGGAGGTATGCCGCGAAGTTGCTAGAGAATATCCCGACATAAAGTTTGATGAGCAATACGTTGATGCAGCGTCAATGAGGCTCATCAAGGAACCGCAGAATTTCGATGTTATAGTTACGACAAACATGTTCGGCGACATAATATCCGATGAAGCCGCTCAGCTGGTCGGCGGGTTAGGTATGGCTCCGGGTGGAAACATAGGCGATAAATTCGCAATATTTGAGCCGGTTCACGGCTCAGCGCCGACAAGGGTTGGTAAGCATACGGCTAATCCATGCTCAATGATACTTGCATCCAAAATGATGATGGAGTGGCTTGGTGAAAAATACGGTGATCAAGCATGCATTAAAGCGGCTGAAATAATTGAGGCCGGTGTCATTGAGGCTTTAAGAAAGAAACATGCGGTTCCAGATTTAGGTGGGAACCTTAAAACTCTAGAGATGGGCGAGGCTATCAGCGAGGAGATCATGCATCTGCAGGTTTAACATGTTTCGGAGGGAAAGATTTTGACATTAGAATATATACGCATATTTGACACAACGCTTAGAGATGGTGAGCAGACGCCCGGAGTCTCATTAACCCCTGAGGAGAAACTGGAAATAGCCATCCAGCTCGATAAGCTAGGCGTTGACGTGATTGAGGCCGGCTTCCCATCAGCATCTCAGGGCGAGCAGAGAGCAACGAGTGAGATTGCAAGATCCGGTTTAAGGGCTCATGTATGTGCCTTAGCCCGGGCTTTAAAGAGCGATATAGATGCGGCTTTAGCATGCGATGTCAAATATATTCATACGTTCATATCGACATCTGAGATTCAGATGAAATACGCTTTGAACATGACGCCGGAGCAAGTGATAGAAGCCACTATTGACTCAGTGCAGTATATTAAGGATCACGGGGTCATATGTGAGTTTTCACCGATGGATGCCACTAGGACTGAGATTGATTTCCTAAAGAGGGTTTGTAAGGCGGCTGAAGAAGCTGGAGCGGACTATATAAATATACCCGACACGGTGGGCATAATGACACCTAAATCGATGGAAAACCTCATAAGAGATCTTAAGAAAACCCTGAAGGTTCCCTTAAGCGTCCACTGCCATAACGATTTTGGGCTTGCAGTTGCAAATTCGCTTGCTGGAGTTGAAGGCGGGGCAACGCAGGTTCATGTAACGGTTAATGGGCTGGGTGAAAGAGCCGGCAACGCTGCGCTGGAAGAGGTGGTTCTGGGGCTGCATCTGCTTCAAAAAAAGATGACGCATGTAAACACTAGGCTAATATATGAAACTTCAAAAATGGTTTCGCGCTTAACAGGAATTCCCATACAGCCGAACAAGGCTATTGTGGGCGAAAACGCATTTGCCCATGAATCCGGCATACACACTAGGGGGGTGGTGGTTAAACCATTAACATTTGAGCCTTTCGGTCCGGAGCTAGTTGGCAGGCAAAGAAAACTTATAGCCGGCAAGCATGCTGGAAGACATGGGATAAAGGCTGAGCTTGAAGAGGCTGGTTTTCATCCAACTGAGGAGCAGCTGAAAGAGATAGTTGCGCGCGTTAAGGATCTTGGCGATAAGGGTAAAACCGTGACGGACGCCGACCTATTCGCAATTGCAAGGGCCGTTATCGGAGGAGGCATTGAGGAAAAAATCGTTGAATTAAGCGACTTAGCAGTTGTCACCGGCATACATGTGATCCCAACCGCCTCGGTTAAGCTAATAATCGATGGAAAGGAATATGTAGCTTCTGAGACAGGCGTAGGTCCGGTTGATGCAGCGATTAAGGCCATACAAAAAATTACCGGCAGCCTAGCGAATGTTAGATTAACCGAGTATAGGCTTGAAGCATTAACAGGCGGCTCAGACGCCGTGGCTGAGGTTATAATAAAAGTTGAAGATAAAGATGGAAACATTGTTTCAGCGCGTGGGGCTAGAGAGGACATCGTTATGGCAAGCGTTGAAGCCATGATAAACGGCATAAATAAAATCTTACAGAGAAGAATGAGGAGAAAACAGGGTTCATCAACAATCTCTTAATAGATAAATAATTTATAGAATAAATAGATGTTGAAGTATAGAATGTAAAGGCTTCGGGCTATACGCCTAGACCTAACCCTCCGGGACAATCTTTCACCTCGAAGGCAGACAACCGCGCGAAAAGCTCTATATTAAACAAGGATGAAGGTGCCGCAAAGGTTAATGCTTAGAAATAGCGGAATTCAGTATGAGGCAGAAAATTGATGAAACGCTTAAGAATCTTATCTCCGCATTCTTTAAGTTTCACTTTCCTGCTATTGTGGCTTGTAATGTTTCTCGGAACCTTCGCCGACTCAATTTCAAGCCCAGCAATCCCATATTTAATTAGGGACCTTATGAAGGAAGAAGCCCTAGTAGTTATGACCCTTGGCTCCCTAAGTTCATCCTTCTATTTCATGAGGACGCTTGTGAATATTCCAGGAGGCTTAACTGCAGACAGGTTTGGAAGAAAAAGACTTCTCCTCATCTCCACTCTGCCCCTTCCGCTTTCCTACCTTTTTCTTTTAATCTCAAATAACATTTATTGGCTAATCGCATCCTATCTGGTAAGAGGAGCATGCCTCGGCATAATTGTGCCGTCTATAAATGCCATAATAGCGGATATAACACGAAAGGATTTGAGGGCAACAGCCTATGGAATATTTAACCTCTCATGGATACTTAGCCAGATTCCGGCTCCAGCGATCGGCGGCTTTCTGGCGGAGCTAATCTTAAGGCTGCCATTCGCAGTTGCCCTCATAATTTCAGCAACGAATTTTTTCCTCACCTTCAAAATTGCGAAGAACGTAAAGGAAACCAGGGTATCTGAAACGGAGGACCTAGATGTTCATGAAGAAACCACTGAGAAACCGAAAATTAATTATAAACGGTCCATGCTCATTTTCGGGGTAGACAATGTTCTATTGGGTTTAGCCAATGGGATTCTATCAACAGTCTTCACTGCCTACTTAATGTATAAGTTAGGTTTTTCTATATCGGAAATGGGGATCAGCTTCTCAGTAGGCTGGGGGATAACAACAGCGATAGCGCAAATTCCAGGAGGATGGTTAGCGGATAGGATGGGCAGAAAAACCATTGTTTTAGTCTGCGGTATAATTTCAGCGCTTTTAATTCCATTAATCCCATTAACAATAAGCCTGCTTCAATTCATCTATACTCTCGGAATCATCTCTTTCCTGGGAAACCTATCAAACCCGGCTTACTCAGCATGGTTCATGGATCATATACCGCCGAAAAGAAGAGCTGGAAGCTTCGGCTTAACGGAAGCCGCATTCGGGCTGGGCTCAATAGCGGGGCCAATACTCGGCGGGATCCTGTGGGCCGCTTTCACCCCAAACGCCGCGTTCCCCTTTATAATCGCAGCCGCGGTTTTCATCAGCAGGATCCCAATAATATTAAGCATAAAAACATAGATTCCAATTAAGCAAGATCTTTTGGGAAAATCCCTAAATATTTAAGCGCATATCTTAAAACTCAAGGTCTAGGTGGCTTAAGTCAGGAACCTTCAACCCAAGTTTTCTTCTTCTATTGAATTCTTTTTGAACCTGTGGGAGATTCACTGCGAATTTAACATGTTCACACCTTATGCTGTCGCAGTATAGGCATCTAACTTCATCCTCGGTTACAAGGATATCTATGGCTCTTTTCTCCTTATTATCCCATAGCAGGACGACGCTTCTATCAGGGTTTATATTTAAATGCATTAGGCTTATTACTGGCGGGGTTGCGCCGAGATCCTCAAGCCTCTTCCTAACGGCGTCGATCACAAAATCGGCTATGCTTCTGTATCCATACCTTGGATTATTTTCAATGAAATCTTCTATTGTATTAACAATTTCTTCCGGCAGGCTTACGCCCCTAAATTTTTTAGGCATTATTAGATCCCTTATATAATAATTGTGCCGTATAATTTAAGAATTTTGCTGAATTTTTCTGAAGAATCTTCATTATGAAATATAGTATTTTTGCAGTATAAAAATATGTGGTCAATTATTGAAAGAGCCCTTTTAGGATTAATAAGTATCATAAA
The DNA here is from genome assembly GCA_964411115.1 of uncultured Candidatus Bathyarchaeia archaeon. GTDB lineage: Archaea > Thermoproteota > Bathyarchaeia > Bathyarchaeales > DTEX01 > DTEX01. The sequence continues at coordinate 5,208 of CAYPJR010000018.1, read as the reverse complement.
GTCGACGGGGAGGTTTTTCCAAGTTTAGGTTAATTATGTTTTTAAATCTCTGAAGAGCCATGAAAGATCCGGGCTATTGGTTCTTTCATCAACTTTTTCTGCAAGCGCATGGGCGATTAATGGTAGGGCTATGGTTGCATCACAATAGCACTGAACGTTTATTCCTCCCTTCGCCTCTTTTCCCCAGCTTATGGCCTCCTCAAATGTGCATCCGGACAGCCCGCCCCAATGAGGAGCATCGGTTGTTATCTGTATGGCATATTTATGTGGACGCGGCTCCCCATATTCCCCGGTTTCCGTGATGCTCACGCCTATAGCCGTTAGCTGAATAAAGTCTTTTGGGACTCCGCCGCCGATGTATATCACCCCGCTATTCTCAGCTCTTCTTTTTATCTCAACTATCTGCTCGAAGTCCCTCATCTGATCGATTGTTACATCAAACTTCTCATCGATCTTTTTATTCACTAAGTATGCTATACCATATGCGCTATCAACTATCGCTGGGCAGAAAACCGGCACATTATTCTCGTAGGCTGCTGCCAAAATACTTTTTATTCCAAGGTTTGAAAGGTGCTCCCCGAAAAGATGGAGAAATTCGGCGGATGAATATTTACGGTTAGGACTAAGGCTCCTCATGAAATCCGCTATCAGATTTTCCATTTGGCGATATTCAAGCTCATCGGCGAAAACATCGTAGAACCTGTCTATTTTGTATTTAGCAAGCTCATCGTCATCAACCATATGATGCCCCTGCCAATAGGTTCCTCCCATCGCTTCCAGAATATCCTCAGATATATTTGCGCCTGTTGACACGATTACATCAATGAAGCGCTTCTCAATAAGCCAATTGATGATCTTCCATTGACCCGTGGTACTCATTGATCCAGCGTAACCGAAAAATATCACCGCATCATCTTTCAGCATTTTCTCCCAGACTTCAACAACCTCACCGAGCTTTCTTCCCTGAAAACCTGTCCAGGACATTTCTAAGAGGAGGTCGGATATTTTCTTTGATGCTTTAACCTCTATGGGCTTAAGTTTTCTCCTAAAAAACGGCGTGGTTCTCTTCTCCTTAATCATAATCATCATGCTCCAATTTTTCTAAATAAAATTATTAAAGCACTATTTAGACTTTAACGATAATGGGCGCATGAAGCTTCAGGGCGGATTTTTCCTGCAGCTTAGAGCGCTTAAGAGCCTAAAGAGCTCATCAGTCACGTATACGGTTCTAACTGTTTCCACACTTCCGCCCTCACCGTGGATCTCAACTAAATTTCCGTTAAACTCCTTAACTCTCCCAACAACTTCAGCGGGGATATCATTCTCATCAAGAACTTTAAGGGCTTTGGAGATCCTATCCGGCGGAACCGTCGCCACGAGGGTTCCGGAGCTTATTAGCCTAAATGGGTCTATGTTAAGGGCTGATGAGATTATTTTTGTCTCATTGAGAATGGGTATTTTATTCTCATAAACTTCTATTGTCTTTTTAGATGCATATGCAACCTCAGATAAGCCGCCTATTAATCCAGCTTCGGTTGGATCATGCATTGATGTGGCAAGCCTGTTCTCGGCTAATAGTAAAGCCTCTTTAACAACGCTAACCATGCTGAGCAATTTGGTTCCTCGACTAATAGTCTCCTCACCTACACCTCTCTCCCTAAGCAGATTTGAAAGGTCGGTGCATATGATGGCTGTCCCTTCAATACCGACGCCCTTAGTGACAATGACATAGTCGCCATTTTTCGCGCCGGATGTTGTTACATAAAGATCTTTGGTTGTTAACCCCATGGACACCGTGCCGGCTATTGGCCTCTTTACGCTGTCAGTAGTCTCAGTATGCCCGCCGATAACCATAACGTCAAGCTCCTTTGCCGCCATATCAACTTGAGCCATAATTTTATCCACTGTTGCCTCAGCATCGCCTTCGGGTAGAAATAGCGATATTAGGAACCATCTTGGCTTGGCGCCCCTAACGGCAATATCGTTTGAAACTATGTGAACAGCTAACCATCCTAAAGATTCAGTGGCGCCGGTGATCGCGTCGCTATGGACAACTAAAACCCTTCCATTTCCAAGATCAATTATGGCGGCATCCTCGCCGACTGTAGGGCCGACGATAACGCTTGAATCGATCTTGCCCAATCTTGGATAAACATATTTAAGCATTAAGTTCAGAGGCAGCTTGCCAACCAAAATCCGATTCCTCCAGCAAGTATAGGGTTCTCTCATCTTAAATAGGCTTCTCCCATCTTAAACCTTTCAAAACATTCATCTTATTTTTTGAACTATTCAGTATTAAGCATGCAATGCTCCGGACTTTTTAAGATATTGCATGAAAAATCTTTTAAGGTTCTTTTTGAGCGTAATGTATTGGGCGCTTAATTTTTTAGCATCTTTCTTGACAACGCCATACTTAACTATTTCCTCCTCAAAACCTTTTCTAGCTCTGCGGATTTTCCAGTCAACCGTCAACCATATCCATAATAATCTGATTGAAAGGCTGAGAAGAAGAATAAAACCATAAAAAAGGGTTAGGGTTAAATATAAAGCCCTTTTAATCCTCAAATTTCTCCACTCTAATGATTTTATTGCTCTTCAGCCCGCTCGCCAGCCTCTTCCTCACCCTTCTCCTCTTCAGCTTCCTTCTTAATCTTCCCTTCCCTCTCCATTTTATAACTGAGCTTCTTCATTATTTCCCCTAGATTCGTGAACACTGAGATATAATTTTCAGTCATTCTTATAGCGACATCATTCGGTATGCCTGCCTCAATAAGCCCCTTATAAAATGCGCCAGCTGCTTTACCCATCTCTCTGCCCGCTTCTTCGGAGAAGACGCTTGCAATTATCCCTCTTATTAACGCCGGAATCTGGCTTGAGAGGACATCGAAAACCCCTTTTAATTCCTCAACATCATGTTCGCTCATCTAATTCACCTCCATTTTTGCTTCATACCAAATATGTCCATGGTCACATCAATTTAGTCTTCTGGATAAAAATGGTCAAGCAACTGGTCACAATCTATTTAAACTAGTCTATTCTAAAAGAGCCTAAGGTTATTGATAACGAAAGGAGGATATCAGAGGTGTTAGCAAAGCATTGGAGCGAGATATTTTCAAAATGGGGGCGAAATAAATGTGAGTTTTTGAAAATAATGTTAAACCTTGCCTAAATAATTTACAGACACGCTTTATGTAAATTATATTTAGCTGCTGCTCTCAAAGTTTATCACTAGTTAAGGATCTGTTCTATGGCATCTAATTCGCATTCATGAGGCATCGGTATACCTGTCACTTTTGACGCTCTTTCCGTTAGTGCCATTAGGTCGCTTCTATTTATCAAATTCAACCTGAATTTTCTTGAACCGGCTAGAATCTGCTGTAAGCTTACTCCAATCTTGTCTTGTAGATAGCTATATAACCCTACGGCGCTCCAAGGGATCTCCTTAAACCTTTCACCAAATTTAGCTTTTAGTTCTGATGCGCATTTAAAGAATTTCTCGGGTGTTTCCCCATAGTCCCTGGCAAAATTAGCCGGCAGCCTTCCTTGTTTGGCTAACTCTACAAAGTAGTTTGCCTTCATAACGGCAGTTAATGGGGATCTGCCCATAACAACAGCCTTCACCATGGGTCCCTCGCCGAAGTTACTTAATGCTATAGCCTTGTAGATTTGGGTTTCTTCTATGAAGCCTCCAGCCATAACTATGTCTGGCACGTATCTGCCTTTCTTCTTAAGGATTTGAGCGCATTTTAGCACTATAACTTCGAGATAAACGGTCGGTATGCCCATCTCATCCATCATGGGCACCGGGCTCATGCCTGTTCCGCCGCCCGCCCCGTCGAATGTTACATAGTCGAATTTTGCTTCGGAAGCCGCTTTCATTGTGAAGGCTACGTCGGCGGGCCGATAGGCTCCTGTTTTCAGAGAAACCTTCTTTGCACCTTGACTTCTAAGCCACTCAACATCTTCAATTATGTCCCTCTCAGTTGGCATTCCAACACGGCTATGCCTCTCGAATGAATCGAAAATTTTCTGTTTGAAGGCTTCCTGAACTTCAGGGTCTTCAGGATCCGGAATAACTATGTAGCCTCGTTTCTTCAGCTGTATAGCCTTTTGAAGGTCTCTTACGCGGATTTCTCCACCTATGGCTTTAGCTCCTTGACCCCATTTCCTCTCGATGCAGTTAACTTCAAGTTTTGATATTGCGTATACGTCTACGCCGAGCCTTTGATCCTCAACGTTTGTCTGCAATGGGCTTCATTACTGGTCAAGAGCGGGAATTCATGAATCTCATGGCGAATTATAGCTTAACCTATGCTGAGAAAGTCCCATTGGTTATTTGCGATTCAGGGTCAACTCCACATACATTTTCGCCGATGATTATTCCAATTCCGGAGATGGCTGCGCCCACAGCAAGTCCCTCCCAATTTAATCTAGCCACATCCGTTGATCCATATGCGCCTATCAGAATCGGTAGTTTTAACGGTATGCCGCCAACAGTGGTTTCCGTTGATGCTGCGGGGAAGATAGCCTTATCCGGATCGGCTTCTATCCCTTCAGCTCCATGGAGGCTCGCCTGTATGTTGAAATGAGACCAGTCTAAGCCGAAATCTTTCAGCGCGCCAGCGGTGCTGTATCCGAAGTATTTGGGTATTGGGTAGATGGCTTCTCTACCGCGGAAGGCTGCGAGGCTTATTTGACATAGAACAGGGCAGTCGTAGAGGCATATTGGGCACATGCCGCTTATGCTACTAGTGTCTTTAACTCTTGTCCTGGTGCCCGTTGTGGATTTCCCATCTAAATATGATGAATTTGGGAGCACTTCCCTATCCGACATTTCGTTCACCTAGGAAATAACTTACCTAGTTCCTAATAGTTTTTTTACTTTAATGAAGCTCCCTATATTTATATTTTTTCAAAAATTCTGCCCTCGGTGGGCGTTTACCCTATTTCATTCACATGCTTCATTTCTTCAAATTCTATTAAACATTCTATGGCTTTAGCTTCAATGGGTATTCTCGCTTCATTAACAGCTACTAGAGGGTTCATCCCCCCAATGAATGCTATTCCAGCCCTGTTCATGCTAACAGGAACCCCGAGTATGGGCATGTTCGGCTGCCCTATGGCGAGCACTCCGCTAATGCCGGATTCCTCCGCCTTTTGCAAGATCTTCTTAGCTGCTTGCAGGGCATCCATAGGGATTTCCCTAAT
>CAYPJR010000017.1:0-20980 GCA_964411115.1 uncultured Candidatus Bathyarchaeia archaeon | reverse complement strand
GTGAATTTATACGTAATGTTTATTTTATTCCCTTTCTTGTTTAGGGCGGTCGATAAATTGGGTTTATCTTCCTTGATGGGCTCTTCTTTTAGCTGAAAGAATTTTCGTGCATATAATTAGTAAGCCAATTGCAATTAATATAATAGCCAGCATAGCTCCCGCCCTCAAGCTTCCGGTAACTTGCAAATAAAATATTAGACCGCTGAACAGCAGAATTATGCCGCCGATCAAGAATCCCCTAAAATCCTCTTTATATCTCGCTCTTACTTTTGAGCCGCAATTCGGGCAATACAACATATCCTCATCCAGTTTTGCACCGCATCTATGGCATCGCGCCATAATCTCACACGCTTTAAATCTCTCTTAACAAATATATTTATTACATAGTAAGTTAATTAGCTTTCCATGAACATGTTCAGAAATGCGATAACGAAATAAAGATGGAAGAGCTATGAGCAGCGGGGAAGAAAAATCGCGAGATAAATTATCTATGCCAGTCTGGGATGAAAATCTCTTCAGCGCAATTTCTATAGGTGCCTTCTTTACAATAATCGGCGCAATTTTTCTCTCACTTCCCAATCTCTTAGATGAAATACTGTTATTCCCTAAGATTTTCAGGATTGTTAAAATACCAAATACAGACTTATGGTTCATTGCTCCCGTTAACCCAGAAGCCCTTTCAATAGTGTACTTAGCCCTTATGTGGTTCAGCCTACTTTTCGGATCTGTTCAAGCATTTATTTTAGCGCTCAGATACCTCGCTAACTCACCTGTTAAAAAGAAGGCTGAAACCTTATCAAACCTCATATTTTGGCTTGGATTAGGCTATATTTCAAGCCTATTGCTCAGCAAGCCCGTAACCTTAACTGAATACTTTATCTTCTGGGCGCGCTTCTTAATGCTTCTAGGCGTTGCCTTAATAGTTAGAGCTATCTTCCTATTAATTTATGAAAGATATTACAGGATGGTTTAACATTTAATCTTTGTTTAAGAGATTAATGCGGCAACGATAAGAGGCAGTATTACCGTTGCATCCCCCTCAATAGTCACATGCCTCGCTGTCTCCTTAACCTTACCCCATGAGATTGCCTCGCGAACCCTTGCGCCTGATAGGCTGCCGTCCCACTCAACAGCGGTTGTTATGTAAATTGCGTAGTCTAAGCCTCCCTTAAATTGATTCCACCATATTACGTGATGCTTTGATATTCCGCCGCCAATTATGAGTGCCCCTGTTCTCTCCGCATCAAATATTAAGTCGTTAATTTCCTGCTCATCCTTCATGATATCTATCTTTATTTCGCGGTCTTGCGAGAAAAGCCATATCTGGTAGCCAACAGCTCCGTCCGTTATGCCCGGCACATAAACTGGTATATTATTTCTTGCAGCCCAATAAAGTATTGAGTCTTCGTTACAAAGCCTTAGGCCTATCTCTCGACTAAGCTCACGGCTTGAAAGCTCTCTAATGCCCTCGCTCCAGAGCGCTGATAGGAGCTCCTGCATCTTCCTTTCAATTATAATACCGTAACTCTCATTTGGGATCAGCACGTTTCCGAGGCGGTTTATGCCCGCTTTATGAAGTTCCCTGTCGTCTAAGTTGAATGATCCGCGATAATAATTTCTCCAGCTTCTAGCTAGATCATGATCTAATGTTCCACATGTAGTTATAATAACATCTATAAGGCGGCGCTTAACCATCTCTTTAAGAGCGCCTCTGGTTCCCGTTGCCACTATGCAAGCTGGAAATGAGAGAAATTTTAGGCACTCCTTATCAGAAATCATCATTCTTAAAATATCTACCCCAGCCGCGATTTTCTCAGCTGTGAAGCCCCATGCATCCCTCATTTGAACTATTAAATCGCTTACTTTCATATTCTCGTAAAGGTTATAGTCTTTAATTGCGTCATCATCCGTGATCAAGATGTTAGCCCTCCATAAAGATGATGATAGCTGTTTTCTCCGGCTAATATTGCTCAAGCCCACTTAAAAAGTTAAATACGCATATTGGAAAATACCTTCCGTATCCACCCTCGAGAACGGCAAATGTTCTCTTGCTGAGCTCAGCGATCATGCGCCCAATAATGATGTAGGAGTCTTCGCTTAAGCCTAGGCTACAAACTGGATCATACTTATGGGTGTCAAAGCCTGCTGAAACAGCTATAAGATCCGGATTAAACTTTTTAATCTCGTCTAAAGCAATCTTCAATGTCCTTAAATATTCCGAATCTCCAACCGCATGGGTGAATGGATAATTTAGACAGTTCTCCTTTGAGGTTTCACCAGTTCCCGGATAAACGCCCCCATATCTGTGGAGCGAAACAAATAGCACCCTAGGGTTCCTGAAGAAGATTTCCTGTGTTCCATTACCATGATGGCTATCTATATCAAGTATCGCGACCTTTTTAACCTTCTGAAGAGCCTTCATGCATGCAACAGCGATATTATTAAAATAGCAGAATCCAAGCGTCGGCGCCCCAAGGGCTCTGCCGTTCACACCGGCATGATGCCCAGGAGGTCTCATTAAAGAGAAGGCTTTCTCGCCTTCTAGGGCGATTTCCATACTTTTTATCGCTGAACCGGCTGACAATCTAGCGTAATCATATATGCCGGGGAGACTTGGAGTATCCGGATCGTAAAGCATCTCATTCTTCACGGATTCAATAAACCTTCTGCTGTGAACTAACAGTAAATCCTCCTCCCGGCATGGTTCAGCCTGGACGAACTTAAACCCTTTCTCTCTAAGCAGCTTATAGGCTTGATAAACTCTTTCCGGAGACTCTGGATGTCCGGGCTCCCAATATTCTAGGCATTTCTCGGAGAAAACAATATACATAGATTTAAATTAGAAAAGTTGGAAGATAACTTTTACGGTGAAGGAGCATCGCTAATGGATTTGAAAAAGATAAGGGTTTCATTCGGCTCAGCAATAGTTTTAGGTTTAATGAGAGGCATGATAAACGCTGAACCAACAACAGCCTACCTGCTCACATATAGACGCGGCAGATGCTCAGCAAACTGCGCATTTTGCCCTCAATCTAGATCTAGCAGCGGCAGGGCTGATATGCTTTCAAGGGTTACATGGCCAGCTTTCAACTTAAATGACGTCATTAATGGAATTAAAATAGCATATGATGATGGAAAGGTGAAGCGCGTATGCATTCAGGCGTTAAATTACCCTGGCGTGCAAAGCGACATTGCATATATATCAGCATTAATCCATTCAGCATCGGATGTTCCAATCTCAGTTTCCTGTCAACCATTGAAATATGAAGAAATGATTAATCTTCGCGAGGCTGGTGTGGAGAGGGTTAGCATAGCTCTCGACGCAGCCACGGAGGAGATCTTCACTAAGGTTAAGGGCGAGATAATAGCCGGACCATATAAGTGGCAAAGCCATCTTGACGCATTGAAAACCGCGGTTAAGGTTTTTGGGAGAATGAAGGTTACAACCCATCTAATAGTGGGCTTAGGTGAGAGGGAGGAAGACCTCGCGTCCATAATGCAGAGATGCGTTGATATAGGCGTTTTCCCAGCGCTTTTCGCTTTTACACCTATACCTGGAACGCGCATGGCCAATCATCCTAGGCCGCCTTTAGCCTACTACCGTAGGGTGCAGATTGCTCACTATCTAATAACGCGTGGAATAAGACGCTTTGAGGATATGAGGTTTAAGAATGGATTCATATTTGACTTTGGCATATCCGCTGAGGACCTTCGGAGAATTATTCTGTCTGGCGAACCCTTCTTAACCTCCGGCTGCCCAGACTGCAATAGACCATACTATAATGAGGACCCTAAAGGTCCAATCTATAATTACCCACGAAAACCATCATCCGAAGAAATCCTTGAAATTAAAAAGCAAATGGGCTTCATAGAGAAATGATGGGAGCGAGAGTCTTTCCTTTTTAGTGGGGAGAATGTTGATGAAAACATAGGAAAAATCTTTTTACGCTCTCACTATAAAAGCTCTCCTATCAGATATATTACTCCGTCTTCGCCCTTAATTTCCATTAAGCGTGCTTTGCTCTGATAGCAGTATGCTACGACTAGGCTTACAATAGCGTCCCTCAAATCTTTTATGAGCAATACGCTATTATCCACATTCAATTTAATGTCCATTTTAATTAAAAGCGCTTCTACACTTTTCTCACCTGATGATTTTAAAGCGCTTCTCGGATGGGTTTCAATAACTTCAATGCCTTTAATTGAAAGCATCTCATAAAGTCTCCAGGCTCTAGCCGCCAGCATCCTCATGGCTCCTAATGTTGGCGGCAAAACCCTATAACCCCCTCTTATCGCTTTTCTATCAACATCCCTAAATACTGGTTCCGGCGAAATTGGGGCGTCAACAGCTAAAAGTTTAACTTTATCCTTCAAAATCTCGTTGAGGATGTCCTCATCATTATAGAGGCACTTAACATTAAATATTGTTCTTTCATTTAAATCCATGGAAGCATAACCGCTGCATCTTCTAGGGTTGGCTGCCAAATCAAGCCCAGCTATCACCATCGCTCCATGCATAAGATCTATCCCATTAAAGAGTTTATTCCCCACAGTTGCGCATATTATATATGTTAGCAGCTTATATTAAATTTTGAGGTGCATTTGCATGAAAATCTTCATCGATTCAGCGGAGTTAAATGAGATTAAAAAGGCCTGCGAATGGGGCGTGATCGATGGGGCGACGACAAACCCTTCATTAATCAAGAAGGCTGTTGATGAGAGAAAGGGCAGAATAGCGATGGAAGATTACATAAAAGAAATTTTGAAAACCGTTCCGGGACCAGTTAGCTTAGAAGTGATCGCTGTGAAAGCCGAGGAAATGATTGAGCAGGCTAGGCTGCTCTACAATAAGTTCAGTTCGTACGGTGAGGTCGTCATTAAAATACCTATAAATCCAAGCCTTGGGGACGACGGCTTAGATTTTGATGGACTTAAGGCTATAAAAAGGCTTAGTGAGGATGGGATACCCGTAAACTGCACTTTGGTTATGACGCCGGAGCAAGCTCTTCTAGCAGCTAAGGCCGGCGCTTCTTACGTAAGCCCATTTGCTGGAAGAATTGACGATTACATCAGAGCGAAGATGGGAATGAGTATTGGGGTAGATTTTAAAAAAGAAGACTACTTTGACCATGAGCTCCTGAAGAACATTAGGGAAACGAAAATTTACGAATACATCAGAAATCTCGGCTCAGTTGCAGAGGCATATCGAAGCGAAAACATTAGGGATCTTCTAAACTCAAGCCAAGATAATGGGATAATGAGCGGTGTAGATCTGGTTGCGAAGATAGTTAAAATCTACAGAAATTATGGCTACAAAACCCAGGTTATTGCTTCAAGCATAAGGAATGCTAGGCAAGTTAGAGAGGCTGCTGAGGCAGGCGCTGACATAGCAACTTTACCCTTTGATGTCATAAAAGAAATGGTTAGACATTATAAAACATTGGAGGGCATGAGGCTTTTTATGGCTGATGTCGTGCCGCAGTACAAGGAAATATTTAAAAGTTAATAATTTGGCATTTAATCGCTCAACAGAGGATGAAAAGGCTTACCGATAGGCTACGTATCAAATGTTGGACGTAAAATCTATCCAAAAATTAAGAAGTTCACGTTTCAAGAGGACACTGCGACTCGAAACCTCGAAGCAGCCCCGGCTTAAACCCTTAAAGGTTCCCGCCATAGTTTCTTGGATATTAAAGTTGTCCATAAATCTCTGTGAATAAACCGCGTGAGCGGATCTTCAGAGGGATTCGAGGTTCGAAGGGATATTGAGGTTGTCCATGTTTGTCCGCGGCTTCGAAGATATTAAGCGGATACAAAAGCATCAACAAGATAGATTGGCCATTCCCTCTATCTTTTTCTTCCAAGCATACGTTCCAGATATGGACGTAACTTCTCGTTTTCAGCGATTATTCTCTCTCGCCCAATATCCTTAAGCTTCTCAGCCATTTCACGTATCACTTGAGCAAATTTGGAGCCTTCAGCGGCAGATATATATTCAATCCTAAATCTGTCCGGTGTTAAACCCATTTTCTCCAGGGCTTTAGCCAGAGCTTCCATCCTAGCCTTCATCTTCCAGTTTCCATCAATATAGTGGCAGTCATATGGTAGATGGCATGCCCCTATTAGGACCATTCCAGCGCCCCTCCTAAAGGCTTCTAAGACGAAATCCCTGTCGATCCGTCCTGAACACATGGTCCTAATAATTCTTATGTTTGGCGGATACTCAAATCGGCTTGTCCCAGCCAAGTCTGCTCCTGCATATGAGCACCAGTTGCAGCAGAAACCCAGTATCTTATCTTCCGGGTTATTTTCTAAAGCAGCCTCTATTTGAGCGAATATCTGCGCATCGGTGAAGTGCATCTGCGTAATGGCGTCGGCTGGACATTCCGCCACACATGTTCCGCAGCCATGGCACATGGCCGATATAACCTGCGCCGGCATACCCGGTTCAGCCTTTATTGCCCCATATGGGCATTTAGTGGCGCATATGCCGCATTTAACTTTTGTATTCCTGCATTTCTCCGGATCAACAACTGAAATTATAGGTTCAATCTTAACCGATGGCTTAGATAGTATTGTTGCAGCCCTGGAGGCTGCGCCGCATCCCTGAGCGACACTATAGGGGATATCCTTCGGACCCTGGCATGCTCCAGCTAAGAATATTCCATCAACCGGTGTATCAAGAGGCTTAAGCTTCGGATGGCTCTCCATGAAGAACCCATCTGTCCCCCTGGTTATGTTCAGAATTCTCGCAATTTCCTCAGCGCTCTTGTTCGGTATGGCGGCTGTTGCCAGAACAACCATTTCAGCCTCAAGCTCTATCGGTTCACCGAGCAACGTGTCCTCAGCATGTATTATGAGATTTTTTGTCTCCGGATCCTCAATAACCTTCGACACTCTTCCCCTAATGAAGTTCACGCCCATTTCCCTGGCTCTCTGATAGAATTCCTCATATCCTTTGAAGTTGCTGCGCATATCCATATAGAAGACGTAAACTTCAACATCGTTTCCATAATGCTCCTTCAACTGAATCGTGTGCTTAAGCGTGTACATGCAGCAGAAGTTTGAGCAGTAGGGATATTTATTGACATCCCTTGATCCAACGCATTGAATAAACACAACCGTCTTCGGTGTTTTTCCATCCGATGCGCGGATAATATGTCCGCCTGTTGGACCAGCTGCCAAGATAAGCCTCTCAAACTCCAGGCTGGTTATGACGTTACTGTATTTCCCATAGCCGTAAAGGTTTCCATCTTCAGGCAAGTAAATATCATATCCGGTTGCAACAACTATGGCGCCAACCCTAAGCTCGATTTCCTCCGGTTTTTGGTCGAAATTTATTGCTTGCCGCGGTCCACATGCATCAACGCATTTATAGCATTCTATGCAGTAATCTCTATTTATTCTGTAAATTAATGGCACCGCTTGCGGAAACGGGACGGATATGGCTTTCCTAACGCCTAAATTCATGTCCCAATCGTTTGGATACTCAATTGGGCATACGGGGAGGCATTCGCCGCAACCAGTGCATTTATCCTCAAGGACATACCGCGGGTTTTTTCTAATCCTAACTTTAAAGTTCCCAACGTAGCCCTCAACGCTCAGTAAGTCGGCGAAGGATATTATCTCAATATTCGGATGACGGGCGACATCAACCATTTTTGGACCCAGAATACATATTGAGCAGTCTAATGTTGGAAAGGTCTTATCTAGCTGCGCCATATGCCCACCTATGCTCTCATTCTTCTCAACCAAATACACCTTGAAGCCCATCTCCGCCAGCTCAAGGGCGGCATTTATCCCGGCGACTCCTCCGCCCACAACCAAAGCATCTGATGTGACGGGCACCTCTATCGGCTCAAGGGGACGGAGCAATCTGGCTTTGGCAACAGCCATCTTAACTATTTCCTTAGCCTTCTCAGTTGCCTCTTTAGGTGTGCTCGGATGACACCATGAGCAATGCTCTCTAATATTTGCCATCTCAAACAAGTATGGGTTTAGCCCAGCTTCAGCCACGCATCTTCTGAACGTAGGCTCATGCATCCTTGGTGAGCATGCTGCAACAACAACTCGGTTAAGCCTATGCTCCTTAATCGCCTTCCTAATTTCCTCCTGACCTGGATCTGAGCATGTGTATCTGTTATCAATTGCGAAGACAACGTTTGGCAAGGTTTTCGCATACTCAACTACCTCTTTAACATTAACCACACCGGCTATGTTCAGCCCGCAGTGGCAAACAAAGACGCCTACTCTTATATCTTCAGGTTTGCCGCTCATTTGTTAGCACGGCTCCATGTGTGAAGTCTTTTCACGGATTCATAAGTTTTAAATATTGATTTGCTGCGCAGCTCCTTAGCCATATTCTCAGTTGACGTTAATCTTTCTAGGGCTTTATTCCACGCGCCCGACTTAACAGGCGTATGATGCACCGATATTCTCTTAAGATCTATGGCTCCCTCAACTGGGCAGACATTCTTACATGCACCGCAATAGACGCAGAAAGAATCGTTAAAATTAACTTTTCCATCACTGGATATGAAAAGAACATTAGGTATTGGGCATGCGTCAACACATGCCCGGCAGCCCTCAGGGCATACATTAACATTCACCCTAATCAGCCCGGAAATTATTTTTCTGGTATGTATCGCGTTATATGGGCATTTAACCTCGCATATCCGGCAGACTGGACAATGATCCTTATCAACCTCAACGCTGACCTTACCTTCCAACTTATCATCCCACCTAACCTTGATTAGGCTGAGCGGGCATGCTTCCTCACAAACCTTGCAGCCTACTGGACATTTGCTCTCGTCAACTTCAATCTCATGGATTACCCTCGGAAAACTCTCGCTCTCTAGGACCGGGATAAACTCTTCACCATTAACGCTTTGCTTAAAAGCTCCGAAAATACATATCTCGCTGCATATACCGCAGAAATTGCATTTATCACTTAATACGGTAACTGTGATCTTCTTAGGCGGATTTTCAATATCCACAAACTCCAATGGGTTAACTATTTTTATAGCCTCCTTTGGACATGCGAGTGCACAGAGTTCGCAGCCTACACACTTGTCTCTGTCAAGAGATAGGGTGTAACGCTTAGTATACATGACCCGCTCTAGAACAAAGGCGTTTCCATCCTCGATTTTAAAGATTTTTACGGGCAAATTCCATCAGCTCATTTGGAATTTTTAGGATTATATGTTAGACATAAATAAGAATTTTACGTTAAAATTCACTTAAAAATAAAAACAGCATCAAAACCAATAATAAGTTCCTTAACATTAAATTTCTGAATCAATGGCATGTTTCGTTGAGGTGTCTCATTAATGTCGACTCAAATGAAGGCTGCTAAGGAAGGACGTGAAACCGAAGAGATGCGGCTGATCGCCCGAGATGAGGATGAATCGCCGCAGAATATACGCATGCGCATCGCTGAAGGAACAGTGATCATAACGCGTAATGTTCAGCGAGAGAACATCCATCCTATAGGCGTTGGGAAAGGTTTAAGGACTAAGGTTAACGCCAACATCGGCACAAGCCCTGATGTATGCGACTTAAACCTGGAAATTGAAAAAGCTAAAATAGCCATAAAATATGGTGCAGACACAATAATGGATCTCAGCATCGGCGGCAGCTTGGATGAGATACGTAGAGCAATCTTGAAAGCGGTTAATGTTCCAGTTGGAACAGTCCCGATATATCAGGCAGCCGTGGAGGCTGCTAGGAGAAAGGGGTCGATTGTTCATATGACTGAGGATGACATCTTCAATATAATAGAGAAGCATGCTAAAGACGGCGTTGACTTCATGACTGTGCATTGCGGCGTTACAAAGGGGATTGTTGAAAAAATCGCGAAGCATCCCCGCTTAATGGGGATCGTAAGTAGAGGCGGAACATTCCTAGCCGTGTGGATGCTACATAATGGTGAGGAAAACCCGCTATATAAGAACTATAATTATCTCCTTGAAATCTCCGCCAAATATGATTTCGCCTTAAGCTTAGGGGATGGACTAAGGCCCGGATGCATATTCGACTCAACAGACTACTTCCAGATGCAGGAATTATTGACGGTTAGCGAGCTTATCGAGAGGGCTAGAAACGCCAATGTTCAAGCAATGGTTGAGGGCCCAGGGCATTTACCGCTGAATCATGTGGAGACGAATATTAGGCTCGCAAAAACAATTTGTAGGGAAGCGCCGCTTTACGTTCTAGGCCCTGTTGTGACGGAGATAGCTCCCGGATATGATCATATAGTTGGTGCGATTGGAGGGGCATTAGCAGGCTTAGCGGGCGCAGACTTCCTTTGCTACTTGACTCCATCAGAGCATCTTGGATTACCCTCACTAGATGATGTGAAGGAGGGCGTTATAGCAACAAGGATAGCGGCGCATGCCGCCGACATAGCCAAGCTTGGACGTAAAGCAATCGCTAAAGATTTAGAGATGGCTAAAGCTAGAGCGGCATTAAACTGGAGGAAGCAAATAGAGAACGCCATTGACCCAGAGAAGGCTATAGAAGTGCGCAGCAGATCTAAACTTAAAAGTCCAGAATCATGCTCAATGTGCTCAGAATACTGCGCCATAAAAATGCTGAAAGATGCGCTTAAATCTCGATGCCTTTAACATATTTGACACATTAGCATCTTTATTATGATTGAGGAGTTGGCGGATGTTTGAGCATAAATGGTTGAGCGGGAAAACTCCGGTAGCCATATCTATTGCTGGAAGTGATTCCGGCGGAGGGGCTGGAATACAGGCTGATCTGAAAACCTTCGCAGCCCTAGGCGTTCATGGTACAACAGCGATAACATGCGTAACGGCTCAGAACACCTACTCGGTGACCGCTATCGAATGCGTTAAGCCTGATGTTGTGAAGGAGCAAATTAGGCAAGTGGCTGAAGATATGGGAATAGACTCTGGGAAAACCGGCATGCTTTATACTGAGGAGATCATAAAAGCCGTTGCTTCAGAAGTTTCAAAATACGGTTTCCCGCTTGTGGTCGATCCTGTTATGATAGCGAAGTCCGGAGCGCCCTTATTAAAAGCTGAGGCGGCTGAGGCTTTAAGGAAGTATTTATTTCCTTTAGCAGCAGTTGTCACCCCAAACAGATTTGAAGCTGAACGTTTAACTGGAAGAAGAATTGAGAGCCTTGAGGATGCTAAAAAAGCTGCTGAAGAAATCTGCGGAATGGGCCCGCAGGCGGCTGTGATCAAGGGTGGGCATTTAGACGTTGCAAACGCTGTCGACGTGCTATATTATAGGGGCGGCTATAGAATCTTTGAAGCGGAAAGGTTAAATGTAAATACAACGCATGGAACTGGATGCAGCTTCTCAGCCGCCATAGCCGCCTTTATTGCAAGGGGCTATGACTTGCCCTCAGCGGTTGAGAAAGCGAAAGAATTCATCACATACTCAATAAAATTTGGGCTAAATATCGGGAGAGGAGCCGGACCGGTTAATCCAATGGCTCAGCTATATAAGGAGGCATCGAAATATCAAGTCTTAAAAAACGTCGATCAAGCCAGAAGAATCCTCGAATCCTCACCTAACGTGGTTTTTGTCATACCTGAGGTTGGAATTAACATCGCTATGGCGCTTCCATACGCTGAAAGCCTAGAAGATATAGCGGCGATTCCGGGAAGAATCGTGAGAGCATTCAGCGGCGTTAGGTCTTCTTATCCGGATTTCGGCGCATCATCCCATTTAGCAAGATACATACTTGAAGTGATGAAGCATGATCCTACTAAAAGAGCCGCAATTAATATAAAATTTTCAGAGAAAATTCTTGATGCTTTGGGCGGTAAAGGGCTTAAAATATCATCATACGATAGAAGCGAGGAACCCGAAGAAATTAAGCGTATTGAAGGAATGAGCATACCTTGGGGTGTTAAAGCTGCAATTGAGAAAGCCGGCTGCGTCCCAGATGTAATATACCATAAAGGGGACATTGGAAAAGAACCTATGGTTGTGCTCATCGGGGAAGACGCTATTATCTTAGCAAAAACTGTTGTTGAGATAGCACGTAGTATACATTAGATTTTGCGGTAGATAAAATATACATGATCTATCCTGGCTGAAGACCGCGGGCTTCCAGTTTTCGCCCCGGAGTTTTACGCTTCTAGGCCGCATCTGCCGATTAAGGGGGCGCCGCATCTCCCAATCCCACGCCTATCTAACCTCAGCCAGCATGGGCTTCATAGGTCATCGGAACATCCTCAACTTCGATAAATCTAAATAAACTCTGGTCTGTTGAGTCAGAATGGATACAAAAGCATCAACGCTTTAGGCCTAGGCATACTGCGGAAAAATCAGGCGTAAAATAAACAGGTTATAATGAAATAACAAGTTAACAAGCAAAAGGCATTTCTCCTGAATCTTTTAAACGTTTGCAACGTCGGCTGCAGTAAAACCTAATTATTAACAAGTTTATCTATTATATGTTGTATGGCTGAAATATGTTTGATCATTGTTCCATACTTGCGATCCTCAGCTAGGAAAGCCGCTGAGATTGTTAAAAACATGGAGTGCGACGCAATTTTCTTAAATTTTCCTAGAAACCTTCAATCTATAATTTCGGATTATGTTTCAGGCAGGATTTCCCTAAGTGGGATGCTGAGCAAAATAGAGGCGGGAAGGTTTCTCCCCGAGCCTTTAGGCGCTTGGCTATATCTAAACGAGCCGATCCTAGAGGCTCTAAGCCGCATTAGTGAAGCCACTAAGGTCTACTGCTACTGCGATGTAGATTATTATCACATGAGTTTTGAGGTTGCTAGCAAAATAGCATGCCTAACTGCTAGAGCAAGCGTTACAGGTAAAATTAACGTTGAAGAGTGGATGAGGGTGATAAAAGAGCATATGTCAGAAACATTGATGTTTGAGGCTGAAATTGTTGGAATAAAAGCTAGAGGCTGCTGCATATGCTTAACGGGCCTTTCAGGGTGGAAAATGGCTAAACACTTAAGGAGCATGGGGCATCAGGTGAGGGTGAGATGCGTCGAGCGGCTTTACATATTCAAACCCCTTGAAATATTGGAAGCTCTCATAGAGCAGAGTAAGCTTTTCCCTGAAGAGGCTGAAAGGCTTATCTGGCGCCATGTTAACTTTATCCGAGATTATGTGCTGACCTCTGAGAACCTAGATGAAGCCTACCGCAAATGGGTTAGCAGTCAGCGTAAACTTATTATTCATCATAATCAAATCTTAAAATCTGCCCAAATATGACCCACCTATATAGGAAGGTCTCCTTTGGCAGCAAAGTAAATTTTGAGTGCCTGATGTGCGGTCAATGCTGTAGCAATGGACCTAATCTTGGGCTTACAGCCTTTGACATCCTGAGAATAGCTAATTATTTAGGTATAGAATGGCGTGAACTAAGGGGTAAATACATCGTCGCCGTCATAGCCGACCTTACAGCCATACCGGTTCTGAGGGATAAAGGCGGCGGAAGATGCGTTTTCCTCGAAAATAGGGAGGGAAAAGCTTACTGTCGCATATACCCAGCCCGCCCCATGAGGTGTAGGCTTTACCCATTCATCCCATACAGCCCCAGCGACAACCATACACTATACCTAGATGAATGTTGCCCAGGAATAAAAACTGACAAAACCATCGAACCGCCATGGAATACGCTGGAAAAGTACAATTTTGAAGCAAGAATCCACTACTCCAAAATTTACACGTTAACCTTTAAAAAGGGATTTGAACCTCTAGAAGCCTTAGAGAAAAGCGTGGAGGAAATAGCCGCGCTTTTTTCTATGGAAAGCGCTAAGGGAAAGCATCTAAGACAAGGTTCGGCAAGCCAAGAGCAGCTTTATGTTCCAGCCTCTTAAATTTTCTCACTGAAAAGACGATGATCCCCACCGTAATAAGGCTCTAGGCACTTCGATATAAAATAGATTATGCGAAGCATCTCATGGGCAACAACCGCCTTTTCTATGACCCCTTTCCTCAAAGCATGCTTTTCACGCAGCTTCCTGAACCTTCAGCTGTAAAGCCTAGCGGTTTGAGCCGCGCGCGTATTATGAAATCCTAAGAAACTTCAATTTGGATTTTAATGGGATTGCCAACTTTCTTAATGTGAACGTCGAAGCCCTCTAGGATTCTCTCTAATGGAAATACGTGAGTTATAAGGGTTTTCACATCGATTTTTCCTGAGGAAACGCATTTTATGGCTGCTGGAAAAACGTTCGCGTATCTGTGAACCCCTAGAATGTTTAATTCTTTTTCTAGGATTCTGTCAATTAAAAGCGGAACCTCAACCAGCGGATATCCAACAAGAACTATGCGTCCGCCGGGTTTAACGATATGTAATGCTTGCTGTAAAGCCTTAATTGAACCTGATGCTTCAATAACAACGTCGACGCCTTTTTTGCCAGTTAACTGCATAATCTGTTCAGGAACATTTTCCTTAGAGGCGTTTATAGCGTTCTCAGCGCCCAATTTTAAGGCATAGTCAAGCCGATAATCAATGACGTCAATTACATAAGCGTCAATTACGCCGTGAGACTTAGCAGCTTGGAGGGCTAAGAGCCCAATTGGTCCAGCGCCGAATATTGCGACGCTGTCATTAACCGTGACCCCGCCGCGCTTAGCAGCCATCATTCCAACGGCTAAGGGCTCAATCATGGCTCCCTCCCCGTAAGTCATGTTATCAGGCATCGGATAGACGTTATGAGCTGGCGCTGAAACATACTCTGCGAAAGCACCATTGTAGGGTGGAGTTCCATAGAAGCGGACATCTCTACATAAATTGTATCGTCCAGACCTGCAATATTCGCATACTCCGCAGGTGAAACCCGGCTCAATAATGACCCTTTGACCAACTTTAACGTTTGTAACCTTTTCTCCTACCTCAGCGATTTCGCCTGAACATTCATGTCCAAGAATAATCGGCTTCTCCACTATGAAGGATGATATTCTGCCTTGAAGATAGAAATGTACATCTGAGCCGCATATGCCAACCCTCTTTATCCTCACAAGAACATCGAGGGGGCTTATCTCCGGGACGTCAAGATATTCTATCCTCATATCTAAAGGTTTATGTAAAACTGCAGCCTTCATCTTTCGCATAATTCTTCCTCCAGCATGCCAACTCTCAGTGGTGGATCCTAATGCATGGATTTTCATATGGAAGTATTCAAGTCTTTCGGTTGATGTTTATCATGCTAATTCCAAAAAAGTTTTATTCAGTTATGATATTAAAGAAGTAGAAAATATCGTTGGGATTTATACATGAGAAGTAAGCTGTTTGGAATACGATTGCCGCTTGCGGTTTTCTTAATATCGATTTTAGCCTTCTCATTGGCGGGATATTTAATAATACATATAACTTTAATGGGAAATCTAACTGAGGATGGAAATTACCTGCATATTAACATGAAAACTATTGAATTTAAACTTCCGAGGGGCTGGCGTACACCATATCCATATGTTACTCCATTTTGGGAAAATGAATCTATCTGTGCAATTTATCTGCTTAATGCCGAAGAAGACGCAATGACATACATAATTTACTATAAAACTCAAGAATCTGTGCAAGGTTTCCTTGGCAAGCAAAATATTACGGATGAATTTTCAGTAGCAATTTTTGAAATTGAAAGGTTCTATAAATGGTTTTTAAATAGAAGCCAGGAGGCCACGCTGCAATTTGTTGAGAATGGAACCATTAAAGTCTCTAAGCGGCAGGCATCCTACTCAAAGATTCAAATTAAAAATATATCGACATCGACGGGGGAAAATATGACTTATAATATTACGGGCATTTTTATCTCTTCATTGACAGAGCGCAATCTCCTTGAAATAATTTTCTATACCTGGAAAGATCAAGCATGGAACGCAACATATAATGACTTCCAAATATTAGTAAACTCTTTGGTGGTGAAATATGAGAGTGAGTGAAAAAATAGATCCGTGGTTAATAATTCATATGTTTATAGGCGGAGCCATATGTTTTGTCGCATTTTTCGTTCTCGAGGGGTTTGGGGCATCTTGGAGGCTTACCGAATGGATCTGCAAGTCGTATGGTTCTCTGGGAGTTTTCATTTTTGAAGAGGCGAGAAATGGATACTACCTAATTAGGTTAGGGTTAATTTATCTGCCAGCCGGTTTTCTTGGCGGATTATACTTGGGATATAAGGTTAAGGAGAAGCTTAAGGTGAACATGGTTTTTCCAAGCATCATCGGCTTTACGCTGTTTCTGATATATCTGGTAGCCGTCGGCTATCCAATAATAGGAATGGAAAATATATTAAAGGGCATACTTATACCGCTGTTCACATCTACCAGCGGCTCCTACTTAGGCGGTTACACCCTCAATTGGCATGTTGAAGAGAAACCTAAAGAAGAGAGGATAAGCCTAATATTTGAAAAACCCTAGTTCCCATCAAATTTAGTTTTGTCCGCTTAAAATCACCGGCATAATCTATGATGACATGACGGTTTTATGAAGAGAGAGCAATTATTTATTGAAAAGTGCGGCCTAACAATTACAGAGGGCGTAACTGTATAGCCGCAGAGATAGCGTGTTAAAAATGATGCGGATATGGGAATTAAGGTTTTTGAAAAAATAATTATAGCACTATTAAAATCGAGATGTCATTTACGTTTGTCCCTGTTGGACCTGTATAGATTAAGTCGCCCATCTCCTTAAAGAATGTGTAGGAATCATTATTGTACAAGTACTTTTCAGCATCAAGCCCCTTTAACTCTGAATGGAAGATGGTGTTACCATCAGCAATTGCTCCAGCAGCATCCGTAGGACCATCTATCCCATCCGTGCTGACAGAGGCCACCACTACCTCCTTTAATCCGCTTATTCTAAGCGCTGATGCTAGACATATTTCCTGATTTCTGCCTCCAATACCTTTACCCGTTACGGTAACCGTTGTCTCTCCACCTATAACCAGCCCTGCCGGACGTTGAACTGGATTATTTGATGAAATAATCTCTTTTGCAATGGCTCCTATTATTAAACCTATATTTCGCGCTTCACCCTCAACTTGGGAGCTCAACAGGATCGCATTTAAACCAGCTCTCTTCAGCTCATTCGTAGCTGCGGTGCATGCGATCCTATTGTTTCCTATAATGTAATTATGAACTTTCCTAAAAGATGGATCATCACTTTTCGGCGTCTCATCAATTAATCCTTTTTCTCCATTTAAGAGAAGAGTTCTTACAGATTCCGGAACCTCATTCCAAACATTATATTTTTTCAGCACATTAATCGCATCTTTAAATGTTGTTGTGTCAGGAACCGTTGGTCCAGAAGCTATAACATCCAATGGGTCGCCAACAACATCCGAAAGCAATAGGCTAATAAGCGTTGCTGGATAGGCGCTTCTCGCAAGATTTCCACCCTTAAACTTTGATAGATGCTTTCTAACAGTATTTATCTCCTTGATTGTCGCTCCGCATTTAAGCAGGATCTCCGTAGTCTTTCTCTTATCCTCAAGGGATATGTCTTCACGTGGATAAGCCATTAGGCTTGATCCTCCCCCGGAGATCAGACATAAGACTAAATCATTTTCATCAGCCTCTTTCACCAACTCTATAATTTTTCTTGCACCTTCAATACTGCTCCGATCAGGAATTGGGTGGCTTGCTTCATGAAACCTTACTATTTTCGCCTTAAACCTTTCCGCTGTTCCATGCGGAACAACGATTACTCCGTCATCTATTCGCCCATTAAGAACCTCCTCAAGAGCTTCAGCCATATATCCGCTTGCCTTCCCACCGCCAACCACAAATATTCTCCTGAAATCTTTTAGCTCGAAAATATCATTGTTCACAATTAATTTATTATCTGAAACTTTAACCTTTGAGCGGATGAGCACTCTTGGATCTACAGATTCAAGAGCCTTTTCAACGGCATCTAAAGCTATCCTTCTCGCCTCACGGTTGACTTCTGTGGAGGCATTACTTAAAATTTTTTCCCTATTTTTTATTTTAATATTCATCGACAATTCACCGGCATTACGCTTTTTATTTAACCTCTAAAAGAAGCATTATTACTTGCGGAACTTTATTATTTTTGTCTCATCAAAGAGAATATTGAGGCATAGCCTTGGGAAAATCCTCATATCCGCCTAATCTTCGCGAGTCCATATTTTATGAAAGAATCGCAGATTATAAAGTTAAATGTACGCTTTGTGAACGGAGATGCGAAATCCCACCGGGCAATCTAGGTTTCTGTAAAACCAGAATCAATATTAACGGCAAAATTTATACGCTGGTTTACGGCGCCCTCAGCGCGGTAGAAAGCCGACCTATAGAGATTAAGCCATTTTTCCACTATTGGCCGGGTTCAACAGCGCTTACATTTTCAACATGGTCATGCAATTTCAACTGCCCATGGTGCCAGAACTGGAGCCTATCAAAGGCGGTTCCAGACATAGATTGCAGCGGTAGCTACTACCCGCCTGAAGATATTGTTAAATTAGCGGTTCGCAAAGGCGATGAGGGATTATGCTCCAGCTTCCAGGAACCAACCCTTCTAACCGACTGGAACATCGACTTATTTAAAATTGGACATGCCCAGGGGCTATATGCATGCTACGTTTCAAACGGCTACATGACGATTGAAGCCTTAAAGGTCCTCCGCGAGTCAGGTATGGACGGCTTAAAAATCGACATTAAAGGCGACCCAGAGGTCTATGAAAAATTCTGTGGCGGAATAGATCCCGAGAAGGTTTGGAGAAATGTTAGAGAAGCAAGGAAAATGGGTTTTCACGTTGAACTTGTGAATCTAGTTATCACAGGCGTCAATGACGACGAAGACTGTTTAAAATCAATAATTGAAAGATCTCTTAGGGAGGCTGGTCCAGAGACGCCCCTACATTTCACAAGGTACTATCCAGCATACAAATTTAATAATCCAGCAACGAAAGTAGAGATTTTGGAAAAAGCTTATGAAATAGCTAAGAAAGCCGGCGTTTTATATCCTTACGTGGGTAATGTTCCAGGACATAAATATGAAAATACCTACTGCCCAAACTGTCATGAGCCACTTATAAAACGGTATGGGTTCAGGGTTCTGCGCTACATAATTACTGAGAATAACAAATGCCCGAAATGCGGCTTCCACATAAATATGCGAGGAAGATGCGTAAAGAAGGTCTTCTTTTAGATGGACATTAAAAACATCTAATTTCCTCTTTTGGCTAAAAAGGAAAAATTTACGCCTATTTTTGGATCGAAAAATGAGCTGAAAAAAAGTAATGATGCTAGCTGTGTTCCCCCTCTTTCCAGTTTGCTGGAGACATTTCATCATTGCAATAGCGTAGGTGAACTTTAAATTCTGCGCTATCCATTTTTGGGATCATTAAATTGTCCATAATTTAAATTGAATATTTTATCGCTATCTTCTCGCAAATGGTCTAATTTTTAATCCATTAATAATCTCACTCTACTGGCATCAGGTATTCTTCGCCATAATCAATTATAACTCTCATGTAGCCTCTTAATTTCCGGTCTATTTCCGCATCGCCTGTGTCAACCCTTAACTTTTTTAAGCCTCTTATCTTCTGTTTCGTAGCTATTACAATTATGTTTTCCACGCCAACTTCTTTAATCACCTTGGGACTTATCTGCTGATTACCCCTTCCAAATATGAAGCCTTGACCACCTATGGGTGTAACAACTATCTTGGCTTTTTTGCCACTAACCCTTTCCAATATCTTAGTTTCATTTACATCATGATCCACTATTTTACCGTTACAAAGCAAATCGACTCCTAGAAGGGTTTTCTTCTCATTTAAGAGGTCTGTAATTGTTCGCACCGTCGTTCCAGGTCCGAGAATATATATCGTGTCTGGCTCCAGAATCCTCTCAATTACATAGACTGCGATTGCCGCTTGATTACGTAATTCATCATCAGTCATAAGACTGGCAACTTTTGTTCCCTGTATTAACTCCGGCTCGTAAGGTACCAGCATGTAGCCATATAATTTAGCTGAGAGAAAGCCACTTCTAAAGGCTTCTTCATCAACATCCATCACTTCAGCCTCCCTTAGTGGCAGCCTCTCATAAATGAAGCGGGTAACTATGTTGGCTGCTGATTCTGGACTCACCGCAAATACAGAGCTATGCATTTTAACGCCACTAGGAACTCCCAACACTGGTAAGTTCATTCCAACAGCGTCCATAAGATCCCTTGCTGTGCCATCTCCGCCGCAGAAAACAATCAAGTCTACATTATTTTCCATCATGATTTTAGCAATTAATTTAGTGTCTTCAGCCGTTGTCTTCTTTTTTCTTTGACCGATCGGCAATATATTTTTGAATCTAACGTTTTTCGCCTCGTATTCCCCCATTAATCCCGCTCCAACTAAAAGATTAATTTTCTCATTTAGAGATTTGAGGTGAGAGAGAAAGATCTCAGCCCTATGAGGCGCAACTGGTTTAGCGCCAAGCATTAAAGCCTTAGTTAGTATTTCCTTCCCATCCGTGCCTTTTAATCCAACGGATCCGCCCATGCCAGCTATAGGATTAACTATTAAACCGATTTTCTTAAGTTTCAATTTAATACCCCTGCTTCTTTAGAGAAAGTGAATGAACTGCTAATCATTAAATGCTATTTAGACATTTATATGTTTGTACTTAAAATTAATGAGGCTACGACAACTACAGCCATAATAACAGCCGTCTGAAAAAGCGTTATTTTCCAAGGTATTTTAGTCTTACTGGAGCGATAATACAGTTCAATTATTAATTTCAATTATCAATTTCAATACATTTCAATTATTAATCCTTCATTGATCATGCTCTTTAAAGTCTCACTTAGATCTTTTGTTTCAATAGAGAAGCGCCCTTTGCAAAGGTCATTTATTTTACGCTTTAAGGTTCTCTTTGATAATGGATTTTCATCAAGTTCAATGAGGATAAATACTCTTAAAATATCCACTAAATCCTGTATCTCAAACGACAACTAACGTCCTTCACCACACCACAAGAAAATTATTAGGAATTAATAAATTTTATG
>CAYPJR010000016.1:0-21595 GCA_964411115.1 uncultured Candidatus Bathyarchaeia archaeon | reverse complement strand
TAATGCCCATAGAAGATTGCCTTTAAAGAGGCTGCCGGGAGAAGACCGGATTGCCAATAGACCGCCAGTGACGATTTTCATCAAAGCCTCTTGGATATACGCCTAGCGCTGAAGTTCCAGGAATCTTCCTTAGGATTTTATTAATCCTGTTCAAGCAATCAATTCTTTAACCTTTCTTATTATGCCAGCTGCGTCTATTTCCTGCTCCGCCATAAGCTCCTCCGGCTTTCCAGAATGAGGCATCCTTCTAATAGCCAATATATGCGGTTTTAAACCTAGAGATGCCACCGCTTCCCCTATTCCGCCTTCAGGATAATGATCCTCAACGGTTATTATATGCTTCGTCTCCTCAAACGCCCTAATTAAGGTTTCAGCGTCAAGGGGCTTTACGGAGTAACAGTCTATCACCCTTATCTTGATTCCCTCAGCTCTAAGCTTTTCGTAGGCTTTCAGCGCTTCATGCACGGTTATACCGCCTGCGACAACCGTTACCTCATCATTCTTGCTATATCTGAGAACCTTTGAGCCGCCGATATGAAACTCTTCGTCATTATTATATATTACCGGCGTCCTAGGCCTAGTTGTCCTAATATATGATATGCCCTCATAATTTGCCATTGCGCAGGTGAGCTTCTCGGAGCTTACGGCATCACATGGATAAAGAACAACGCTGCCAAATAAGGCTCGGAAAAGCGCCAGATCCTCCAAACCCATCTGGGAGGGGCCATCCTCACCTATGGAGACCCCGGCATGTGAACCGGCTATTTTCAAATTTGCCCTCGAATATGACGCCATCCTTATTTGGTCATAGGCTCTTGAAAGGAAGCATGCGAAGGATGAGAGAAATACATCGAAACCGTGGGTTTGAAGGCCAACTGCTGCGCCAACCATATTCTGTTCGGCAATATAGCACTGTAGGCTCCTTTCCGGGAACCTATTAAAGAAGTAGATTGTAAACGTTGAATTTTTAACATCTCCATCTAAAACAACCATCCGCTCATTTTGTTCGCCGAGCTTTACAAGCGCGCGGCCGAAGGCTTCCCTAGTTGCAACCATCTCGCCAATTTTATAATTGGTTGTGATGGAGTATTTCCCCCGGCTTCCAACCGGAATTTTAGCCTCTATAAAGTTTGATGGTTGAAAACTAACGTTTTCAGATATGTTCCGAAGTATTTCCCCCTCAGCCCTCTTCAACTCCTCCTCGCTTAGGGCAGTCCCATGCCTTCCTTCAACATTTTCCAGGAAGCTAACTCCCTTACCCTTAACAGTCTTGGCGATTATGAAGAATGGCTTATTGGATTTCTTAGCCTCCTCAAATGCTCTAATTAAATCGTTTACGTTATGCCCATCGCATACGGTCACATTCCATCCGAAGGCTTTCACTCTCTCAGCATAAGCTTGCCAATCCCATTGAAACATCGTCGGTTCGCTCTGCCCAAGCCTATTCATATCTAATATCGCTACAAGATTTGACAGGTTGAGCTTACCAGCAAGGTTTAGGGCTTCCCAAACAGAACCCTCCGCTACCTCACCATCGCCGAGGAGGACGAAGACCCGCCTATTTATGCCCAAAAGCCTCTTAGCGTAAGCCATGCCTAAACCTATAGATAGACCTTGACCGAGAGAGCCGGTTGCAACCCTTATACCCTTAACCCTAGGAACAGGATGCCCCTCAAGTTCAGATGAAAACTCCCTAAGAGTCATAATTTTCTCCCTAGGAATAACGCCGATCTCAGCTAGAGCAGCATATAGGATTGGGGCGGCATGGCCCTTTGAGAGAACAAACTCATCGTTGTCAAGGTAATCCATGCGGTTCGGATCTATGTTCATAACGCTGAAAAATAGCATTGCCACAATCTCAGCGCTTGAGAGACAGCTTGTCGGATGACCGGATCTAGCCTTAGTTGTGGATCTAACGCTATGCAGCCTCAGAATGTTCGCCTTATTCCTAATGTACTCTTCAACGTTAATATTTGTCATTTTAACATCACTTCAGCTCCATTTTAAAAGAAATATTTATGATCAGTAAATAAGCGTTGCCGAGAATCCGACGCTCCCTTAAATGGAAAGGGGCTGCATAAAAGTTGATGGAAGCCAATCAAGAAGCGTAAAAATTTTCGCCGCTGGAAAGACTCGAAGATGTCTTCATGAGCATACGGATAGAATAGTTAAGAAATGAATTTTCCATCGCTAAGTTTTAAATATTCATTGTAACAAACATAGTCAAGTGGATGCGGAGGTAACTGAAATGAAATGTCCAGAATGCGGTCAGGAAGCAAAGCTTGTAAAAGAGTGGGATTTAGGCCCTAGAGTCCACGTTAAACTATATGAGCACTGCGGCAAAAAATTCCGAGAATACGTAAAAAAGACATAAACATGCTGATTCCGCGTTTCCCAGCGCATGCCATTGAACAATACTAAATCCTTTTATTTTTTGATTTTTCAGCGCGATCAGTATTGCCATAAGCCTTTTTTGTTAGCCTCGATTAAATATTTAAATTAAGCCGCCTAGCTTAAGCGTGGGTTCCCCTTGGATTCCGGAAAATCATTGCGCAGTATCCCAATACTGAAGATTTTAGATGAATCATTCTCGTTATATCTGGCTAAAATAGAAATCTTCTTCCCGATTTTTCTGCTTCTGAATATTCTCAGCATGATCCTGATTCACATTGTGGTAAACTTAATCCTCCCTCCCTTCAATCCTCCAAATGTGGGCGCGAATGAACTTTTCATTTGGCTAATCAATTACGGATTCTCAGCAGCAATATTTTTCTCCATCCTATTTTTAGCAATATGGGCTATTACAAACCTGGGCAGCGCCCTCATCATTGGGCATGTGTCAAAAATTCTTGAGGGGGAGACGTATTCGAGCGGGAGGTTTTTACCGGCAACTCATCTTCTTGGAAGGGTTTTAGTGCTAAGCCTTATAACAGGAGCATTAATGACGCTAGGCTTCATCCTGCTATTCTTTCCAGGAATATTGATGGCGATAATCTTCAGTTTATCAACCCCAATAATGGTCATAGAACGCTTAAACATTATGGGCAGTTTACGCAGGAGCAAAGAGTTAACTGATAATGCGTGGTGGAAAATTTTTCTACTCTTACTTTCAATCTTCATCATGCTAATAATGGCGATTCTATTCGCAGAGTTTCTCAGCACCTCCTTCTACACGCAGAAATGGCTGAGGGAAATCTTCAGAGCCATCGTGGTTTCGCTTGTTGAGCCGATTTATCCGATAAGTCTAACTCAACTCTACTATCACTTAAAGAAGCATAAAGCTAAGCCCGCTATAATCGAGTATCCATCCGCGGAGGCTGAGGAGATCCCGTCACATATATCTGAGATAAAGTTCTGCTACTACTGTGGGCAAGTTCTCCCGTATGATGCCGTCTACTGCCCAAACTGTGGAAGAAAAATTGAGTCCAGAATTTAATCTTTAACATTCGGGCGGTGAAGCCCATGGGCTTCAGCCATGGATAGTTCGCCTTCAGCATCTTGGAGAAGCGAGAGAGGGTGGGGATGGATCATCTCCAAATTTTTTAGCAATTTTTTTAACTTTTGGAGTGCTTCTGCCTCCACCCCCACCCTCAGCATAATTTTTTGAGGATGATCATTAATAAAATTATCTGATATGTAACGATATATTCCGCTAATCTAAACTTTTAAATTTGGCTAGGAAATCATTTAATTTTCGCTGTCTAATTCTGCATGTAACTATCATCAATGTTTGTTTGATCGTGAAGGATTAGTAAAAAAGTTTGAAGATAAGGTTAAATGATGCCATCCAATATTTTTATCTAAGCGTTGGGAGGCTGAATCATTGGATTACTCATTAGTTACAGAAGCATATGAGAAGATTGAGGGCACAACTAAAAGGCTTGAGATGACGGATTACCTAGTTGACTTTTTCAAGAAAACTCCGAAAGACGTTATTGATAAGGTCGTCTATTTAACTCAAGGGAAACTCTACCCGGATTTTGTAGGTATAGAGCTCGGCATGGCAGAGAAGCTCGCAATAAGGGCTGTTGCTAAGGCTACAGGGCGAAGCGAGAAGGAAATCGAGGAGGACCTTGCAAAAACCGGCGATATAGGTGAAACAGCTCAAAAATTTCTTGAGAGGAAACGTCAAATATCATTTTTCCGAGTGCCGCTCACCGTCGAGAGGGTTTATCAGACGCTTGACAAAATAGCTAGGGCTACTGGCGAGGGCTCTATGGATTTAAAAGTGAACCTGCTGGCGGGAATTTTAGCGGATGCAACGCCTAAAGATGCAAAATACATAATTAGAACAGTTACCGGAAAACTCCGGCTTGGAATAGCCGACATGACTGTTTTAGACGCTTTGGCTATAGCTTATGGCGGAGGAAAGGAGGCGAGAGACATCATAGAAAGAGCATACAATATATCTTCAGATCTTGGGAAGGTTGCGAAAAGCCTTGCAGAAGGCGGCATTGAGGCGCTTAAGAACTTTAAAATCACTCTTGGCAATCCGATTAGACCTATGCTGGCTGAAAGGCTCAGCTCGCCAGCGGAGATACTGGAGAAGCTTGGCGGTAAATGTATTGCTGAGTATAAATATGACGGTGAAAGGATACAAGCCCATAAGGATGGGGATAAAGTAGTATTATTCTCAAGGAGACTTGAGGACGTAACGGAGCAGTATCCGGACGCTGTTGAGCTGATTAAGACGCATGTTAAACCGAAGGAGGCAATTGTTGAGGCGGAATGCGTCGCTGTAAACTTAGACTCAGGCGAGATGATGCCTTTCCAAGAGCTCATGCATAGGAGACGTAAATATGATATCGAGAAGGCTATAAGTGAGTATCCAATTTCGCTTTTCATGTTCGACGCTCTTTATGTCGATGGAAAAGATTTAACTTTGGAGCCCTATCCGGTTAGGCATAAAATCCTTAAGGAAGCAATTCAGCAGAGCGACAGGGTTCAATTAGCCAAATATTTAATAGTTGATAACGTTGAGGATCTGGAGAAATTTTTTGAAGAAGCCGTGGAAGCCGGATGTGAGGGGCTGGTCTGTAAATCGCTTAATAGCGATGCCATATATCAAGCTGGCGCAAGGGGCTGGCTATGGATAAAATATAAGCGGGACTATAAGAGCGAGATGATAGACACCGTCGATCTGGTTGTGGTTGGAGCCTTCTATGGTAGAGGGAGAAGAGCCGGCACCTATGGCGCGTTGCTGCTGGCAGTCTACAACCATGAAAACGATACTTTCGAAACAATATGTAAGTGCGGATCAGGCTTCACCGATGAAGACCTTAAAAACCTGCCGAAGATGCTTGAACCATACAGAATCGACCATAAACATCCAAGAGTTAACTCAAACCTTGAGGCAGACGTATGGTTTCTACCTAAAATGGTTATAGAGGTCATTGGAGCCGAAATAACCCTAAGCCCAATACATACATGCGCGAGAGACATGATAAGGAAGGGAAGCGGCTTAGCGATAAGGTTCCCAAGATTCACGGGTAAATATCGTACAGACAAGTCCGCTGAAGATGCAACCACAATTGACGAAATAATAGAAATGTACAAGAAACAGCTAAAGAAAATAGAAGTGGAATGATGGAAAATTAATTTTGCCAAGCCAGGTCTAAGCCTTAGGTGTCGCCCGGCCCGTTTAAGCAAAGTCTTTATCGCACGCTAATCTTTAGCCGTTTCGATTAGCGTGCTCTTTGCTTAAACGCAACACCTAAAGCGTACTTCCTGACTTGGCAGGAATTAAAATGTTTTTCTTTTTATATAAGACTTTTGCACAAATTTTTAAGTTTAAAAACTTAATATTTTTTGAGTGATGGGTGTTGGAGCGCTCCGTTGAGAGATTTGAGGACGATTTAAATCTTACTGTAAATAGGCTTTGTAGCGGTGAAAGTGAGAAGGTGCGTCAGCACATTATGAGATTAAGGGATAAACTTATGCTTCTTTATAAGAAAAACATGGTTAAAATTAATCATTCTATAATGGAGATTATTTGCGCTAAATATCTCATTATAAATGGTTATTATGTTGATTTAGAATATGCTTTGGACAGCATATCATGCGACATATATGCCCTAAAGGGGTTAGGGAGCTTGATAGTTGAGGTTGAAACCGGTTATGTTCCGCCTGAGCATGCCGTTGACCCTATAACTTACTGTAAAGCCAGAATAGTTAGCAAGATAACTAGGTATAGCGGCTATGCTGAAAAATTTGCCCTGGCAACCCCGCCATACTACACCTTATGGTTTCCTCCAACCCTAGTTAAGCCCCCGCGCTACAGGACAATGGGCGAGATTAAAGAGATTAAGTCGCTCTGCGACCTCTACTATAGTAATCCGCCTGTTAGCTTAGAAGAGATAAGGAACGCCCGTGTACACGCAATATATATTCTCGACGTTGATAAGGGCATCGTCAAAGAGACCGATCCTAACACTTATTTAGAGAGATCCCAACAATTTTGTGAATGGTGATGCTTTGAGAAAAACCACGCTACTAATAATTTCCTGTATTCTTGTAACATTGTTATGCTGGACTAAGAATTCAGCAGCGGATTACCTGTCTTTCAGCGTTGAAAACCTTAGAAGGGGATATTTATGGGTCATCATAACAGCCTTATTTGTACACGCTGACCCGCTCCATTTAATTGGAAATATGCTCTTCCTATATGTTTTTGGGCGAACATTGGAGGAGGAGATTGGATCAGCTAAAACCATGCTGGCTTTCTTTTTAGGCGGCGCCTTATCCTTCATTTTAAGCGCATTTCTCTACGAGCCTGACGTAAGCATGATCGGGGCTTCAGCTGCGATTTTCACCCTTACATCAATAGCTATGATTATTAAACCGCTTAAGTTTTCCTGGCTCTTTCTCATGCCGTTGGGCCTGGTGGCCCTGATCTACTTCATTTACAATGTTCTTGCGGTTATATATCCAGGCTTCGGCGGGACAGGTGTAGGTTACATGGGGCACATGATTGGCTTCCTGATAGGTGTACCCCTCGGCGTGATGTGGAGCCGCGGAAGATGGAAAAGGAATATTTTAATCTCAATAATTATGCTTCTCATATATGCGATTCTGGTAAATTACGCCAGCATAATTCTTAGGCTAGAAGTTTGACATAAACCCGAGCGCTGGAAAATATTTCCATTTTTCCAAAAATGTTAAGAACAGATGGGAGCTCTACTTAATAAATAATGTAGCAGCAACTTAACATTTTCTAAATAGATGTAGCAGTCCGATGATGGAGGGGTCACGATGAGGATTTACTTCGGAGTGTGCGGTATTGGACTAGGACATGCTGGACGCTGCGTGCCAATAGCGAATAGGCTTAGGGAAAAAGGCGCTGAAATTTTATTTTCAACCTATAGGGACGCTGTGGAATATATTAAGGGGGAGGGCTACCCAGTTGTTGAACCGCCATCGATGGGCGTTATGGTTAAGCCAGATGGAACAATAGATTTTAGGCAAACGGTTGTTAATCCCGGACCGTTCCTCGCAGCATACACGTTCACGAGGCAGGTTGAAACCGAAATCAGGTTTATGAGGGCATTTAAACCCGATGTTGTCGTATCAGACTCTCGTGTTTCACCATTATTGGCTGCAAGGATGCTGGGCATTCCGAATATATGCATTGTTAATCAATTTCAGATAATAATACCTAGGAGAAAAAGGCTTCTCAGGCTTGCGAAGATTGTTGATACAGGCGAGCTGGCAATCATTGGGGGAATATGGGTTAGCTGCACCGTTCCGCTTTTAATCCCTGATTTTCCACCGCCATACACCATATCGATTGGAAACCTTAAGATGCCGAAGAGATATTTTAAACATGTAAGATTCGTCGGACCAATATTGCCAACATATCCGGAGGATCTCCCAAGCAGCGATGAGATCCGCGAATATCTTGGTTTCGAGAAGGATAAGCCGCTAATATTTGTTCCAATAAGCGGCCCTATTAAAGAACGTGTTTACATAATTGAGGTTTTAAAGGGGATTTTCAGAACTTTTCCATCTGATTACCAGATTGTCATGTCAACCGGCAGCCCTAGCAACCCAGTTGAGGCTGTCAAGTATGGGCATTTCACAGTTTACAATTGGATTCCAAACAGGTTTGAATATTTAAAGGCATGCGACCTTGTAATATCTAGGGCTGGGCATGGAACGCTGATGCAGAGCATAAATTATGGAAAGCCCATGATACTGATACCGACGCCAAGCCACACTGAGCAGATGAATAATGCTAGGAGAACGCAGGAGATGGGCATAGCGGAGGTTATAGAGCAAAGCGATGTAAATGCGGAAACCCTCCTAAAAACAGTTAATAAAATTTTATCTGATGACTCCTACAGAAGAAATATTGAGAAAATTCGAGAGAGCGCCATGGAGATGAACGGTTTAAAAACCATTGTTGATATAATAGTGAACGTTGCCGAGGGAAGAATCACTTAGAATTTTGATTATTACGCTGAAAACCCTTATAATTCATTCCAAGCAGATAAATCTCGGCGCTCTCTTTCCTGCTGGCTTTTGGCTTAACAATTTCAACCCGCATAAAATGGTTCTTAACTTCATTTAAGAATTGATTGAAGAATTCGCCCTGAAAGACCTTAACAAAAAAGTTTCCGCCCCTCCGGAGCACTGATAACGCTATTTTTAGCGAGCTCTCCGCCAGCTCTATCTGTCTAGCATGATCCAGCTCCCAGATCCCCGAAATGTTCGGCGAAACATCGGAGACTACAGCGTCCGCTGGGCGCGGTAGAATAGCCTTAATTCTCCCAATTACTTCCGCATTTCTAATGTCGCCTAATATAACATGAACATTATTATAATTTAACGCCTCAACCTCCCTTAAATCTACGCCTAAAACGAAGCCCCCCTCACCGACAATTTGCCGCGCAGCCTGCAGCCATCCGCCGGGAGCCGCGCCTAAATCAACAATGATGTCGCCGGGATGTATAAAATTATACCTTTTAACTGCCTCCAGAAGCTTATACGCTGCCCGCGACCTATACTTCTCCTCTTTAGCCCTCTTATAATAATAGTCTCTCTTCCGCCTCTCAATCCATTTTCCCGACAAAACTTTTAATCACCATAAATAGAGGATGCTTTAACCCGGGTTCTCCTTTAATGCCCACTCAATCAATTTGTCGCAGTCATTTGGGGAGACCTTGCCTCCGGCGCCGCATCTCAGGTTTTCCTCACATGATAAGCATGGGCAGTCCAATATTGAGTCTATGGAGACCGGTTGCCTTTTAGGATAAAGCCTATATGTCCACCGTCCCCTTGAGAGCTCAGGCTCACGGTATATGAGGCCCTTATTTTCCAGCCTGATTGAAATTCTGGAGCCTTCTCTGCTGCTGGCATTTATCTCACGCCATAAATCGGATTGGAGTATGCCCTTTTCACCGCTACTCATTATTATGTTAAGCGCCTTCTGCTCAAGATCATTCTGCTTAGGCATAGCGTTTCCCCATGTTAAGCGAATGCTTAATTATATTAAATAATGGCGAAACTGGCACATAAACATATTGAATAAGCAATATTGACGCTTAAACTTTATGAGAAGCATCCGCATCATCTATTACTATGACTATGCGAGAAGGCTACTGCTTGGGTATTGAAAGCAGCGCCGATGATTTTGGAGTCGGCATAGTTTCCTTTAACGGTGAGGTGCTGGCAAACATAAATGATGTTTATATCCCTGAGAGGGGTGGGATTCATCCCCGAGAAGCATCTAGACATCATGCTATGGTAGCAAGCAAAGTTATATCTGAAGCATTCAGGAAGGCTGGGATAAAACCTAAAGAAATAGATGTGATAGCGTTTTCGCAGGGTCCAGGTTTAGGACCATGCTTAAGGGTCGGCGCCACAGCTGCCAGAGCTCTTTCATCCTATCTGAATAAGCCCTTCGTCGGGGTCAATCATTGCCTAGCCCATATAGAGATAGGTAAAATGGTGAGCAAAGCGGTTGATCCTGTTACCCTCTATGTGTCCGGCGGTAACACGATCGTCGCAGCTTTTGAGGCTAAAAGATACCGCGTTTTCGGCGAAACGCTGGACATAGCCGTTGGAAACTGCTTAGATGTTTTCGCTAGAGAAGCTGGACTAAGGCCTTCATCCAGCAAGCCCTTAGGCGCCGTTGTTGAGGAATTAGCGTCGAAGGGTAAGGTTTTAGTGAGACTCCCATATACAGTGAAGGGCATGGATATGTCCTTCAGCGGATTATTAACAGCGGCCGTAAACATTATGCGTGAGGGGAAGTATTCCCTTGAAGATCTATGTTTCAGCTTGCAAGAAGTTGCTTTCTCCATGCTTACTGAGGTAACTGAGAGAGCGCTTGCGCACACCGAAAAACCTGAGGTTCTATTAACCGGCGGTGTTGCAGCGAATAAAAGGCTTCAGGCAATGCTTAAAATAATGTCTGAGGAGCACGGTGCAAGATTCTGCGTTGTGCCGAAAGAGTACGCTACGGATAATGGCGCGATGATAGCGTGGACAGGCGTTTTATGTTACAAGTTTGGGATTACGATGCCCGTGGAAAGGAGCTTCGTGAAGTTAAAGTGGAGGCTGGATGAGGTTGAAGTTCCATGGGTTAAAGCCCAAATCAAGTAGAAGCGGGGTTACGGAAATATGCTAATAAAAAAGGGGGCTGAAGCAAGCCTATACCTAAAGGAGTGGTGCGGCAGGAAAGCCATCTTTAAGATACGCCATCCGAAAAAGTATAGGATGCCGGAGCTAGATGGGGAGATTCGAATACAAAGGACTAGGCATGAGCCGCAAATGATCCATAAAGCTAAGGAGGCCGGCGTCCCAACGCCAATAATATTCATGGTTGATCTTGAGGAGGCATCCATCATAATGGAGTTTGTTGAGGGAAAACAGATTAAACAAATACTTGCCGATCTCTCAAGCGAAGAAAGAATCAACTTATGCTATCAAATTGGTAAATTAATCGGTAAACTTCATAAGAACGGCATAATTCACGGCGACCTCACAACCTCAAATATGATCCTCACCCCATACGGAAGCATTGTGTTGATAGATTTTGGGCTTAGCGAGCAAAGCAGGGAGATCGAAGCGATGGGCGTTGATCTTCACTTAATGAGGAGGGCTTTAGCAAGTACGCATTACGAGTACGTCGATGAATGCTTCAACGCAATTATAAGGGGGTATAGGGAAATAATGGGTGGCGAAGCCGCTGAAGCCGTCCTAAAAAAGATGAGAGAGATAGAAAAGAGGGGAAGATACATATCGGAGAGGTGAAATGGAGCTGTCAGCATGTAAGGTTTCGCCGCATCATAGATTAATATTCTTTGCAACTGGAAATATACATAAATTTAACGAGGCTAGAAGAATCCTCAGGGAATACAATATTGCTGTCGCCATGATTAAAGTTAAAACCTTAGAGGTGCAGAGTGACGATATAGAGGAAATCGCCAGGTTAAGCGCAATCGACGCAGCGCGTAAAACAAATCTTCCAGTAATAGTTGAGGACGCTGGGCTCTTCATAGACGCGTTGAACGGTTTTCCAGGGCCATATTCTTCCTATGTTTATCGGACAATAGGGAAGGAGGGCATAATTAAACTTCTAGAGGGGGTAAGCAACCGCGAAGCCCACTTCAAATCTGTAGTTGCATTCTGCGATCCCAAGGGCAACGCTATATGTTTTGATGGATTAGTTAAGGGAAAAATCACGATGGAGCCTAGGGGAAGCAGCGGTTTCGGGTTTGATCCAATCTTTGAGCCCGCTGAGAAGCCTGGGGAGACATTCGGCGAAATGTCCATTGAAAATAAAAATAGATTCTCGCATCGCGCGAAGGCCCTGAGAAAATTCGCCGAATGGTATGGAACTTAGGCATCATCTTGGCGTGCTCATCTAGTAAACCAAAAAGTATATTTCCTACTTTAAAAGTTGTTGATCAATATCTGAAGGTTGATCATGATGCCGGTGGTTGATCCCTTTAAGAGAAGCATAGCTCAGAGAAAAAGGCTTTACATGAAAATATGCAGGGAATGCGGCGTTAGGAATGCACCGTCGGCTGAAAAATGTAGAAAATGTAGAAGCAAAAATCTCCGATGGAAGAAGCGTGAGAAAGCTAAATGATGGATCGGGCTTAGGTTAACTAGGCTTTACCCTAGTCTAAGGATTATTTCAACTGGGCATCCTTGAGGAATATTCATTCTTTTTAACCATGCATCTCCGATAGATATCATGGCGAATATTCCCGCAACCTCGGCCTTTGCCTTATAAACCAGATTCAGCAGCGCATTTTGCGTTTCGCCGCTCTTTATAATGTCATCGACTATTAGAACGCTGTCACGTCTCTTAATGGAATCTCTTGGAATATAAAGCGTCAAAGTATAGCCTGAATCGCTTAGAACATATGTTTCCTCAAGAAATGATGAAACACCAACCTCTTTGGTTGTCTTTGCAATAACAAGATTTACACCCAGAGCGTTAGCAACCATTGTTGCAAGCGGAACCCCATCCACCGCGGCGGTCAAAACCCTGGTTATCCTATTCCCAGCAAACTTTGTTATGGCGTAGTTTGCAGCCTGCCTTAGGAGAATTATGTCTCCAATGAGAAGCGTATTGTCAAAGTATCCTTCACTGTTAAGCCTAATTCTTCTCTTAAATTCGCTTTCTAACCCAATGATTTTTGATAGAGCATCCCAGAGTTGACGTGCCCTCTCAATGTTTGGAAGAACATGCCCCTTAGCATATCTACTTAACACTGTTACTGGAAGATCGGTTTTCGCAGCTAGCTCCCTGTAGGTGTAATGCTTCTTCGCTGTACGAAGAAGCTCAACCGTTGCCAAACGGAACTTCAAGTCTTCCGCATGGGTTGAAGTTTTTATCTCATCTGAGGTTAAATCTGCCAGCATAAAATCTTCCACCGCCATCAGTTAAGTTAGGTAAATGTTTTGTTTGGCTTTCTCCCAATAACTTACTTTTCATATTTTTTATAGGACTTCGAAATTTATTCTTATAAAAAAAGGCTCAAATATTTCTATAAAAATTATAAGGAGAAAGTTTTAAGTCCTATTTCATGTTTAGTCTAAAGGCGCTCATGCTCAGTTAATAAAAAGCCTCAAACTTATCATTTTATAGTTAAAGGAAGAATCACTGAAGACCGCAAGTATATTATGGAAAAAGCAAAACGATATTTTATTTTTCGGCGGCAAATTCTAATATTTGATATTGTAATAAGTATTAATTAAAATGCAAGTGATCCTTTATGAGCGGCGAGGGAGGTTCGAAAAGGAGAGGAAGGGTGAAGATACTCTATAGGCCAGCTAAAGAAATCGTTATACTTGATTTCTTCCAGTTTTCTAAAGATGCCTTAGATCAAATGTTCGCTCGATTAATACAGTCAGGCATGCCGGTAATGGCTCAATGGGCTGATGGGGTTGTCTTCATCTATTTCCCAATAGCTCCGGAAACAGATGAACTGATGGAGAATTATCTTAAGGGAAGAATCTTCTGGAACTCCGTTAACTTCGCATTGATGCCGAAATATTCCCCATCCATTAAGGTCGGGGGCTTAGAGATACCGGTATTAAACGTTTCAAACCACCCAATCCTCGCGGAGGTTGCAAAATGGTTGAAGACGCAAGCTAAACCCGAAGTGAAGACTGAGGCAAGCATCGCATGAGGGACCAAGCAGTCTGAACCATAACGTGGAAATAGATAAATACATCTTTAACCTTTTTTTCTCTAATCCTCCTAGGAGGAGAAAAAATTGTTCGGGTACGCTGGCAGAATCCTAAGGGTGAATTTATCATCTGGAAAGACGCTGATTGAACCTTTAAAGGAGGAGATGGCGAAAAAATATATCGGCGGCATAGGTCTAGGCATCCGCTTATTGATTGATAATTCTAAGCCAAACATAGATCCACTCAGCCCGGAGAACCCGCTTATCCTTACAACGGGCCCCTTAAGCGGAACCATCGCTCCAACAGGCGGTAATGGACATGCCTTTGTTGCCAAATCCCCCTTAACCAACGGTGTTGGGGAAGCTAAGTCGCACGGCTTCTTTGGGGCTGAATTTAAAAGGGCCGGTTACGATGCGGTTATCTTTGAGGGAAGAGCCGAAAAGCCCGTTTACGTCTGGATAGATGATGACAGCGTTCAACTTATGGATGCAAAGCACTTGCTTGGCAAATCACCTCAAGAAACTGAGGATATAATTAGGGAGGAGCTGGGCGATTATTACATTCGCGTTGCATCGATTGGATTGGCGGGTGAAAAACTTTCAAGAATCGCCTGCATAATAAACGATAAAACTAGGGCTGCTGGAAGATGCGGTTTAGGCGCAGTTATGGGCTCAAAGAATCTTAAAGCCATAGCTGTTAGAGGAACAAAAAACGTGGATGTTGCAAAGCCCGAAGAGTTCCTTGAGTTCGTCCGAGTTCTCCATGAGCGGATGAAGGGTCCGGCGACGGTTAAATACAGAACATTGGGAACCCCGCAGAATGTCCTGGTTCATAATTCGCTGGGCGCCTTGCCAACTAGAAACTTCACTAACGCCACCTTTGAGGGCGCTGAGAAGGTTAGCGGCGAATATCTAAATGAGCGCTTCGTAGAAAAGATCGTTGGCTGCTCCTCATGTGCAATGCGTTGTGAACATATAGCTGTTGTTCCAGAAGGCCCATATAAGGGAACGATGGCTCGCGTTGAGTATGAGCCCCTCTGGGCTTTTGGTCCTCACTGCGGCGTTGATAGGATGGATGCGGTGATTAAGGCAATAGATTTATGCAATTACTATGGGATAGACGCGATATCCGCAGGCGTCATCGTTGGCTTTGCAATGGACTGCTATGAGCATGGCATATTGAGTAAGGATGATACTGGCGGACTTGACTTAAGATTTGGAAATGCTGAAGAGATGATTAAGGTTGTTGATATGATGGGTAGACGGGAGGGGCTGGGCAATATACTTGCTGAAGGCGTTAAGAGGGCTGCTGAAATAATCGGTAAGGACGCTGAGAAATATGCTAACCATATTAAGGGGCTTGAGATGACCGGCTATGACATAAGGGGCTTAAAGACAGCGGCCCTAGCCTATGCTGTATCGTTTAGGGGCGCCGACCACAATAGGCATGGCGCATATGCATTAGACATATCTGGCAAGACAAACCGGTTCAAGTTTGAGAAGGGAAGATCCAAATTAATTATTGAAATAGAGGACTTATATACGGTGATTGATTCGTTGATCGTATGCAAATTCTCAAGGGGAGTCTACTATAAAGGATTCGACGACCTATCCAAATATTATACTCTGGTTACGGGAATCGATATGACCGCTGAAGAACTTAGGAGGTCCGGTGAGAGAATAAGCAATCTGGCGAGATTATATAATATTAGGGAGGGATTCACTAGGAAAGATGATCATCTACCAGTTAAGGTTATGACCACGCCTATACCGGATGAAACAGTCTCGAAGGGCTGCTACATAACTCAGGAGGAATTAGACTTTATGCTGGACGACTACTACGAGCATCGCGGCTGGACTAAAGAGGGGGTTCCAACTTTGGAAAAGATTAAAGAACTAGGCTTGGAAGATCTAACTTATGTGGTTGAGGGCAAAATTTAATAACAGCGTTAAGTTCATTAATGGGGAACCAAACGAAATGAATGGAGGAAATAAACATGTCGCATATTCATGCAAGAAAGTTTGTTTCAGACGACCCGGATAAATGCGTTGGATGCGGCGTATGTGAATACATCTGCTCATTTGAGAAGGAGAAAACGTTTAATCCATTAAAATCACGTATAAGAACTGTGAGATTAGACACTACTATAAACATGGCTGTAGCATGCAGATTATGCGAGGATGCACCATGCGTAGCAGCATGCCCCCGCGACGCCTTAAAACAATCCGAGGAGACAGGCGTAATAATCGTTGATGAGGATAAATGTAACGGCTGCGGATGGTGCATTGAGGCATGCGACTATGGCGCAATAATGCTCCATCCGGATAAGAAGGTTGTCTTCACATGTGACACATGCGACGGCAAACCGAAATGCGTGGAATGGTGCCCTGAGGAAGCCCTAAGCTTTATAACTAAAGATGTTTTAGCGCAGAAATCAAGGATTTCAGCGGTGAAGAAGCTCTTTTATGAAGCCCTAAGAACCTAAATCATCTTTATCTACCTCATTATTTTTATTCCCTTTTTAGCTGAATTAAGTATTCTAAACGCTTCTTTCCCACATAAACATGCCTTTTTA
The DNA here is from genome assembly GCA_964411115.1 of uncultured Candidatus Bathyarchaeia archaeon. GTDB lineage: Archaea > Thermoproteota > Bathyarchaeia > Bathyarchaeales > DTEX01 > DTEX01. The sequence continues at coordinate 5,370 of CAYPJR010000016.1, read as the reverse complement.
AATCTTTCAACTTTATCCTTTGGTATATTTACGCAGCGAAAATTTAGCGCTGACAGTTTTCAAGTATATATTGTCTCTTCATAAAGCTTTACCCCTTTGTTTACCATAACTGATTTTAATTCGATGTGAAAGTGATGTTTAATGCATAAATGTGCGGTTTGCAATAGTTCTCTAAGGGAATTTAGGGAGCGCGAATTTATCTGCTACTATTGCGATAAATGTGATCTGGCATATTATGTTTATGATCCAATCTTCCAAGATGAGTTATTTCAAGATCACGACCATGAAATTGAGCAGGCTCCTGATAGACTGAGCGTAATTTTCTCCATCATCTTCATTGCCGTATCAGAAATAATCTACCGTCTGATTTTTTGTTAACGTTCCTCATCGCTTAATGGATAATTAAAGCCTTCCATTCCTCCAATGGCAATTCCTTTTACCCAAAATGAACTGAAAGAGACATACGGATCTAGCCATCATATTTATGAATCTGAGAAGGAAATATAATGGCGTGTATAGAAGCAGGTTTCGATGATTATGATTTCCATAAGCGAATTTTAAAGCGGCAGCTTGCTGTATAACCCCAACAATGAAAGCCAATGGAAAGTATATCGCCACATTATAAATGAAGTATAATCTGTCTGGAGCGAAATAGAAGAACAGCGGCATACTTAATATGGCTGCCAACTCTATTATGGCTCCACCATAACCCGCAATTATTCCATACCACAAAAATAGTGCTACCCAATGTTTTGAGAACAATAATCTTCTATGTATGCTCAGAAAGTTATGCAGCCCACCTAGAAACCATCGTTTTCTTTGGGTCCAGAATTGCCTAAGTTTATGGGGCGCTATCGTGGTGCTTCTAGCCCTATTTGTATATCCAACCTTATGTTTCCTTCTATGCATCTCAAGGGTTATTTCGAGATCCTCAGTTATGGACTTCGGCTCAGTCTCCTTTAAAATCGCCTTCAAAACTTTAGCCTTGTAGAGGCTTATTGGTCCCGGAAGCACAACTACGCCTTTAACAAGAGACTGAGCGCACCTAAAAATTCCCAGTCCTTGGCTGTATTCAAGCTGTTGAAGCAGCACAAATAAATTTTTATCCCCATTCCCATCAGATGGATGAATAAAACCTGAAACTGCGTCTAGATCTTCCATGCTGAGCGCGTCAACAAGGTGTCTAATAGCATCCTGCTCCCACCATGTGTCAGCGTCAACTAAGGCAATCAGCTCTCCGAACGATTTATCAACGCCTGTTTTTATGGCTTTAGCTTTTCCCAGATTCGACTTGTGCTTAATCACCTTTGCCTTTATGTACGGCCATTTCTCCCAATTCATTTTTATCGTTGCTTCAGCTACAAGCCTAGTGTTATCTGTGCTTCCATCATCGACAATTATTATTTCAGAGTAGCCAGGATATTTCGCTGCGCACTCAAATAGGCTTGCTATGCATCTTGATATTGATTTTTCCTCATTATATGCTGGAACTATAAAAGATACTGCTGGTGAAACCCTTTTCTTAGCCGGCATTTTCCTACGATTCCACATCCAAGATGCGATTAAGAATGCCCCGCCGACGCCGATCGATAGAAAAGTGTACCAGGTATAAAAGAATCCTAAGGCGGCATGCCAAAGCCAATGAGTAGGTTTAAGATTGGGCGTGTAATTTAGGATTCCCCTAATAATGAAGTCTGAGAGTACGGGGAACCAGCGCCACACTGCGTAAGCCAAGATAAATGGGAGCAAAACAAGTATGGAATTGAGCCGTGAAGTCTTAAGTTTAGATTTGGATTCGCCCTCAAGCGTCAAAGTTTCTTCCGTAACGCTTCCCGCCGAGTTCACCCCAGTCTCTCCTACATAACATGTTTTAGAAATATAGAATTCAAATAAGTGTTATGGAACATGGTTTAGAAATAAATATCCATCTAGGCTTAACATGGAAGAATTCGGTTAAATATAGCTGTTCCTGGATGGAGATCTTAATAAAAGAAAAAGTAGATGTCGGAGATTCAACTAATTTTAATTTCTATTATGTGCCGCCTTTCCAGCCTCTTCAACGCGTCGAAGAATTCGCTTCTCTGCTTTCCCTTCAAATTGAGATGCTGCGTCATCTCTTTTATTGACGATTTAGGCGTTCCATACCTCATCAAGTGGCTTTGGAGATATTCGATAACAAGTCTCTCAACCTTACCGCATTTCCATGTTGTATTCCGAAGAAGAACAACGACTGCCTTGAACATTTTTTGAGTTTCTTTTCCAGATCGCCTAACCATACTCCATCTTTGAATAAATGTCAGGTCAAGTATTTATGTGTTTATGATAACTTCACGGCTAGGCAGGATGCTATTTTCACCATTACTGGAAAATCATTAAAATGATTCCGGTGAAGCTGTAAAGGAAGCTGCTCACGTTCAACCTTTACTTTTATATTTTTGAGGGATGTTTTCTCTTAGAGTAGAGGCGTCCACCATGAGAATCGTAATGCTTGGACCCCCCGGCTCCGGGAAGGGAACATACGCTTCCAGACTTACAAGCCTGCTTGGGATACCGCACATATCTACTGGCGACATGGTGCGTGAGGAAATAAAAGCAGAAACAGAAATTGGAAAAAGGATTAAAAAGTACAGCGATGAAGGTAAGCTGGTCCCTGACGACATAATAGTTAATCTCTTAGTTAGGAGACTTAATGAGCCGGATGCTAAAAGAGGATTCATACTCGACGGTTTCCCAAGGACAATAAGGCAAGCTGAATCCCTAGAAGAAATATCCGGGGTTGACTTGGTCATAAACCTAAATGTTCCGGATGAGATAATAATTCAGCGTCTCTCTAATAGGCTAGTGTGCAAAAGATGCGGAGCCATATATAATAGGCTTACCTTAAAGCCTAAATTTGATGAAATCTGCGACATATGTGGCGGAGAACTTTATCAAAGGGAAGACGATAAACCTGAAGTTATTCAGGAACGTCTGAACGTGTATAGGAGAAGCACAGAGCCGCTTATAGAGTACTACAGGAGAAAGGGGCTCTTAAGAGATATACACTGTAACGATTTAATGACCCCGCCGGATGAGATTGTTGAAAAAATCATGAACATAATTCGAGAGGAGTTCGGATGAAATTGGCAAGGGGACCCATGTTCCGAAAAGAGTAATGAACAAACATATCTGGGGATCCCAAAATTATATCTGAAAAACATAAATAGATATGAATGTTCCCGTGGAAACTTTAAGTAGTCCGCGCTAAATCAATTTCGTAGATTGTTATATCATTTTCATCTGATTTTCAGAATTTTTATGTCAAATTTATCCGAAAATCGCACATAAAATTTTTAAATTAGTGGAAATTAATAAGTTTATCGTAGATTAGCAGGAGCACGATAATTATGAGGAGGATGACTGAGAAAAATTTAAACGATGCTTTTGCTGGAGAAAGCCAGGCGCATATGCGTTACTTAATCTTTGCTGAGAAAGCTGAGGAGGAAGGATTCCCAAACATTGCTAGGCTCTTTAGGGCGATAGCCTTCGCCGAGCAGGTTCACGCCGCTAACCACTATAATGTTTTAAGGATGATCCGCAACACCGCTGAAAACCTTCAGGCAGCCATAGATGGAGAGACCTACGAGGTGAATGAAATGTATCCAGCGTATAATGCTGTTGCAAGGCTTCAAGAAGAGAGAGGCGCCCAGAGAACAACGGAGTGGGCTCTCCAGGCGGAAAGAACCCATGCGTCGATGTGCCAGAAGGCGAAGCAGTCCGCTGAGAGCGGCAGAGATGCCCAGTTGGGGCCAATTTACGTATGCAACGTATGCGGCTACACCTCGGAAGAAGAGATCGACAGATGCCCAATATGCGGCGCAATAAAGGAGAAAATCAGGAAATTCTAAAACCTATAAGCGAGTGAGGAGGAAAGGTTAAAAGTGGATAAATGGGAGTGCCGAGTTTGCGGCTACATTTACGATCCAGAAATAGGCGATCCGGATCAAGGCATAAAACCGGGAACACCATTTGAAGATCTGCCCGACGATTGGGTTTGCCCAGTATGCGGCGCTCCAAAAAACATGTTCAGAATAAGAAAATAAAAATAAATAATCGAAGTAGCTACAAATATGTTTGGGTGAGCCTTATGGAGCCTTCCAAATTTTATGTTCTGCCTCAGCTCCCATACAATTACAGCGATTTGGCACCATACATGTCTGAGGAGCAGCTACGCGTACACCACACTATACACCACCAGGCCTATGTAAATGGAGCAAACTCCATACTTAAAAGGTTAGATGGTGCCCGCAGAGAAAACGCGGATATAGATGTCAAATCTATCTTGAAGGAGCTTTCGTGGAATATAGGAGGGCACCTGCTACATTCACTATTCTGGAGGAACCTTGCGCCGCCGGGTAAAGGCGGCGGGAAGCCGGGCGGAAAATTATCCAGCATAATTGAGAAGGAGTTTGGCAGCTTCGAGAGGTTCAGAAAGGAGTTTACTCAGGCCGCTGTCAGCGTAGAGGGTTCTGGCTGGGCGGCTTTAACCGTGTGTAGGCAAACAGGTCGTCCAATAATAATGCAGATAGAGAAGCATAACACTAATGTGTATCCAACATTCCCAATCCTAATGGTCTTAGATGTTTTTGAACACGCCTATTACATAGACTACAAAAACAGAAGAGCTGATTTTGTGGAAGCATTCTGGAATATTGTTAACTGGGATGAAGTAAGCCAACGGTTGGAAGAAGCGCTCAAGTAGGCATGAAGATTCGTGTAAAATTGATGTTGAAGTGATCCCATTTCTTTTTCTGGTTAATCACGTAAACTTTTAATTTTGCTGTATTCCAATAAACATAAATGTACTCGTAAGTTAATAGTTTAATTGGATTTAGGGAGTGAAGTCGGAGTGGAAAGTCTTCTTGTGAAGTTTATTAAAGAGCAGATTGAGATTGAGAAGGAGATTGTTGATTCACTGAGTAGGGGCATAGCCAATATAACTAATCCAGCTGTTCGTGAAACTTTAAGGGGCATCTCATTCGACTCAATGAAGCATGGTGAAATGTACTCAGCGGCCCTAGAGCTGCTAATTAGCGCACCTCAAGCAATAACCCAAGAACAGTTAGATAGGCAGAGAGAGCTCGTTGAGAAGCACATACGTATAGAGGCGTCAATCATAAAAAGAATAAGCGAAGCGCTCCCGTCAGTAAGTAATGAGAAGGTTAGGCTTCTACTAAATGCCATATTAGAAGATGAAAAAAGACACCATGAACTACTGAGAAAAGTTCTAGAGATTCTGGTTAAGGGCGAAACAATAACCGATGGAGACTGGTGGAACATAATTTGGCGTAGCGTTCCATTCCACGGTGCGCCAGGAGGATAAAACTGAGA
>CAYPJR010000015.1:0-21669 GCA_964411115.1 uncultured Candidatus Bathyarchaeia archaeon | reverse complement strand
CAACAACTCTAGTATGGGCATACACCGGTTGGACATTCACCGGCAAATTCTGAGGGAGCTTGAAGGTACGGCGAAGATGATGCGGCGCCGGTGCCGGATGCTTGGGCTCCCCCTACCACTAGGACCTGCTCAGATTTACTTCCATAGCGATATACGGTTATTCCTTTACATTTCAGTTTCCACGCCATCATGAATATTCTTCGAACATCGTCAATTGTTGCTTCATAGGGCAGATTAACTGTTTTGGAAACGGCATTGTCCGTGTATTTTTGGAATGCTGCCTGCATCCTCACATGCCACTCCGGCGCTATTTCTAGGGCGGTTATGAATAGTCTCTTAACATCTGAGGGAACTTCATTTATCTCTTGGACTGATCCAGTCCTAGTTATTCTCGCTATGAGATCCATACTGTAGAACCCTCTCTCCTTTGCTACTTGCTCAAAAAGCGGGTTAACTTCAAAAAGCTGAGTCCCCATAACGTTTCTAATAAATGCAACTGCGAATAAAGGTTCTATTCCGCTCGATGTCCCAGCAATTATGCTTATCGTTCCAGTTGGGGCAATAGAGGTTACTGTTGCATTTCGCATAGTCTTATAGCCCATTTTTTCCCAAATGCTGCCTGGGAAGTTTGGGAATGCCCCTCTTTCTTCGCCCAGCTCAACTGACTTCTTCCTAGCCTCTTCAGATATAAATGACATAACCTTCTCGGCTGTTGCAACGGCTTCTTCAGAATCATATGGTATGCCAAGTTTTATGAGCATTTCAGCAAATCCCATAACGCCTAAGCCTATTTTTCTGTTTGCCTTAGTGCTCTTCTCAATCTGCAGTATAGGATATTTGTTGGCGTCTATAACATTATCCAAGAAGTGAACGGCTATTCTCACGGTTTCTCTCAGCTTATCCCAATCAATTTTGTCATCTCTAACCATCCTTGAGAGGTTTATAGAGCCTAAATTGCAGCTTTCGTAGGGCAAGAGTGGAACTTCACCGCATGGATTCGTAGCCTCAATCATCCCAACATGGGGAGTTGGATTTCTACGATTAATTTCGTCGAGAAATATTAATCCTGGATCGCCAGTTTTCCAAGCTGCGGTCGCCATTAAATCGAAGACTGCTCTAGCCTTTAAACGTTTAACAACGTTACCGTTTCTCGGATTAATTAGGCTATAATAACCATCATTCTCTATGGCTTCCATAAACTCGTCGGTGACACCCACGGAAATATTAAAGTTGGTTAAAACGCCCTCTTTCTCCTTAGCCGTAATAAACTCGATTACATCCGGGTGATCCACCCGGAGGATGCCCATGTTTGCGCCTCTACGTTTGCCACCCTGCTTAATCACATCTGTAGCAACATCAAAAATTTTCATGAAGGAAACCGGGCCGCTTGCCACCCCCATCGTTGACTTCACCACATCGCCACGAGGCCTAAGCTTTGAAAATGAGAACCCTGTGCCGCCGCCAGACTTATGTATAAGGGCCATATTCTTTAATGCGTCAAAGATTTCCTCGATCGAGTCGCCAACCGGAAGCACGAAGCATGCTGAAAGCTGCCCGATATCGGTCCCAGCATTCATAAGCGTTGGGCTGTTTGGGAGGAATTCAAGGTTCGCCATAACTCTATAGAATTCCTCCTCAATAGATTCTATTCTCACGCTTTTATCGTACATGGAGTCAACAGCCGCTATTGCTTTAGCAACCCTCCGGAACATTTGCGAGGGGGTCTCAATAACTCTTCCAGCCTCATCTTTTAGAAGATATCTGCGTTCCAGAACGCTTATTGCATTAAGTGAGAGTTTTAGGTCATCTGTCACGCCAAGCAGCTTCTTTTGCTCCCTAAGTTCGGTTCGCTTATGCCTGTAAAGGATATAGGCTTTAGCAACGGAGTCGTAACCATTTTTAATCAGAACCCGTTCAACAATGTTTTGCACATCTTCAACGCTAGGTATCCTATCTTTAAACTCCTCTTCAACAATGGCTACAACCTGCGCTGAAAGTTTAGCTGCTAATTCGCCATCCTCGCCTTTAACAGCCAAAATGGCCCTATGAATAGCATTTGTAATCTTGTTTGGATCGAACGCTACTACTCTACCATCTCTTTTTCTAATCATAGAAACCGGCATTGAGGAACCCCCAAACATAATTATGTTAAACGTAACTTTAATATGTTGCGGAGCATGGTGAACAGCTTAATCATCTTAAGATAACTGAGCGATATATTAAAAGTGCTTTCCATAATCCAGAAAAGTTTATAACCTACTATTTTTTAATCCAGAAATTAAGGATCAATACATGAGGTCAATAAAGCTTTTATCCGCACTGGGTTGTGTTAACGTTGTCTGAAGCGAAAAGATGCTTTTCAAGATGCAACAGATTCAGATGTGGAAAAAACTTTCTAATATTTCGCGGGAAAACTCCATGGTGCCGATGGACCGATGAACCTTGCGATCCATCAAACTGCAATTATGCAATATGCGTAAACAGGCGTTTACTGCCTGGAGGTATATGCGGGGAAACCCTAAAAAGAAAAACTGTTGATAAGAATCTAGAAGACGAGATGATCCCATCAATAAAAGTCAGAGGGAAAACTTTCAGAAAAATCGGTGAAAAAGAGCTTATTTAAACTCTAAAGAGCCCTTCCTCAGCCGCTACTTTATGCGTAAAGGTAGCTGGGGTTTCCGTAAATATCATAATAACTATGTATCATAAGCGAGGCTTATTCACAAGGTAAATTCCAACCATTATTAGGAGAAAACCGAGGAGCGAATAGAACTCAAGGGTTTCCCCCAAGAAGATCCAGCCGAAGATTAGCGCTATAGCTGGAACGATGAGGCTTGAGGTGGAAACTATCATGGTTTCTTCCTCTTTTATGAGAAGCAACCATATTGTTGATGCTATAGCTGATCCAAATGTTGACATGTAAAATAACGAAAAGATGTAGATCGGAGTTAAGCTAAAGCTTACTCCTATAAGCATTAAAGTAGCTATTAGAAGGAAAATGGAGCCTAAGGGAAATTGAACCATATTTATAATTGCTGGATCCACGTGGCTTAAAAGCTTCTTATAGTAAACTACGGAAACAGCCCATAAGAAAGCGCCTAAAATTAGGAGAAAAATTGAATCAGAAGATTTTATAGGAGAAGAAAGTTTGCTAGCGTAAAGTATAGTTACGCCTAAGAAGCCTAGAATGACCCCTAAAACTTTAGTTAAATTAATTTTTTCACCTAAAAATGGTATAGCCAAACAGAAAACGAATATTGGTTGAGTATAGGTTAAAATGGAGCTTAATCCCGAGGCTTCATGTAACAAGCCAATATTTGTCGAGGCCATGCCGGCAGCATTAATTAAGGCGAGTGAAATCATCTTAAACCATGTGCCGCCATCCTTCGGAAGAAGCCTCCTTTTCCATATTAAGGCCGGTGATAAAACCATCGAAGCTAAAGCGAGTCTCTGCATAACAAGATTTAATGGATCAACGAATCTTAACCCGATTTTCATAATTGTCCAATTTAAGCCCCAAGCTAAGACCATGAATGTGAAGAGAGCCCAATTCTGTTTTTTCAATAGTGCAGCCTCCAAATTAGTATTAGAAGAATCCATCATGAAGGCGTTAAAAAGGCTTTTGCAGAAAGACTGGAAATTTCAAATGCTCTCATGCTTAATACTGAGCAAGGCAAGAAATAAGCGGGCCACAGCGGACAAGATTCAATTAGAGCTAAAAAGTTCCAGGAAAACCTTTCTAATAGTTCAATTTGCAGTACTTCTAAACCATTATTGGGGTTGTCAAGTCGGAGATATCTACGCTGTGATCGTATATACGGCTAATCAGCAGGACGATTGCAACTAAATCCTGAGCTTTTTCAATAGGTAACATATTAACTAAAGACTCGGTTTTTTGACCTAGCTCCTCAACATCCTTCGCTTTCTCTCTTACTGATTCCGCTAAGGCAGTATTATGCGATATAAATGCGGCAACGGCGTCTTCATAGGCCTCATGGACGATTCTGTAGAGGTTATACAGCGCCTTTGAAACCTCCTCGGCTAAAATCAAATTCTTAAGTTTAATAACATGCTCAGCAATTTGTGATGATTGGTCAGCGATAGATTCAACTAAACTTGCGGTTAACCTATAATCTAAACAGCTTATTGGGTGCAAATTAAGTTTCTGACCTAAACTCGGATTCTGGACTATTGTTCTTAAAACTCTAACTAAGAGGAAATATAATCTATCAACTTCATTATCCCTAGCGATAACATTTTTAGCTAGGCTAGTATCTCTTTCTAGTAATGCCACCGTTGCATCCTTAAACATACCTGAGGTAATTAAGTGTTCACGGCGCAAAATCTTATCAGGTGATAAAACCGAAGGCTCAAGTAAACATTGCATCACTATCCTGCTATAATCTTCCTCGATTATCTCTAAACCTATAAGACGGGAAGATGTTTGCTTAATAATTTCTCTTTGCTCAGGGGTAATGCGATCTTTAGCCTCAATGCTTATAATATCATAGCCCAGAAGGTATTTACTAATAATTTCACGGCTGAGGAAAGGACCAGGTTTAATGTTTATGGATCTTGGAGCCGGTTCAACATTATACTTTGGATCAATGATGAGTTTTCCGTCGGATGTTACTAAACTTGCAACAATCGAGCCTCGATTTATACCATGGCGCAAGGCCCATTCCTTAGGTAACGTGACAAAGAAAGTTCCGCCCCTTGTCATCTGGATCTTTCGAAGCTCCATAACTCCGCCTCGCAACACTATCATTAAAAATATTGCGCGATTGTAATAAATATAGGTTGAGGAATGGATTATATAATATACATTCGCATATATGAACATATTAAGAAACGCTATATCATCGCCATCTTAACCTTCATTATATAAAATCTTTAGCAATTGCCTCTAGATTGGGTTGAAAAGCATGTCGGGCGATGAAAGAAATATGCGAAATATTATCTCCCTAGTGCTCGAAGCTGGATACCAGATTGATAAAGACGCATTTGAGTTTTTGAGGGAAATTTCTGGGAGCACAAATTTAAACTTCCTAGTTAAGAGCGTAATTGAGGAGATAAATGCTTTACCTGAGAAGCCTCTCTTCATAACTCGCAGGTTACTTGAGGAGAAAGCCCAAAAGTTAGGTCTACTTAAAGTAAGCTCGCAGATTGGAACTGGAAAAATCGGCTTCCAGCCTTATGCAAAAGATATCGAGCCCGACTTTAAGGTAATAAGTGATCCAACCGATAAGATAGGCGCATCTGGATCGCTTGAGGATTGCATAGAGCATTTTAGAGATCGCTTTAGGAAAATAAGTAAAATAATAAGAAATAGAATAGATGCTAGAGACGCATATAATTTGTTAGATGCACTTAGGGTCCCTGAAAATTCTAATGTAAAATTTATCTGCATGATAACTGATAAGCGTGAAACTAAACGGGGAATTTTCTTTAATGTTGAAGATTTAGAAACCCACGCAATGGTATTCGTGCCTTCAGATAATCCCAATTTATACTTAAAAGCTCAAAGACTTATTCTGGATCAGGTTGTCTGCGTAAGCGCGATAAGGGGAAGAAATAATCTGTTCATAGCTGAGGAGCTAATATTGCCAGACATACCATTAAGGAAGCCTAATAAAGCCTCGGTTCCAGTCTGCGCAGCTTTAATTTCAGATCTGCATGTAGGAAGCAAAATGTTTATGGAAAAAGAGTTTAGGCGTTTCATAAGGTGGCTAAAGGGAGGCGTTGGCGGTAGCAGCCTTAAAGATTTGGCAAGCCGAGTTAAATATCTTATAATTGCAGGCGATCTCGTTGATGGCGTAGGAGTGTATCCTCAGCAGTTTGAGGAGCTTGAAATAAAAAATCTTTATGAACAATATCGGTTAGCGACAAAAATGCTTGAGGAAATACCAGAATATATTGAAATAATTATAATACCTGGGAACCATGATGCGAGCAGAAGAGCCCTTCCCCAGCCCGCCATATCAAGAGAGTATGCTGAACCTCTTTATGATTCTGGGAGAGCCCATCTTTTAGGAGACCCATCGGTCATAAACCTGCATGGGGTAATTCTTCTTCTGTCTCATGGAAGAAGCCTTGATGATATAATATCTGCTGTTCCAAACATGTCCTTTCACGATCCGGATGAGGCGATGAAGATTCTATTACAATGCAGACATCTTGCTCCAATATATGGAATGAGAACGTTGATAGCGTCGGAGACAGCTGACTACCTGGTTATAGAGCATGTGCCGGATATATTTCACGCTGGACATGTGCACATGATGAAATATAGTAGCTATCGCGGTGTGCTCGTAGTAAATTCAGGCGCATGGCAAAGGCAAACTGAATATCAAAAGGAAATGGGTCACATACCAAACCCGGGAATCGTCCCCATAGTGGACCTTCAAACTTTACAGGTCACACCAATAGATTTTGTTTCATTATCCTAGAAAAAGGCTATTCTGAAAGATTCATTAAGTATCTAGGTTTATAATTAATCATCGTTCTGAACCTTTCATCTTCGGATAGGACCTCAACAATAACTTTTCGAGGAACTCCTAAACCTATCTTTTTTGTTCTTCCATAGCGACCAAGACTTATCACACGCGAGTTTAGAAGACCTAGAACATCTAATTCATTTATTAATCCGCTTACTCTTCTCTGAGTTAATGGGCTCACGCCAAGCTGCTCGCAAATTTCTGAATAAAGATTGTATATGTCTCCCGTCATAGAGCGGTCAGCGTTAAACTTACTAAGGAAATATGCGGTTAAAAGAATAATTTTTGAGTGCGTTGGTAAACTTTTTATGGCTTCATAAACTTGATCATGCTCAATTCTTTCCTGAGCCTCTCGGACATGAGTCTCAGCTATTTTCTTCTCACCTCTCCGCTCCGCAATCTCACCAGCAACCCTTAAGAGATCCAGAGCTCTTCTAGCATCACCATGTTCAGCAGCTGCCAAAGCGGCGCAGAGCTTAACAGCGCCCTCCGTTAAAACATCGTTATAAAATGCTATTTTCGCCCTCTCCATAAGTATATCTAGAAGTTCATCAGCGGTATAGGGTTTAAAAACCATTTCCTCCTCGCTTAATGTGCTTAGAACCCGCGGATCAAGGGACTCTTTAAATTTTAGATCGTTTGATATACCTATGATTGAAACTTTACTTCTTTGAAGGTTTTCATTTATTCTTGTGAGTTCATAGAGAAGAGAATCGCCGCGAATCTTAACCAGCGCATCGATCTCGTCTAATGCAACAATAAATATTATGCCTTGGGATTCTAGGTTCTTTTTAAATCTATCAAAGATTTCGCCAACAGCTAAACCTGTGAAAGGAACCTTTATGTTAATACTTGAACATAAAGTTGCAAGAACCCTATATTCGGTTCCAGCTAATCGGCAATTCACAAAACAAACATTTACATTTGAACCTAACTCCTTAGCTTTTTGAGTAAGTTTATTCAGCACAAACTTAACAACAGCCGTTTTTCCTGTGCCAGTTTTGCCATATATTAGGACATTAGAGCACGGTGAACCGCTTAAAGCGGGAGCAGTTATCTCGCCTAAATGGAGAATCTGCTCCTTTCTATGTGGAAGATTATCAGGTACATAATCATGTCTTAAGACTTCTCTGTTTTTGAAGATCTTTGATCCCTTAAGGAATTGATTGAAAACCTCGTCAAGGATATGATCCTGGCTTTTCATTTATTGAACCTCAGCAGCTCTAGGAATCAGCAGACGCTAATTTATGTCTTTTACAATTAAGAACTCTCATACAAAAAAATAGATAAATAATGTAAAGCATTAAAAAGAAAGGAGACTCCCACCCCTCTATTTCTACTGGAACAGCCTCTTTTTTAAAGAAATATGTTTTTCTCTTTAAAAAGAGAACAGCCTCCCATTTTTTATGGGAGGCAATGTTATTTAATAAAAACTGTACAATCTTTTATACAAAATTTTTAAAAAATAAATGAAAAGAAACTAATATGAAATTCACAAAGGAGAAAATTTTAGAAATATTTTCATAAATTTTCCCTTTTTTCCATAAAGAATTAGCCTCCAGTGGAAAGCAAGGGGTCGGAGCGATATCCCTTAAAGCAATCAATGCTTTGAATATACTTATAATCTTTCATCAAACTGTTAACAGTTTGTTAATGACTTGTAAAATATCAGCATTTATTATGATAAATTTGAATTTTTTACTATTAATGCTATCTAAATATTCCTCTTTTTTGTGAAAGAGGGACCCCTCTGTTTCTTATGGAAAAAGAAACCAAAATTTTATCTTTCTTATTCCGAAGAAATATTTCAAATGTTAATCTTGTTAATCGAAAAAATTGCAAAATATTACTATTTTCAAAAAATAACTTTTATTTTTTCTTTTCTTAAATCTTCTCTTCACCGAATATTTTATAACTTGTGAAGTGATAATTGTTAATTGATTAGGTGAAGAGATTATTGCCAGTAAGAAAAATGAAAGTCGAAGTTTACGATGAATCCGGAAATCGCTACGTCATAAGCTTTGAGGGCAGAGTAACTAGGGAAAAAGCTCTTAAAATTTTTGATATGGTGGAATTGCTTGGCGGCATACCCTTAGCGGAACATGTTGAATACCCAAAAGATCTCTCAAAAATTGAACGTGTTATTCTTATAATTAAAAAGAACTTTCCCATAGTTTGGTTCACAGCGAAGGAAGTTCAAGAGGTTTATGAAAAAGAAATCGGTGAACCAATAAGCCTTAGTGCAGTTTCAACCTATCTTTCTAGGCTTGCCGATAAAGGAATGTTAATGAAAACAAAAAACGCTAATCGCATAGTTTTTAGGCTTATATCAAAAGAACTTAAAGAAATCGCGAAGCCCTTTTTAGGGGGCTAAATTAAGCTTTTTCTCTCCTTTTCAAGAAATCCTCCACGTTTTTATTTAAGCGGTAAACATAGGGGATTCTGTCAGTTCTTCTCTCCACATAGCCCCGTGCATATAAATTCTTCATTAAGCGTGCAGTATGCTCTCTTGTTAATTTGATCCTTTCCTTTATCTCAGGAACAGTTTTTTCACCTTCCATCGCTAGAATCTTTAAAACTTTTAATTCAGTTTCAGTTAATGATGCTAAAGTTTCATCCTCTTTTACAGTAAAGGCGGAAGATGATTTTATCTCGGATGATTCCTCAACTTTTTCTGATTTTTGCATATCAAGTTTCTCAATTTCATTAACTTTTCTTAAGATTTCATCATATTTAGTAAATAATTCATCGATTTTTCTCCTTAAAACCTCATAATTGCTGTTGGAATTCTCTCTCCAATTAATAAGGTTCTCAAGCATACTTTTGAAGCTGCCTATTGCAGCATTTATCTCCTCAATCTTCCTAGCATTTTCCACAGATTTTCCCTCAAAATCTTTGATGATTTCTTGAATAGCTTCTTCCTGCTTTTTTAAATCCTTATTAAAACTATATATTATATCATCCAGCAGTCTCTTTGCTTCTTGACGTCTAGCAGTCTCCTCTCTTATTCTTTTTAGAGAGAATAAGAGAAAAAGAGAAGTTACGGAGAATAAAATAGCATATATGACTAAAATGACATCATCCATGCCGACATCCCTCTTGTGACATCACAGGTAGCGTGATCCATATGGATCACAACCTTATCACATAATAATCACGCTAGAAACATTTAAAGATATTCTTTTTTTTTTCTTATTAAAGGCGTTAAAATGGTTATTGTTCAAACTACTTAAGGGGTGTGATGTCACAGATCACGTAGCATGATATCACAATCTGCCGGACATGGATCTGGGCTTAGAGAGATTTAGCAATCCCTTTTCTATTTCATCCTGAAGAGTTTTTATTATTTTTATCTGCTCTTCGTTAATTTTTCCACTCTCCCATAGATCTCGATATTTTTCGCTGTAGAGACGTATCCTATTTGAGATTTCTATGTAAGGATTTAGACGTGAATCATCAAAAATGCCCAAATATCCCAGAAGTATAACCGTATAAATCGATCTAATCACGTTTCTTCTTGCCTGCGCTAAAGTTCTATTGAAGGAGCCGCGGCTCACTCCAGACTTTATTAATCTTAATTTCGCCTTATCCTCGTAAACTATTTTTTTATCGCTTATTTTTTCAGCTAAAATATCTATTAAAAGGGTTTCCGCCTGCACTTTTGTTAAATTGCTGTTTTTAAGCAGTATTTTGAAGATAGGATCCTTATTTAGGCTCATTAACCACCTCTGAACCTCATTTTTTATTTCTAAATCATTCAGATCCTTCGACCTCCTTTATGAATACAATTTTGTATACGATGCGCCTCTTAAAGTCTGTCTTTCATTTCTAATATAACCATTACTGTGAGGCGAACGTTACCTACGAGTGATGCAACTTGTGATATTATTGTGATCTAGGTTACATATGCTCAAAATCACAAAGTCTAAGCCTTAAAATACCCAAATATTTAAGTGCATTATCTACCATAAAAATTTATGCTGGGTTCAGAATGGGAAGAAGACGCAGAAAAGTAGTTCGCATACCAAAGAAGAAGATACCTAAGGTTTTCTTATGTCCAAAATGCAGTCAAGAATCTATAAGAGTTGAGTTTATTGAGGAAGACTTAAACGGAAAGAAAGCAGTAATCAAATGTGGCAACATTAATTGCGGGTATTCTAGGGAGATAAAGGTTAAACCCTTTTTTAAGGAAGTGGATGCTTACTGCCAATTTATAGATGAATTTTATGAAGGGTCCTAATTTTGAGGGTCTTCCATGGTTGGAAAGGTTGAAGAATATCTTTTGAAAAAAATTCTTAATGAAGGAGCAATTCATATAACGCTTATTGATCCGGAAAGATCATCTGGCGAGTTTGCTGCTTTCATATCATCTGAAAGCGAATCTTTAGGATCCTCAGCCATAATGATTGGTGGTACAACTCTTGTATCACCAAATGCTCTTGACGATGTAGTGAAAGCTGTTAAAGAATCTGCGAGTATTCCCGCGATATTATTTCCAAATAATGTGACTGGTATAAGTAGGTATGCTGACGCAATATGGTTTATGTCTCTTCTTAATTCAGCCGATCCATACTTCATAGTTGGCGCGCAGGTGCTAGCGGCACCGCTAATTAAAAAATTTGGTTTAGAGGCGATACCGCTGGGATACATAATAGTTGGTGAGGGTGGATCTGCAGGCGTCATTGGGAAGGCATGCCCAATACCGTATAATAAGCCTGAGCTAGCAGTTGCCCACGCGTTAGCCGCTCAATTTCTCGGGATGAGATTTGTTTATTTAGAGGCTGGATCAGGCGCAAAATCCCCTGTTCCCTTAGAAATGGTTAGAGCGGTCAAGAATGCTATAAGCATGCCGCTTATCGTGGGTGGAGGCATAAGAACGGGGGAGCAAGCTAAACAAATAGTGAGCGCCGGAGCCGATATAGTGGTCACTGGCACGATAACTGAAATTGGCAAAAAAGAAGAAGTTAAAAATAAACTTATGGAAATAATTAAGGGTGTAAAAGAGGGAGCGAAAAGTAAGGTTAAGGAGTTGAATTTATCTTGACAGCATTCGAGCAATATTTTGAATCCCTTAAGAAAATATTGGGAAGAGATGATTTATATGATATATGGCCGGATTTCGAACCGGAATATGATGAGCGAGAGTATGCCTGGACAACCTTAAGAGGTTTGGGGGAATCTCTTCTGCTCAATTGCGGGCAATGTGATGGCCCCTCCGACATGAGGCATAGTAGATGCAGAGCATGTGTTGAAAGGAGAAAGGAAATAGCTACGAAAACCTACGAGAAGATTATGGGGCGTCCAATAGAAAAGTGGAACGCTGTGATACTATGTCGAATTCACATTGAATAGCGCGGTTAATCATGGAAACATCTAATATAAGCGATGAGTACCGGAAATATTTCTCCAATCTAGTTCGGTCGCTCGAAAAAATTTACAATATTGCGAAGGAAGCTAGGTCGAAGGGACTTGATCCAAAACCTTACCCGGAAATTGAAATAGCGGATGACCTAGCTGGGCTCGTTGAGGGCTTCATTGGATTACGTGGAATTGCCGAGAGAATAAGGGAATTAAGTAAGGAGATGCCTAGGGAGAAAGTTGCTTTCAAGATAGCTGAGGAGATAATCCAGGGAAGATTTGGACATTTAAGTGAGGAGAGAGCCGCCGACCAAGCAATTAGAACCGCTTTAGCAATACTAACCGAAGGGGTCACCGCGGCGGTTTACTCAGAAGGCATAGCGAAAGTGGCAATAAGGACTAATATGGATGGATCAAAATACTTAGCCATATACCTAGCCGGACCAATACGTTCAGCGGGCGGCACAGAGACAGCCTTAACGCCGGTCATAGCTGATTTTGTCCGCCAATTACTAAAATTGGAGCGGTATAAGCCAACTAAGGAGGAAATAGAAAGGTTTATCGAGGAGCTGAGGCTTTATGAGCGTGAGGTAGGCCGTTTTCAGTATAGTGTTTCAGATGAGCAGCTGAGGCTCGCGCTGCAAAATCTCCCAATCGAAATTACCGGTACGCCCTCCGATCCGGTTGAGGTTTCCTCATATCGCAACCTGCCACGTATTGAAACGAACCGTGTGCGCGGCGGGGCGCTTCGAGTTGTGAATGATGGTATTGTAGGGCGGGCTGCGAAGGTCCTCGCTGTCGTAGAAGACCTTGGAATTCAAGGATGGGAGTGGCTTAAAGAAATTAAAGAAATAGAAAGAAACAGATCTTCATCTGGGTTTATGGAGGAAGTTCCAGCCGGGCGTCCTATATTATGTTTTCCATCAAGAAGAGGCGGTTTCAGGCTCCGCTATGGAAGATCAAGGAATACAGGGTTAGCCGCAGTTGGGGTTCACCCTTTGACTATGGCCACTTTGCAGAATTTTTTAGCAGGCGGTACGCAACTTAAAATTGAAACCCCCGGGAAGTCAGGCGTTGTTCTCCCAGTAGACTACATAGAACCTCCAATTGTGAAGCTGAAGGATGGATCGGTTATTAGGGTTTCAAACGAAAATATTGAGATTGTTAAGAGGGAAACTGAAAAAATCCTTTTCTTAGGCGATTTACTCATAAGTTTCGGCGACTTCCTCTATAATAACAAGTCTTTGTTGCCTTCCGGATACAGCGAAGAGTTTTGGTGCGAAGAACTTAAAAGCGTAATTATGAAAAAATTCGGTGGAAACATTGAGGAAGCCGCGTTAAAAGCCAAAATTCCCCCCCAGATTCTGAAATCCTATCTGGAGGATCCATTTAATAATAAACCTAGCGTCTATGAAGCTATTTCGCTGAGTAAGTCGCTCGGCGTTCCTCTGCATCCATCATACACATATTTCTGGTCCAACATATCGAGCGGAGAGCTTCAAAAAGTTAGGTTGTGGCTGCTAGGTTCAGATTTAACTGTTGAGGGAGAAATTATCGCGAAAATAATAGGATCCTTTGATGAGGAAGTTAAGAGTATCCTCGAGGAAATCTGCGTTCCGCATAAAGTTGTTAATGATAAAATAATTATTGAGGATTTTGATGCGCATGCTTTCGCCTTCACTTTAGGAGTAAATGATGCGCATAGAGATGTGCTTACCGATCTTCCAGTAATAGAGAATTTATCTAGGCTTAGCGGCGGATGCATCATTAGAGATAAGGCTCCATCATTCATAGGCGCCAGGGTCGGCCGGCCGGAGAAAGCTAAGAAGCGTGAAATGAAGCCCCCAGTTCAAGTTCTCTTTCCAGTAGGATTAAGCGGCGGGGCTCAGAGGGACCTTATGAAAGCCTATAAGAGGGGGCGCATTAGGGTTGACATTGTTAGCTGGTTCTGTCCGAAATGCAGGATAATAACGTTTAAGAAGATATGTCCAACATGCGGCTCGGAGACAGCTCCAAGGTTTATTTGTCCAAGATGTGGTAGGGACCTCGACAGAGAAGAGTGTCCAATATGCAAGGTGGAGACTAAAAGATTCTGCGCTCAGACAATTCCCATAAAGGATCTAATCGATGAAGCATGCAGAAAAATCGGTTTCACCCCATCGCAGATTAAGGGAGTTAGGGGCTTAACGAATAAAACTCGAACACCAGAGCCGATTGAAAAGGGGGTTCTAAGAGCCAAATATGGGCTTTCAGTTTATAAAGATGGCACAGTACGCTTTGATGCAACTAATGCTCCCCTAACCCACTTTAAGCCCTCTGAAATAGGAGTTTCTGTAGAAAAACTTAGATCTCTAGGTTACATGCGGGACTATTTAGGCAATCAACTTGTTGATCCGGAGCAAATATGCGAGTTAAAGATTCAAGATGTTGTAATTCCATGGAGGAGCGTTAAATATTTAATTTCCGTAGCCAACTTTGTGGATGAGCTTTTACAGAAGTTCTATGGGCTTCCGCCATTCTACAATATTACTCAACCGCAAGATTTAGTTGGAACACTCATAATAGGCTTAGCACCGCATACATGCGCCGGAGTTTTAGGCAGAATAATCGGCTTCACAAAACTTGACGTCTGCTTCGCCCATCCATTTTGGCATTCAGCTAAGCGCAGAGACTGCGATGGAGATGAAGATAGCATAATGCTCGCTCTAGATGCATTTTTAAATTTCTCAAGAGAATATCTTCCGGATCAAATAGGCGGTATAATGGATTCTCCGCTCTTTATTATTCATACGATTGTACCTGAGGAGGTTCAGAGACAAGCGCATGAAATCGATGTTGCGAGCAAGTATCCTCTCGCTTTCTACGAAGAAACCTTTAAGGGAAGCCCAGCGAGAGACGTGATGGACTTAATTGACATTGTTAAGCATAGGTTTAATACTGAAGCTAGGTTTCAGGGCTTCGGCTTCACAGTGCCCACATCAAACATTCAGGCTGGAAACCGTGAAAGCATATATAAAACTTTAAGGCGCATGGCCGATAAGCTCAATGCCCAATTAGATCTAGCTGAGAAAATTAAAGCTGTTGATGCAAAAGATGTTGCAGAGATAGTTTTGAATACGCATTTTATCCGTGATATTTCAGGTAATTTAAGAGCCTTTGCAACTCAGAGTTTCAGATGTAAGAGATGCAATAAGCGTTTTAGGCGGGTTCCACTTAAAGGATCATGCCCAGAATGCGGGGGCGAGTTAGCGTTAACCGTTCATAGGGGTGGAATTGAGAAATACTTGGAGAGCGCATGGCATCTTGTCAGAAAATATAATATGTCGGAATACTACGCCCAGCGCCTAATCCTAATAGAGGAGGAGATAAACTCCCTGTTTGAAAGCGGCAAAGGCATAAAACAGTCAAACTTATCAAAGTTCATAAATGAGTCCAGAAACTAAATCTAATAAAGGCGAAGACGCTTTATACTTGTTCCAATTCTCCTTCTAGTGCCCTGGCAAGTATTGGAGCAACTGAAACTTTAGCGTACTCGTTGACAACGCTATCGGTTCCCACGATCTCCTCAACGCCGTTTTCCATCATTATTTTTACTGAGTCCCCTATGAGCAGCGGATGGGATACGCCTACGAGGATTCTTCTTGCACCCTGCTCTTTAAGGATCCTCGCCGCATTAGCCACGGTTTTGCCTGTGCTTATTATGTCATCTATTATTATAGCATCTCTTCCTTTAACTTTCAGATCCTTTCTATATGTAATTATCTCGCCGGTATAGCGATCTCTCCTTTTCTCTAAAGCATCGTACTCAGAGTTAAGCACCTTAGCAGCATGCCTCGCCCTCCTTATGGCTAAGTCTTCATCATCAGGCGCTATCACGATGGGGTTCTCTAAGCCTTTTTTAGCAAAATATCTCGCCAATTCTCCGGAAGCTGTAAGATTGTATACTGGAATCTTATACATTTTTAATACGTTTTCGTTGTGAACGTCAACCGTATATAAGGCGTCTGCGCCTAATTCTTCAATTATTTCAGCCATCATGCTTGCGCTCAAGCATTCGCCTTCCAAGAACCGCTCATCCTGCCGGCTGTAGGCAAGATATGGAGCGAAAACCTTCATAGTATTTGCTCCTAGGTCTCTCGCAGTATGAAGAATTAGAAATAATTCTATGGCATGCATATCTTGAGGCGGATAAAGACTCTGCACAACCAGCAGGTTCTCTCCTGATATATCTTCCTCAAACTTAAAATAGAATTCGCCGTCTGGGAAACGTTTCGTTTTAACTTTAACGAGTGGAATTTTTAGGATCTCGCCTATTTTACACGCTAAGTTTAGGGAACTCGGCCCTCCAACTATTTTCAAGTTTTCTCCTCCAACTGAAATGAATTTACAACTATAGAGAAGATAAATTCTTCGCTTTGCTCCAATTAAAACATTCTCAGCGGCTGATAAATGTAAAGATGGTTTACACGGTTAAAAATGCAAGGGGAGAAAATTCTCCAACTTCATAAGATCCCTGCTAGCCTAATCTGTTAGGATTATGAGACCTAGGATCCAACGATCACGGTTCCTCCCCGAGCCTAGAATTAATTTTGTTATTTTTGATGAAATAGCATATTTAATTTGAAGCGTAAATTAAGAAAAATTAATAAATAAAACGAGGTTTAGAGATATTGTTGAAGGTGGATTTAGAATGACTATACGCGTTGCAATTAATGGTTTTGGAAGAATTGGCAGATTGCTGTTTAGGGCAGCTATTGAAAGAAAATCAGACATCGACTTTGTAGCCGTAAACGACCTAGCTGATGCTAAGACTCTGGCGCATCTACTGAAATATGATTCAGTGCATGGAAGATTCGATGCTGACGTACAAGCGAAAAGTGACTGCATAATAGTTAATGGTAAAGAGATAAAGGTGCTATCGCAAAGGGATCCTGCGCTTCTCCCATGGAAAGACCTTGATGTATACTTGGCTGTGGAATCTACGGGGCTCTTCACCGATAGAGAAAACGCATCAAAACATTTACAGGCTGGAGCCAAAAAAGTTTTAATTTCAGCGCCGGCGACAAACCCAGATATAACAATAGTTCTCGGCGTAAACCATGATCAGTATGACCATGAGAAACATAATATAATCTCAAACGCATCATGCACAACAAATTGTGTAATACCTATGGTTAAAGTGCTTCATGAAAACTTTGGGATAAAGGCCGCGTTGATGACAACCGCGCATGCTTACACGAATGATCAGAGAGTATTGGATCTAGTGCATAGGGATCTGCGTAGGGCGAGGGCTGCAGCTACAAATATAATACCGACAACAACAGGGGCTGCTAGGGCGTCAACAATGGTTTACCCAGAATTGAAAGGTAGGATCGACGGCATAGCCCTTAGAGTTCCGGTTCCAAACGTTTCAATATGCGATTTAACGGCCACTTTGGCGAGAGACGTAACTAAAGAAGAGGTGAATGAAGCCTTTAAGAAGGCGGCTGATGGACCATTAAAGGGCATAATGGCTTACACTGAGGATCCAATAGTTTCATCCGATGTGAATCATACACCGTACTCGGTTATAATAGATGGGCTATGCACAATGGTTACTGGAGGAAACTTAGTCAAGGTTTTCGGATGGTACGATAATGAATGGGGCTTCTCTTGTAGAATGGCTGAACTAATAGAGTTAATAGGGAAAAAAGCAGGGTTCTAAAAAGTAGAAAGCATAAAAAATCCCAATCCTTTTTATTATTTGAAATAAAGCAGGAGGAAAAATTATGCCGAAATTTCTGACGCTAGACAACTTTAATGTTAAAGACAAGGTGGTTCTTGTCAGGGTAGATTTTAACTCGCCTGTTGATCCGCAGACAAAGAAAATTTTAGACGATACAAGGATTAGAGCTCATGGAGAAACAACAATAAAGGAGCTCTCTGAGAAAGGCGCAAAGGTTGTGGTTCTAGCCCATCAGGGAAGACCTGGAGATCCGGACTTCATACCCCTTGAGCAGCATGCTCAAATTTTAAGCAGGATCCTTGGGAAACCAGTTAAGTTTGTAAATGATGTTTATGGGGAAAAAGCCAAAAACGCTATAAAAGAGCTTAAAAGCGGAGAAATACTCGTCCTGGATAATGTTAGAAACTTTCCCAGAGAGGCTAAGGAAGCCCCGCCTGAGGAGCACTCTAAATCTGAACTTGTAGCTAACCTTGCGCCGTTAGCTGATTTATTCGTGAACGATGCTTTTGCAGCAGCTCATAGAAGCCACGCCTCAATAGTTGGCTTCACAGTTCTCCTCCCGAGTGCTGCTGGAAGAATCATGGAGAATGAGCTGAACGCTTTAAGCAAGGTTCTAGAGAATCCGGAGAAACCCTGCGTATATATTCTCGGAGGAGCGAAAGCTGACGACTCACTTAGGATATCAAAGCATGTTTTAGATAATAATATTGCTGACTATGTTTTAACGGCGGGAATAACCGGCCACCTGTTCCTTGTAGCTAAGGGCTATAATATAGGAAAACCCAACATGGAATTACTAGAGAAAAATAAGCTGCTGGATCTTATTCCGGGAATAAAGGATCTTATAAGCAAATATCCTGAAAAAATCGAGGTTCCAGTAGATTTAGCAGTTGAGGTTGAAGGAAAAAGGAAGGAAATAACGCTTGAGGAATTGCCAACGGGCCATCCAATATACGATATTGGAACAAAGACCATTGAAAGATACTCGAAGATAATTATGAAATCTAAATCAATTGTTTTTAGCGGTCCACCAGGAGTCTTTGAGAAGGAGGAATTTAAAAAAGGGACAAAGGAACTGTTTGAGGCAATAGCATCCTCAAAAGCGTTTTCGCTCATAGGCGGAGGACACAGCATAGCCGCTGTTCAAAGCCTAGGGCTAGCTCATAAAATGAGCTACATAAGCACGGCTGGCGGAGCGTTAATAGAATTCTTAATGGGTAGAAAACTGCCAGGTGTTGCCGCTTTAGAAGAAGCCGCAAAAAAGAAACACTAAATCTTTAATTAGCTCCCAATTTTTATTTTTCTCCCCATGCCGTGAAGCCTATTCATTTAGGGGAATTAGATGAGCTCCAAATATAGGTGGCTTGTTTTCATAATATTCTTCCTCTTCATGCTTGTGCATCAAGCCGACAAGCTTCTTATAAGCCCCTTAACCACGCCAATCATGGAGGAGTTCAGAATCGATGAAGCCCAGATGGGCGCCGTATATAGCTTCGCAATAGTGGTTGCCGCAATCTTTTATCCCGCATGGGGTTATCTCTATGATAAATATGCAAGAGCCAAACTTGTGGCTTTAGCCTCCTTCATATGGGGCTCAACAACATGGCTTAATGCGTTGGCTCCAAATTATTCGGTTTTCCTCATAACGAGAGGCTTCACCGGCATAGATGATTCCAGCTATCCAGGTATTCAGAGTTTACTCTCCGACTATTTTGAGCCGTCTATGAGAAGCAGGGTTTATGGGCTTCTGGCGGCTTCGGGGCCGATGGGTTATATGCTTGGCACAGTTCTGGCAGTTATTTTAGGCAGTTCTTTCGGATGGAGAAACGTGTTCTTCATAACCGGAGCCTTAGGCATTATAATAGCCATACTTGTCTTCTTCGGCGTCAGGGAGGTTCCTAGGGGAAGAGCCGAACCTGAGATGGCTGGATTGGAAGTGATTCCCACCTATCGCTTCGATTTAAAACTTGTCAAGAATCTATTTTATAATCCAAGCATGCGTCTTCTGTTTATTCAAGGCTTTTTCGGCGTTTTTCCCTGGAATGTGCTGACTTACTGGACGTTCCGTTATCTTGAAGTTGAACGTGGTTACACGGCGGCTGACGCAGCGCTAGTTATGGCTGCGGCTATAGTGGCTCTTTCTTTAGGCGGCATCTCATGGGGCATTCTCGGCGATTTCCTCTTTAAACGCACTCCGAGAGGCCGGGTTCTTCTATGCATGATTGTTGTTTTCCTTGGAGCAGTATCGCTATTCGCCAGCTTAAATGTGCCGAAAGAGAACAGAGAATTATTCCTCATCCTAATCTCTATCACAGCTTTCATAATACCCGTAGGAAGCTCTAACGTGACGGCCATAATACAAGATATCGTTGAACCTGAAGTTCGTAGCACAGCCCAGGCGGTTCAGGGGCTCATAGAGAACAGCGGTTCAGCGTTGGCGCCCTTCGTAGCCGGGCTAATAGCGGTTCAATCATCACTGCAAGCGGCGATTTTAACTATAGGCGTAGGCACATGGATCCTATGCTCAATCTTCTTTGGGCTCCTAGCAATAAGAGTGAAGAAAGACATGGAGAGATTACGCCTAATTATGCGTGAGAGAGCAAAATCGGCAAAGTGAAAAGCGAGAAACGCTCTGATGAAATGCGCGCGAAATGGTTGCACCTGCTATTTCGATACTGTTAGAACTCTTATGTAATCTCCCACATCGGCGCAGCTATCTGCAGCATCCTCCATGTAATCGGCTAAATCCTTCAATATTATTAAAACCGCGGGGTTTATTTTATCCCCACGCTTTAATAGCAGAGACTTTATGCCTAGATACTGTTTATCCACTTTATTTTCTTCCTCCTCAACCTTAAGCGATAGAGCCCTAGCCTCAGAGGGGTTCTCACTTAAAAGTTTTAAGCTTTCCTTAAGCGTTGCCGCACATTTAACAATGTTTGAGGACATGTCTAAAAAGGCTTTCCAAACGTCCGTAGGCACATCAGCATCCATTAAAATAATCATGTTTCTCGCCGAGTCCTTAACGAAATCAGCCATAACATCCAATCGCTTAACAAGATGCATAATGTCCTCCCTATCCCTAGGAGGCAAGCTTCCCTTTGCTAGCTCTTCAAACACTGTTCTTCTAAGGCTATCGATTTCCTCCTCAACAACAAATAATCTTTCTATAGCGGTTTTCGAGGTTTCTTTATCGCTTGAGAAAATAGCCTTTATTGCTCTTTCTAAATCATTTACCGTGTCAAGAGCTAGGGTCATCTGGCGATATGCAATATCAAGAACCTTATTTTTCCGCCGCTTTTCGAACCATCGCTCCATTGGAAGAATCTCCTTGACAAAGATAAAACTAAATTTATATTATTTAATTTTTTCCTTTATTCAATGGATATGGCTTTCTACATCTTTTTAATGCATTATATGTCTGATGAATTTATTAAAAAAGATAGAGAACAAAATAAAGGTGCCAGTGACGCTTATAGGAACCGGCCCGGAAGTGTGGGACGTTGTAGATTTGAATAATTCCCCAAATTTCCTCATCTCAGCCGCTCTTTTAAATCAGATATTGCCTGCATATGAATTTTTGTCGCTATATCAGCGAGTTTATGCATGGTTTAACTCGCCCATTTTTATCGAAGAAAGACATATGACCCCACCCGAAAGTTAGAGGCATATCTTTTGGCTCCGGAATACGCCCCCTATAATCTTTAGTTAAATATAGCTCTGGACTCCAGTAGAAAGCTCCATATACGCTCAGCGATCTGCATTCGGTAAGAAAGTCTCTTATCCATGAAGCTTGTCCCTCGGGAGTTAATGGATAACCCTTTACTGGCTTATTCATGAACCAAAATTGTCCTTTCATTAAGTCGCTTGGATAAGCGTATTCTGCAATTGAGAGATGTTTTCCATAGGCTTCTGCTACTTCCTTTATCTCCTTTAATGGTTCAAAATTCACTCCAAGTCCAGTGGGATAGTAAGATATACAAAGCAGCTCATATTCGACTTTAAACTCTTTCATAGCTGAGAGGAATGAGTTTAAAAGAGGTTGATCCCACCACTTTCCCAAGTGAAGAGCTATAGGCTTATCACTTT
>CAYPJR010000014.1:19107-21916 GCA_964411115.1 uncultured Candidatus Bathyarchaeia archaeon | reverse complement strand
TGGTGTATTTTTTGTCTACAGCTCTGGCATTCTGAAATAGAAAAATAAATATGGCTGTAAGCGGATTATATCTATGAGCATTATAACTGGAGGTTATTATTTTTGATAATAACAGGATTAATGCTTAAAAAAATGAGGCTGGAGGCTGGATTAACCCAAAGTCAATTAGCCAAACTGGTTGGAGTTTCACAGGCTCATATAGCAAAGATAGAAAGCGGAAAGGTTGATCCCAGATTATCTACAGTTAACAAAATACTGCAAATATTAACTAGCGGGCATGGAAAAAAATGCGGTGAAATAATGACTCGAGAGGTTATCACAACAACGCCGAAGGAGAAAATACGGAATATTAGCGAAATAATGGTGAAGTATGGGATCTCACAAATGCCGGTTGTTGACAAAGGTAAAGTTATAGGCATGGTGACTGAAGAGGGAATTGTGCGGAATCTAAGCCCGAACATAGCTGATGAAGAGGTTGAAAAGATTATGGAGCCTCCCCTTCCTACAGTATCAGAAGACACTGACATCAGCGTAGTGAGGCCTCTTCTGGAGATACATCCAGGCGTTCTAGTGACAAGAAAGGGTGAACTAGTTGGAATAATAACCCGCTCAGATCTGCTGAAAGTTATATAATCTCAAAGAGTTTAGGCTGCCAGCATGCCGAGCTGAATTGTTAAATAACCCTGCTGTTTTAGATCCACTACAGAATTTTAACTCTAAAATCTTCTTTAATTACATTTAACACAACGCTTGTAACTGTTCGCTTCACATATGGCATAGATAAAACTTTTTTAACAAAGGAATTTAAGCCGTATCTATCCTTAAACCTAGCAATCACAGCTATATCGAAATCTCCGGTTATATCATAAACCGAAACAACATTATCCATCTTTGCAATCTCATTTTCCACATCTACTAAGCGGGCTCCCTCAGCTTGAATGAGTATCATCGCTGTTATTCCATATCCAACCTTTGCTGGATCAACAAGCGCTGTATAGCCTTTTAAAACGCCCATATTCTCAAGGTTCTTAATGCGATTGTATGCTGTTCCAACGGATATCCCGAGTTTCTGGGCAATTTTGTTGAAGCTTATACGTGAGTCCTCCTGCAGCAACTTAATTATTTCAAGATCTATTTCGTTAATTTTCTCCGACTGCATCAGCATCCCTCATTGAACAATTATTCAATAAATATCCCTTTTATTTAAAAATTATTCAAGATTAACGAAATATTTATATACAAGCATGTAAATAAAAAACAAATTATTGAATAACGGTGAAAAGCCATTGACTTACAGCGAATCATTTGAAGAATCCGTTAAAAAGGCCATTGAAATTTTAAAAGCCAATAGGGTTCGATGGGTCCACTCGTCATTTGTCGATATAAGAGGCTTAATGCAGGACATAGTTATCCCAGCAAAGGATTTTATTGAGGGCGACGCCTTCACGTCCGGTTTAGGTTTCGACGGTTCATCAGTGAGGGGTTTCAAATCCATCGATGAATCAGACATGGTTTTAATACCTGACCCGAGAACGTTGGCTGTGCTACCCTGGACTAGCAGCGAAGAGCAAAAAAGCGCTATCGTCCTAGGTGATGTTTGCGAGGCATATGGAAGTCGAGAACCCTCTGAGGTTGATCCCAGAGGCTACGTCGCAAAGAGAACTGCCAAATCCGCGGCTGAAATGGGTTACACCGCCTACATCGCCCCGGAGCTGGAGCACTTCATATTCTCCTCAATAGACCCTACAAAACTCGTTTGGGATCTCTGGGTGAGTCCAAAGGGAGGGGAGGGCGATTCCTGGGGTGCACCTAGAGTTATTCCCCAATCACCTGAAATATCAAGCGGCGGCTATGTTCTCAGGCCTAGAGAAGCCTATGGGAAGCCTCCGCCCGAGGACACTACGACCGAGTATAGGAATGAGGTTTCCACCATACTTGAAGACTATTTCGGTTTTAAGGTTGAGAAGCATCATCATGAGGTTGCAACAGCCGGACAGGTTGAAATAGACTTCCAATATGGCTCATTGATTGAAATTGCTGACAGAACAATATACTACAAGTTTGTAGCCAAGAATGTTGCCAAAAAATATGGTTTAATAGCAACCTTCATGCCTAAACCCATCTATCTTGATAATGCAAGCGGGATGCACACTCACATATCGCTATGGAGAAACGGTGTAAACATCATGTATGATGAGAACGATGAATATGCCGAGATCAGCCAAACTGGAAGATATTTCATCGGAGGCTTACTTGAGCATGCAAGGGCTTTAACGGCAATTTGCTGTCCAACAGTAAATTCATATAAGAGGCTTGTTCCCGGATTTGAAGCGCCGATATACGTCGTTTGGTCACGTCGAAACAGATCCGCGCTAATTAGAATACCAGTCTATTATAGGGGACCGCAATATGCATCCCACAAACGCGTCGAATATAGAGGCGCAGACCCCTCATGTAATCCTTACTTAGCATTCTCATGTCTCTTAATGGCAGGTCTTGACGGCATAAAAAAGAAGATTGATCCCGGAGACCCGGTTGATGAGGACATCTATAAGATGCCTGAAGAAAGAAGGAAATATCTGGGCATAAAGGAGCTGCCGACGACATTAAAGGAGGCGATTGATGAGATGAAAAGCGACGAAGTAATCCATCGAACCCTTGGAAGCCACATATTCGATGCATTCATAGAGTATAAGACGAATGAGTGGAACCAATATTGCCTATATGTAACCCCCTGGGAGATAATAAAATATATAGATTGTTAATTTAAGGTCACAGGTTTAGATCGCGATGCTTAAAAAAATGGGAT
>CAYPJR010000014.1:0-19007 GCA_964411115.1 uncultured Candidatus Bathyarchaeia archaeon | reverse complement strand
GGAGGTGAATGGGTGAGGGCATATATATTTATTGAAACCAAGCCTGGAACATCGATAGAAGTTGCTAAAAGAATAAAAAATAAGGTTAAGGAAGTAGTTCAAGCTGACGCCATATATGGGAGGTTTGATGTAATAGCAATTATTGAGGCGCCTGATCTGGAGAGCGTAAAAGAGATATTGTATAATATTATTGAGAAGGACCCTGACATTATTCATACTGAAACTTCATTGGTCCTAAGCCATAACCCGAGGGAGTAAACGAAACTCGAGGTTTGTTGAGGATGGGTACAAGCAGAGATTTACGGAGGAAAGTTTTAAGGGCTTTCGTTCTCATCAAAATGAAGCCTGGAACATCTGAAGAAATCGTTAGATCAAGGCGTATAAAGGGAGTTAAAATGGCCAATTCTGTTCTTGGAAGATACGACGCTGTCGTCGTCATAGAAGCAAGCAGCCTCGAAGAATTGCAGAAGATAATTTATGAAATGGTTGAGCAGCATCCGAATGTTGTTCGTACTGAGACATTAATCTCAATATTTCATCCGCCCTCGGCTTCATCATGATAAAAATGCGTGAATTGGGGGAAGCATCCGTATGAACCAGCAGCATTTGGGATTAATTGAGAAAACGGATTTTGAAAGATTCTATTTCAAGCTATCTCTGAAGACTGATCCGATAATAGATGATACAACGCTTAGAGACGGCGTGCAAATGCCCGGTTTAGCAGTGTCACCTGAGGATGCGGCTGAAATAGCCCGCCTCTTAGATGAAAGCGGCGTTGAACGCATAGAGCTACATCATTATCAGAGGACTGATAAAGAAGCGTTTAAGCTAATAAAAAAGTTAGGCTTAAACGCTCGCGTAGCAGGCTGGTGCAGGGCTGTTAAGGAAGATATTGACGATGCAATAGACTGTGGCTTTGAAGAAGTCGGCATTTCCCATCCGGTGTCATATATACATTTTAGGGCAAAATGGCCGGAGAAAAGCCCAGATGACCTTCTAAATAGAGTTGTTGAGGTTGTTGAATATGCCGCTAGAGACCATGGCTTAAGGGTTTTCGTTCATGGAGAGGACAGCACAAGGGCAGATTGGGAGTTTGAGAGGAAATTTATTAACGCCGTTGCGGAGGCTGGGGCTGAATGCTACAGGATCTGCGATACCGTCGGCATTGGGCTGTCAGACTTCAATGCTCCTTTGCCAAACGGTATCCCGGCGAAAATTAAAGCTATAAAGTATGAAACAAAAATAAGGGATGTTGAGATCCATGCGCATGATGACTTTGGAAACGCTGTTGAAAATACTATTGCAGCCGTTAGAGCTGCCTCTGGAATTTGGGACAGAATCTATCTTAGCACAACTTTTCTCGGTATAGGTGAAAGAGCTGGAAACGCTGAAACAGAAAAAGTTTTGATGAACCTTTACATGCATTACGGCGTCAGAAAATTTGAGGGAAAAACAGGTAAGCTAACCCATCTGGCTGAATTCATAAGTCAGGCAACTGGTTACACGGTTCCACCCAATAAGGCCATAGTCGGCGCCTATGCTTTCGCCCATGAATCCGGCATTCACACGCACGGTGTCCTCAATGATCCAGCTACATATGAGCCTTATCCGCCTGAACTTGTAGGGAACATCCGTAGGCTAACAATAGGTAAGCATTCCGGCAAAGCGATAGTGAAATACAAAATTATGGAAGTTACGGGTAAAGAGCCCGACATGGAAACCCTTATGAAAATTATGGAGGAAATCAGAGGTCTCTATGAATCCGGAAGAAAAGCATCGTTAAGGGAGGAGGAGTTCAGAAGAATACTTCAGAAAAACGGTTTAATAACGTAATTAGACCTCATCATTTTAAGATTAGCTCTTTAAATTTCACGGTTGCCTCAACCATATTCCTAAGTTTTCTGGTCGCAACATCATAACCTTTCTCCTTGGAGCCCTCAACAATGAGGTTTCTGAAACCGCAGTCCGGCGTAAAGATTAAACAATCGCCGTAATCTTTAAACCTAATCATTAAATCCAGAATTTCCTGAACGCTCTCTACATGCGGGTTTCTGCTTGATACGCAGCCGACTGAAAGAATTTTCCCAAACTCCTTTAAATGCCTAGGACTGAAAATTCCAATATTTTCAGGCGTATCGTGGAACTCATGGCTTAAAAAGTCCATGTTGGTTTTCATTAGAAGGTTTGCCAGCCCCGGCGAGATTCTGCCGCAGACATGTATTCCAACAGGAGTTTTCCCGCATTTCTCTCTTAAAGAATTAAGTATCTCTATAATATCTTCTTCACTATATTTGAAGGGTATTTTTCTTCCAACAATCACGCTTAAAATAGGTTCATCGATAGAGATCATAGCTGCTTCTTTCGAGACGGCACTGCAGCTTTCAGAGAGTATCTGCGCAAGACGATCCACGAGCTTAATGTTCGATACGGCTGTATTAAATAGGCTTCTTCCCAATCCTATTTCTATATAAGATGCTAATGTGAATGGCCCGCTTATAGCCGCTTTAACATTCATCTTCAAATTTCTTTCCTTCAGATATTTTATAGTCCACTGAAATGGTTCCAACCCAGGTGGTTTAATGCCCAATTCTATCTCCGAACCGCTAAGCATATACCTGCCATTTTTCACAGTTATTCCGCAATTCTGCTTCACCAAATCGTCTAGGAACTGCTTACCCATATCGGTTAGCTGCGGATAAACTGGAAAGTCTATCCCTAGGCTGATTAAATCTTTCAGGCATCGTTCCCTGTTTGCCTCTGAATCGTCCAGAGGAAAACTTCCAATCGTAGATGTGTAAAAACCTCTTAGCTTCATTTTTCGCCCCCATCATTAGTGTCCCATGTTAAGGAAGAATCATTAAAATGCCCTTAATATCCTTGACGAAAATCATCTTTAGAAGTAAGCGACCTCTAGAATTTCCTAATGCATTCTCCGAGATCATTCGCGGTTTTGAAGCCTCTCGACAGATTAAGAATTAAATATGCGGCGCGGGAATTGAAGTAAGGCGCCCCCCTCCTGGAAAATATGGTTAAGATTTTGCCGCCATGATTGAATTTATATCCATATTGAGCTGGCTCATGGCCCCTTACTAGGAACTTAACTTTTAAGATCTCAAGAAATCTCGAAGTTACATCTTCACCGAAGAGGAATCCGGCGCCGCGTGGAGACGGATATTTACCCTTAATATCATCTAATGGGTCGCTCCATAATATTTCCTCCAAGTGTCTCTCAAATGGATGTTTTTTATATGCGAAGGCTAAATCATTTAAATCGTTTGCCTCGCTGGGCACACCGCCATGGAGCATTATAAGTTTCCCCTCTACGATTACAGCAGTATAAAAGCGCCTGAACAATCTGCTTAGTTCCGTATAAACGGTTAACCAGTCGGAGCCAAACTTTCTCCTTAAATGGTGAGGTAGATCATGCGGGTGAGCAAGTAAATCCTCCGGACCCTCATGATTGCCTTGAAGGAGAAGAATTTTCTCGGGAAACATGCTTTTCAGGGTTAAAATTACATAGTAAACCTCTGGAGAATATGCTCCTCTATCGCCGTAATCTCCGAGGAAAACCAGGCGCATATTATCTCTTCGAGAAGCCTTTTCTAAAAACTCCGTTTCAGAAAGTATATGCTTAAGACTTAGAAGGTCACCGTGGATGTCCCCTACAACAACCGCTTCCCCGGAGGGCGGCATATGGATAAGCCTACCAGTAATTCTTAAATCACCTATATTATTTTCCTCTCTTGATAATATCTGATCAGCTTGAGCGATAAGATTTAGAAAATCATCAGATTTAACTTTTAATGATTCATTGAATAAATCATCTAAATTCATCACTCATATCTCCGGATACGGCTGCAAACATAACCGCATCATTTAAATTGTTAATTCACACAAATAAGCTATTTCCCAACCTATTCCCAAATCATTTCGCAATTAAACCTTATATTTTAAGGATTTAAAACTCTAATTACTTAAAATTGCTGGGTAAATCGTCAAGGAAAAGAAAACAAAAGGTGAAAGGATGTCAGTCCAGAAAATTAGTTTTGAAGAAGGCTTAGAGAAGTTTGTCGTCAAACCGGGCATATGCATTGGATGCGGGGCTTGCATTGCGACATGCCCCTTCAATTGCCTCGAGTATGTTGAGCATGGACCTAAAGTTGTGAGCGAATGTAAATCATGCGGTATATGCGCCCAAATCTGCCCTAGATTTAATTTTTCAATGCATATTTCAGAGCGCTTCGTTTTCGGCAGAGAGCGTGGTGTTAATGAGGAATTCGGCATTTACAAACGCATAGTTATGGCGCAGACAACAAATAATGAGGTTATGGGCGTTTGCCAAGATGGCGGTGTTGTAACCTCTCTTTTATTATTTGCGCTTGAAAATGGACTTATTAATGGCGCCGTAATCTCTGGGGAAAGCTCTAACGAGCCGTTAAGAGCCGTTCCTAAGCTTGCTCTCTCCAGGGATGATGTGCTTCATTGCGCCGGAACAAGGTACACTTACTCTCCGAATATGCTTGCCTTAAAGGATGCTGTTCTGAAAAAGATTGGGAAAGTGATTTTTGTTGGAACCCCATGTCAGATTCATGCTCTCAGAAGGATTCAAATGCTGCCATTAAAGAAGTATGCTGATGTATTGAGCATTTCAATAGGTTTATTCTGCAGCGAATCTTTCACCTATGAGGGACTTGTTGAGAAGTTTCTTCGGGAAAAGATGCATATTACGCCTAATGAAATCTTAAGGATGAATATAAAGGGTAAATTAATTTTAAAGATGAGAAACGGCGAGATCAAGACGGCGCTGCTTAAGGATGTTAAGGAATACGCATGCGGATTCTGCTCCATATGTCCAGATTTCTCCGCGGAATTAGCGGATATTTCCGCTGGAGGATTAGGGCTTGAAGGCTGGACTCTCACAGTTATACGCACTGAGAAGGGTGAGGAGCTATTCAGGAAAGCTGAAGCGGCTGGCGCAATTAGAGTTAAACCTGCTGAAAACAAGGTTATTGACTTGCTTATAAGAATGTCAAGGAGAAAACGGGAATCTGCAATAGCTCATCAAAGCCAGGTTTAGAGCAAATCTTCAATATGGCTGACCGCTTTATTATGGCTCCATAATGCCTACAGATTTAAGCAGGATTTCTGCATTTATTTTTCCTGAAGTAAATGTTCTTCCAGTTTTCATATTTGTTATAACAATTTTGGCAGGAGCGAATATTTGCGGGTCAATTTTATAAAAGTCCTGCCCTGCTTCTCTGAAGATTTCTATGAAAGGTTTCCCATAGTCTTTTGATGCTGATGAAACAGCTTTTTCAGCGAGACTTTTTAAATATTCATCATCATGATGATTCACAATATAGTATGCTGTGCCACCGTAAAGTATCGCATCGTTCGCTCTGCCCATAGCCTCAATGCTATCTGGATGAAATGGGGGTATCGGCGCTTGCCCCCAAGCATAGCGCACAGCATTAGGGTTTAAACCCATCTCGTAGAGCTTATATATGCCGGTTTCAACGATTCTGCCAGAGACCTGCGTTAAACCAGCAACGGATGAAGTTGAGACGAGGACCAGAAAGATTTTTTCAAGGGATACGCCGCATAGATCAGAGATCATTTTTACAGCTTCCTTAGGCGGCTCACTTGATGCTTCAAGCACAAGAACAGCCTCGTCAGCCCTGTCTTTATACCCTATCCTTTCGTAGATGCTTTTCGGCTTTAGGGCTAACGCCCTAGCAGGTCCGGACCCTATGGCTGTATATCCGCCGACCTTTATCCTCCATCCGGCTAACTGTGACCCTAATGTTGAAATTGCCGGATAATCCGTGTATACTGTTATTGATGGAAATTCAAGATTACCTATGTATATTGATGATATGTAAGCCTCACCGAGCCCTCCTAAACAAATTTTTGTTACTGCTTCACCAGCGAGAAAACCTCCGTTAGCGTTTATTCCCGCGTCAATTATGCAAGCGCCTGAATCGTCCCTCTTCACGATTACATTATATTTTTCCGGTTTTTCACAAATTTCCCTAACAACTTTTATGGCTTCCTTATTCACGCTTGGAGCTGACAATTTTCATCCTCAACCGCTTACTATTTTACAGCAAATATTTTTCGTAGGCAGCAAGGTGCGGATTCTTATTTTTAGAAATAAAGAGTTTACCCTCGCCATTATCGGCAATATCGCCCAAAAAGCGGTAAAAGGGTCCGGAGATTCTTTCTCCGTTAATCTCAACGCTTGATCTTACGCTGTCTATTGTAAACGTTGGGAGGATTGAGGGTATATACCCGCATATGATTATTCTTCCATTGAGCATTTCAGCCCCAGCCTTGCCGGCGCAATCCCCTTGAACAAATATTGTTCCATCTTTCATGCTTACGCCAACAAAATGCTTAACTGAACCATAGATCTTTATAAGCCCGCCTCTCATGGAACATCCGACTTCTCTGCCAGCGTCGCCATGCACGATTATTGTTCCACCCTTCATTCCCTCCATGCTCCCACGGTAGGGTGCACCAATAAAGTCTCCCGCTGAACCCTTTATCTCGATTCGTCCACCCTCCATTCCTCCTCCAGCCCATGAATCCGCATTTCCCTCTACGACTATTTCTCCTCCCCTCATTTTTTCACCTAGATGCATGCCCACGTCACCGTTCACGATTATTTTTCCCTTACTCATACCGGCCCCAACCCTTCGAACTTTACTGAAGTCTCCCCTGAGGTTTATCGTTAGGCTATCATTTTCAGCATCTTCCTCGCACTTGACGCTGAAGAGATCGCTTAAGGGGCGATTCCTGTTCCCCTCCCAAACTCTAAGCCCCAATATTTCATCTAAGCTTTTTCCATCAAAAATGTCTGGCGATATACAGTCCGCGTATACTGGGACTTTAAATTGATATTTTGGAATAAGATGGAAGATTATTTTCCATCACCTCGCTTTAATTCTTATTGGAGCTGAAGCCTTAAGGTATCTTTCAGGAATGAAGTAATTATCAAATTCCACCGTCCAATATTCACGGAACTTTCTCCTCAAGTCAGATAGGATATTTGAATGTGAGGGGGACGAATCGCTTGGAAGCAGGGGCAATTCAAGATTAACCCAATAAATTTTTCCATCGGGGGCTTTAACTATCTCACCATCTCTAGCAACTATTTCCCCGCCTTTAATAGTGTAAGCCGTCCTGGAGAATGCCCTATGAACAGCCTTATAGTCCCTAGATGGATCTATTTTTCTCGGATTTATATTGTATATTGCTATGTCGGCATCCGCTCCGACGCCTAGATGCCCCTTATTCTTCAGTCCTAAAGCCTTAGCCTGTCCGGCTCTAGTAACTATCGCAATCTCGTAGAAATTGTATTCCCTATCAATGCTTGGCAGCAAGGATTTAGCTCTAGCCTTACTGTTAATCTTCCTGAGAGTCTGCTCCCTATATCTTTGGCTCATAAGCCAAGATATTATTTTAGGATAAGTCGTGAAGGGTGCGCCGTTAGGGTGATCCGTTGTTAAATAGATTCTCCATGGGTCATCTATTAAAAGCGCAAGTTCAAGCCCTATTGACCACATCGTTGCATGCACATAACTCTTTCTCCTATATCTGAAAGGCACTATGCCTGAGCTAGTTTCAACTTCAACATCATGGTTAATCCATTTATTGCCGCTTAATTCGTAAAGCGTGTACTGCCATGGTCCATCAGCCGTCATCGTGGTTGTATCGGTGAATACAACCTGCCCCATATCGAGCGTAACATGCTTATGATGATTGACATACTTAGCAATCTCTTCAGCGCCAGACCTCATATTTCGCCAGCTGTCACCCTTAAAGGCACTGAACTGGCAATGGGTAATATGGATCACCGGTTCCTCCGTTTTTGCCAGATCGCTCACGCAATCCATAGTCTCGATGGTTGTGATGTAATTGCCCGGCTGTCCAAGCCTATTTGTATGGACATGAATGGTGTGGGGCAAATTAATAATTTGATTCACTAGGCAAAGTCCCCGGATGATCTCTCTGGGAGTTACGCCGAAATTCGGCACGGGATCATCCAAGTCTTTAACATTTCTGCCGAATCCCCAGGTTTCTAAGCCTCCTGGGTTAACAATTTTAATCGCGTAGCCTTTTGTGGCGTTAATCATCCACGCCACATGCTCGGCGCATTCTTTAATTAGCCCATCCCTGAGATGCTCTAAAACAAACCACCAGTCTCCCAGCAATGGGAATGTTGCTTTATCAACTATGGGAGTGTCCTCAAGTTCCTCATGCGTATGTCTGGCTTCCAGCGGAGGCATGGAGGGATTACAGATCATTGTGTAACCCATTCTGGCATATCGATATCCCGTTACAAATGTTGAAGGGATTGAGCGGCCGACGCCTGATCTGGTTATAGCTTTCCTAGGTTCAACATCATATGCGTGATCCTCAGGCCTTAGCAATCTTCCCGAATTAACCTCTGAGCCAGCTATGTGGGTATGTATGTCAACTCCTCCCGGCATCACCATCATTCCGGAAGCATCAATTACATGCGCTTCATGCTCATTAAGGTCCTCAACTATCATTCCATCCTTAACGCATATGTCCATTATCTCTCCATCTATTCCATTTAAGGGATCATATATGATTCCATTTTTCACAATTAAGTTCATGGTTAGCTCTTCCACGGCGAATTTTGATTTCTAGAGAAATATTGTTAAGTTTTATTTAACTGTTTCAATGCTGGGAAAGGATCATGTAATGTTTGATTTATATTTTCGCCCAAATGCTGAGTTTAGCGTGCGTGCAGAGCTATTCTTTCCATTTCGTTTCTTTTCTGTATAGCGTAGCTCTTAATATCCTTATTTGCGGCCAGAATTATTTCTTCAGCTAAGCATTCCTCGAAGGGTTTCGGATTGCTGAAAGCAGCCAACCTTGCGCCTTCAGCTATGAAACGTAGGGCTAAATCAACCCTTCTCTGAGGTGATATATCGACCGCTTGATGATAGACTATTCCACCATACATGATTCTCGTTGTATCCTCGCATGGAGCAGCATTTTCAACGGCTCTTACAAGAACCTCAATTGGGTTTCTGCCCGTCTGAAGATGAATTATTTCAAAAGCGTTCTTCACAAATTTTATGGCTCTGGATTTTTTCCCAGCATTTTTCCCAGGTCGCATAATGTTGTTAACTAATCTTTCAACAATATTGAGGGTTGATTTTTGGAATCTGTGATGCTCATGTCTACCCATTGAGTGAGGTACAAGGATCGATTTAAGCGATATATATCTTTGAAGACCCGGATCCTTAACCTCTATGCCATCAAAGCTCCATTTCCCAAATAGTAGGAAATCGTTTTGTTTCTCGCTCAAGATTATCGCACCCTTAGGCTGAAAATATTCTTGGATTAAGTCCATTATTTAAGGATTGTGGGTTCAAGAATTTTTTGCCCGCTAATATTTGCCTAAAAGTTTAAGTAATATTGCCTTAGCCGAATATAATCTATTTTCGCTTTGCTCATATATAATTGATTTCGGATCTTCGATAAGATCGGAGCTTATCTCGTATCCTCTGTGAATCGGCATATCGTGCATTATCCACGCGTTGCTTCCCGCTAAATTTTCCCTATTTATCTGATAGGGAATCATTATTTTCATCCGTCTCTCTTTTTCTTCAGCGTATTTTGGATCTTGAAAGAATTCCATGTCAATCCATGTATCCGTATAAACGAAGTCAGCATCTTTAAGAGCCTCCTTAAGATCAAGCGTAGATATATATAAACCGGTTCTCTTAGCGCTCTCCAATAGTTCATCATCTCTTGAGGGCTCATTGAAGATAGGTGTAACAGTCACTATTTTGACGCCGACCTTTGTGCATGCCTCGATAAGAGAGTTGCATACATTGTTATGTACGCCTACATAAACAAGCTTCGCATCCTTAAGCGTCCCCCTTTTCTCTTTCATCGTCATAAGATCCGCTATTGCCTGCGTTGGATGATATTTTTCGTCGCAACCATTTATTACTGGAACACGCGATGCTCTAGACATGACTTGCAGATCGGAGTTCCTGATCAGCCTTGCTAATATGCAATCAACGTTACGTGAAAGATACTGCGTCTCATCATATATGTCTGCTATGGTGAAGTTTGTGGCTCTCCAATCCATATAAATCGCATGTCCGCCTAAATGGGCCATTGCAACTTCGAAGGAGACTCTGGTTCTAGTCGACGTCTTCTGGAATATCATTGCTAACGTTTTACCTTTTAGGGCATCCTGATACTTCTCCGAGTTGCGCTTGATCTCTATGCCCTTATCCACAATTTCCATTATTTGCTGCCCAGATAGCTCCTTAAAATTGATTAGATGCATCTTCAAATTCACCATTAGATCTATAATAGTTAACACAAGTATTAAGTATTATCGTAACATAACAATTTTTACAAGTAAAGCGTAAAAATCGGTGGATAATTTTGAGCGAAAATGAGGATTTAAAGAATCTTAGAAATGAAATAGCAAAATTAACTCTTGAAATAATTCGCCTCTCAGGAGAGAGACTTGCATTAGCTAGGAAAATAGGGGAAATAAAAGCTCAAAGAGGGATGGAGGTTGAAGATTCTAAGGTTGAGCAGGAGCTGAAGAATAAAGTTATAGAATTAAGTCGCGAGCATAATATAGATATGGATTTCTCACTGAAGCTCCTAAATCTTCTAATTGAGGAATCAAAGCGGGTACAGAGAGATGTAATGGGAGGAAAGATTAAGGCTTAATTTGGAGGTTAAAAATTGCGCATTGCAATAATTGGCGGCGCGGGGAGAATGGGCGAATGGTTCACCCGATACTTCCTTAAGCAAGGGCATGAAGTTATAATATCAGATGTGAGAGCTGATAAAGCGAGGGTGATAGCTAATTCTTTAGGCGTTACATTAGCCAGCAATAACGTTGAAGCCGCCAGGATGGCTGACTTAACATTTGTGTCAACACCGATAGATGTCACACCAAAGGTCTTATCTGAAATATCTCCTGAACTGAGGGAGCCAATGATTGTTGCAGAAATTTCCTCTATTAAATCTAGGGTTATGCCAGTTCTAAAGAAGATCGCTGAAAAAGGAGTGAGAACGTTATCAATACATCCCCTTTTCGGACCTGGATTACAGGAGATAGCTGGAGAAAAAATCGCGCTGATACCAGTGCATAATCAATCAGCTGAAGAGGCCTTAACTAAAAGCTTTTTTCCAGGCGCCAGAATAATCACGGTGGAATGTGAGAAGCATGATCGCGTTATGGCTCTAACGCTTGCTTTAACGCATTTCATAAATATTGTTTTCGCCTCTGTGGTGAGTGAGGAGGAAATGCAGATCCTTAAGCAGCTAGGTGGGACAACATTCACATTGCAGTTAGCCATTAGTGAAGGCGTAATGACTGAGGATCCCATGTTATATGCATCAATACAGATTGACAATGAACATACGCTTAATTATTTAGAAAATTTTATGCTTAAAGCCAACCTATTGAAAGAAATTGTTAGAAAGAAAGATTTTGATGGATTCGTAGAGTTCTATAGGGTTTCACGCGATTCCCTCTCTAGGGATGAGGATTTTCCCATCGCATATGAGAGGGTATACCGCGCTCTGAAGGCCCTCTAGATGCATTATCGCTTCGCCTTCAATTTTTAAGCTTTACTAAAGTTTTAGTGTTTAGCACCCATGGAATCTTCCTTATTTCATCAACTTTATTGTTCAGCTCCTCAATGGTGTATGTTTGAATTAGCGCTGCAATATCATATTCACCGGAGACTTCGAAAACTTTATTCGCGATCCCCTTTATTCTTCGAGTTACTTCCTCAGTTCTCGCCGGCTCCGTCTCGATTAGGACTATTCCCTCAAACTCTATATCTGTTTCCACCGTGAACCTTTTTATTATGCCCGCATCCCTCATCTGTTTGATTCTTCTCCTTACTGCACCCTCAGTTAAACCTATCATCTTCGCTATCTTCACATACTTGGTTCTCGCATCCTCTCTCAGAATATTCAATATCTTTAAATCTATTTCATCCACATCTAAAAGATTGTTCTCCTTTAAGATATTTTTTACGAAATTCAGCGATGGGGCGCCTAGCTTATTTTACGATTTTCATAAATAAAAAACGAAAAACATAAATAATTGAATCCGGAATTCCCAGAATAAATGCTCAAGACAAGTGATGGAGGATGGAAATAAATAAATTTGAAGGATGCTATACGGCGCTGATAACGCCGATGAAGAAAAACTATGAGGTTGATCTTGAGGGTTTGCGAAGGCTCGCCGAGTTTCAAGTTAGTGAGGGCGTAAGCGGATTACTGGCGGTTGGAACAACCGGTGAGAGTCCAACCTTAAGCCATGAGGAAAGCATAAAAGTCATTAGGGAAGTTTATGATGTTGCGGGTGAAAAATGTGTAGTTATAGGCGGCACTGGAAGCAATTGCACAGAAAAAACAATTGAGATGACTAGGGAGATATATGATTTCGGCGTCAGATGCGTTCTGCTGGTCGACCCATATTATAATGGCCCAAGCTCCTTGGAAATAAGAAGAGAATATGTTGAGCCTGTTGCAAGCATGTTTCCGGAAGTTCAAGTTATACCATATGTTATTCCAGGCAGAACTGGAACGCAGCTTTTACCGCAGGATCTTGCAATTTTACATTCCCAGTTTAAAAATGTCAGGGCTGTTAAAGAGGCTACTGGAAATATTGAAAATATGAAATTAACCAGAAAATTATGCGGTGAAGACTTCGACATATTGTCCGGTGATGATGATAAAACCTATGAGATGATGATGAATCCTGAGATACGTGCAAGCGGCGTTATCTCGGTCGCATCAAACGTGGCGCCTAGAGCAACCCAGAAGCTCACTAGAGCCATTCTTGAGGGAAGAAGCGGGGAGGCGGAAAGACTCTTTGAGTCCCTTAAACAATTATTTTCAATCGTAACTGTCAGAACCGATGAGGAAACCCCATACGGCATTGTTTCATGCAGAGCTAGAAACCCGCTCCCCTACAAAACGCTAATGAATATTCTAGGTATGCCTTCCGGGCCATGCAGACGCCCCCTCGGTAAGATGACTAAGAAAGGCTTAAAAGTAGTTTTGAACGCTGCCAGAGCCGTCTATGAGAAAAATCCTGAAATTCTTAAGCCCATAGAAAGGTTCTTCGATGTCGACCTGAATGAAAGGCTTTACAATGAAAAGTTCCTGGAGGGTTTAGCCTACGAGCATTAAAATATGCGTTGCCGGCGCAACCGGCAGAATGGGCAGCACATTAATAAGAGAAGCTGCTGCGAGAAACTTTAAAATAGTCGGCGCAGTTGCGGCAAAAGATGATCCGAACATAGGTAAGACGCTGAGGGAGGCAGGCGTCTGCGACCTAGATGTTAAGATTGTTGATCCTTCTAGGCTTATAGAGGCAGCTGCAAATGCAGATGTATACATGACGTTCACCACCCCTGAAGCTGAGGTCATTAACCTTCCAATTGTGGCTGATCTGGGTAAGAGAATAGTTATGGGAACAACTGGTTTCACAGCTGAACAGATGAGGAAGATTGAAGATTATGTTTCAGTAAGGGTTCCAGCGGTTTTTTCGCCAAACTACGCTATAGGAATAAATATGCTCTTTAAGCTGCTACATATGATGAAGATTTTTCCATCAGGCTACGACTTCAGCATAATTGAGGTTCATCATTCCGGTAAGAAAGATGCGCCGAGCGGAACAGCTAAAAGGATGGGTGAAATGATTTCTAAGGTTAGAGGCTACTCCTCCACCGTTTATGGACGTGAGGGTTTAAACGCTAGAAAGCCGAATGAACTTGAAATCATGGCGATCCGCGCCGGCGGCGTCCCAGGTGTTCATGAAGTCATCATTGCTGGGCCGCATGAGATGATACGCATCGAACACATAGCTTTCTCCAGAAGCGTCTTTGCTCAGGGAGCTTTATATGCTGCCGAATGGATTTATAAGCAAGATAAGCCTGGAATCTATAGTATGGATGATGTGCTCGGCGGACTTTAAGAGGTGAAGAATC
The DNA here is from genome assembly GCA_964411115.1 of uncultured Candidatus Bathyarchaeia archaeon. Taxonomy (GTDB): domain Archaea; phylum Thermoproteota; class Bathyarchaeia; order Bathyarchaeales; family DTEX01; genus DTEX01. The sequence continues at coordinate 4,980 of CAYPJR010000014.1, read as the reverse complement.
CTCTTAATGGATAATAGAAGAGTTGTGGTAAAATTTGGCGGCGCAGACCTGTCCAGTGGGGAAAGAATAAGAAAGGCAGCTGAGATGATTCTTAAATCCGGCTTTAAAGAAGTGGTTGTCGTAGTTTCCGCTATGGGCGAAACAACTAATAACCTAGTAAATATTATTTCGCAAATAGGTGAAGTAAGCGATAAAGACTATGCGGACATATTATCTATGGGTGAAAGAACAAGCGTACGCATATTATGCGCAGCCCTTAAGGCTCTAGGGGCCGATGCGGTTTATATTGAGCCGAGCCACGAGGAGTGGCCGATAATAACAGACTCAAACTTTAGGGATGCCAAACCAGATATGGAAGAAACCCGTAAACGTGTCGAGAAATATTTGGAGCCCCTGCTTTCAGATGGAAAAATCGTTGTTGTATGCGGCTTCCTAGGCAAAAATAAGCAGGGAGATGTGACCACTTTAGGGAGGGGTGGAAGCGACACAACAGCCCTGATATTAGCAAACTGCCTAAAGGCTGATGAAGTCATACTTGTGAAGGAAACCGAGGGCGTCTTATCGGCGGATCCAAAAATTGTCCCTGATGCCCACATTCTGGAAACCTTGAACATCCATGAAATGTTCGCTTTAGCGCATGGCGGAGCGAAGGTAATTAAGGCTGAATCCCTAAAATATAAGCTTCCGAATCAAAGATTGAGAGTCGTTAGCTTTTCATCTGGAGATTTAAGGTCTCATGGAACTGAGATTGTGGGCGTCTTCAACTCAAACTCGTTTGAGATTAGGGAAGAGAAGGGATTAGCGGCGGTAAGTTTAATCTGCCCAATTGAAGCGGATGCTATGAGCCAAATATTCGCCGCGCTTGCCGATAGCAAGATACATGGGGTTAGCACGGGGAGAGGAACGGTTACAATTTTTGTTTCAACTAATAATTTGAGGGACTTAATAAATAAGTTACATGGATTGAGGGTATGTAAGGCAATAAGCTGCTTACCAAAGGTTGGGTTAGTTGAGATTTCCCATCCAATTTTCGTTGACTCACCCGGCTGGGTTGCGAAAATAGCTAACGCTCTTTCATCTAAGGGCATAAATATAATTGAAGTTGCAACAAGTAAGGCAACAATAAACATATTTATTGATGAAGCTAAAATTGAAGAAGCTGTTAAAGTTGTGAGGGATGCCCTTGAAACGTAAGAGCGTAGCAATACTGGCCGCAACGGGCATGGTTGGTCAGAGATTTATTCAACTTCTAGAAGATCATCCATGGTTCGAAATATCCGTGCTGGCAGCATCGGAGCGCTCGGCTGGAAAGAAGTATAAAGATGCATGCGTCTGGCGCATGGAGACCGAGATGCCTAAAGAGATAGGTGAAATAACGGTTGTTAACACGGATCTTAAGTCTGTTAAGGAGGTCGGCGATGTAGATTTAATCTTCTCGGCTTTGCCGGGAGATATAGCTGGCCCACTAGAAGCCGCCTTCGCATCTGAATATCCAGTGCTCAGCAAAGCAGCGGCTCATAGAATGGAGGAGGATGTTCCGCTATTAATACCTGAGGTTAACCCTGAACATTTAGAATTGATAAATATTCAGAAGAGAAAGCGGGGTTGGAGCGGCTTCATCTCAACGGATCCGAACTGTTCAACAATACAGATGGTTATGACGCTAAAACCGCTTATGAAGTTTGGCTTAAGAAAAGTTATTGTTACAACAATGCAAGCCTTAAGCGGGGCCGGTTATCCAGGGGTTGCATCGCTTGATATAATAGATAACGTTATCCCATACATTGCTAAGGAGGAAGAAAAAATGGAGACTGAAACTAAGAAACTCCTAGGCGTATTCGACGGCGAAAAAATTAGGCTTGCAGACATTTGCGTCAGCGCTAGCTGCAACAGGGTGAACGTTAAGGATGGACACTTAGAAGTCATATATGTTGACTTAGAGGCTGAACCAAGCGTTGAGGAGGTTAAGGAAGCCTTTAGAAGCTTTATTGGTGAACCCCAAATTTTGAATCTTCCCTCAGCTCCAGAGAAGCCGATAATTGTCAGGGATGAAATCGATAGGCCTCAGCCCAGATTGGATAGAGATGCCGGAAAGGGAATGAGCGTCGTCGTTGGACGTGTACGTAATGACCCAATCATGAAGATTAAATATCTTTGCCTTGGACATAACACTATTAGGGGCGCTGCTGGAGCTGGAATATTAAGCGCTGAGCTTATGGCCGCTAAAGGTTACATTTAGTCTCTTAAATGTTTGGGGGAAACTCCATGAGCAGCATAATTTCCGGATTTCTGGAAAATAGGGATGGAATTCTCTATATAGACAATGTTTCAACAGTTAAGCTCGCTGAGGAATTTGATGTGCCGCTTTATGTTTTAAGCGAAAACCGCATACGTGAAAACTTTAGGCGACTTAAGGAGGCTCTGCTAAAATATTACAGCAAAACCAGAATTTATTATTCCGCTAAGGCCAACACGAATATTGCTGTTCTGAAAATCCTGGCGGATGAGGGAGCGTATCTTGACGCTGTAAGTCCAGGTGAAGTTTTCTTAGCGCTTAAGGCTGGCTTTCCGCCTGAAAAAATTCTCTTTACTGGAACAAGCGTTAGAGATGATGAACTTAAATTTCTCACCAATTTGGGGGTTACAATTAATATTGATTCGCTTTCGCAGCTAAAAAGGCTTCTGAATTTTTACACTCCGAAGATTCTATCTGTAAGGGTTAATCCGGAGATAGGGGCTGGCCACCATGAACATGTGATTACGGCGGGTAGAAATTCAAAGTTTGGTATTTGGGAGACCGACGTGCTAAAAGTCTATAATATGGCTTTGGAAGCTGGCGTAGAAAGATTTGGAATACATATGCATATCGGCTCAGGCATACTGGAAATCGAACCGTTTTTATTAGCAGCTGAAAAACTCCTGAAAATAGCCCAGAATGTTCATGAAAAACTTGGGCTAATATTTGAGTTTATTGATTTCGGCGGCGGATTGGGGGTTCCCTATAGGCCTGAAGATAAACCTTTAGACGTAAACTTATTTGCGGAGAAAATGCTTACCCTATTTAAATGTAGAATTGAGGAATATCATTTGGGTGAACCGTATTTCTGCCTAGAGCCGGGGCGCTTCATAGTTTGCGACGCCGGCATACTTCTAACAAGGGTTAACACCATTAAGATTACACCTTTCAAGAAATTTATCGGTGTAGACGCAGGATTCAACACGCTTATTAGGCCAGCCATGTATGGCTCTTACCATCCAATAGTGGTTGCGAATAGGCTTTATGAGCTGGAGGAAGAGATCTATGATATCGCTGGGCCATTATGTGAGTCAGGAGATATACTGGCAAGGGATAGAAAACTCCCAAAAATTTTTGAGGGGGACCTGCTTGCGATACTTAATGCTGGAGCCTACGGTTTCTCAATGAGTTCACAATATAATTCCAGACCTAGATGCGCAGAGGTGCTGGTTAAAGGAGGGAAATATGCGCTTATAAGGGAAAGAGAAACTTTTGAAGATTTACTTAGGGGCCAAATAATTCCCGAATGGCTAAAATAGGTTGAAAAATTTCTTTTAAATGCTAATTGGGTTGCGGAAAAATGTTTTCTAAAATTAAAAATGTAATTTTGCTGGTAACTGACAGCCTTAGACAGGACCATGTGGGTTTTTACAACGGAGGCAAACCAGTATTTAAGGGCGTAAAAGCATGCGAAACGCCGAATTTAGACCGCTTCGCTAAGAAGAGCATAGTTTTCACAAACATGTATCCCTCCGGTTTACCAACGATACCGGTTAGAACCGAAATTCTCACCGGCAAATTCAGCCTTCCACATAGACCCTGGAGGCCTCTTCAACCATACCCTGAAGATATTCTCGCCAGCGAAATTCTCGGGGAGCATGGCTACATATGTGGATTAATAACTGACACTTATCATTTATTTAAGCCAGACATGAATTTCCACAGAGGTTTCCATGAATTTAGATGGATTAGGGGTCAAGAATATGATGCCTATTTCTCTTCTCCGCCTAAACGTGACGTTAGCAGATATGTTAATTTAAACTATAATGAGCAGTGGAGGAGACTTGTGGCGAAATATCTTGCAAACACGGATTATTTCAAGTCTGAGGAAGATTACTTCGCCATGAAGGTTGTTAGGGAAACTTTAGATTGGCTTAGAAGAAACAGAGTTCACGATAAGATATTTCTATGGATGGACATGTTTGATCCCCATGAACCATGGGATCCACCTCCTAAATTCGATGAGTACACGAATCCGGATTATAAGGGTTCAAGGCTGATATTGCCCATGGGCGGATATGCTGAAAGATGGGCTACTGATGAAGAGATAACCTATATTCGGGGGTTATACGCTGGCGAGGTTTCCTTTGTAGATTACTGCTTAGGATTACTGTTTGAGGGGCTTGAAGATCTGGGCTATATGAATGATTCCATCATAATATTTACTGCTGATCATGGGCATCCGCTGGCTGATCACGGTAAATTCCTTAAGGGCGCGGATAGACTTTACAGTGAACTGCTTAAAGTTCCATTTATGGTTTATTACCCTGACTGTAAGTATAGGGTTACCGATGTCCTTGCCCAGTTTCCTGACGTGCTGCCTACAATCCTTGATTTGATTGGTTTAAAAAATGAAGCAAGATATATGAACGGCAGAAGCTTCCGCCGAATTTTAATGGAGGAATCTAATGAACATAGAGATGCCGCAATAGTAGGATACCATGAGGGAGAAGACAGATGCGTCAGAGATAAGGCTTGGAGCTACATTCATAGACCAGACGGCCAGCCGGATGAACTTTATAATCTCATTGAAGATCCTAGGGAATCAAGAAATTTAATAGATGAGAAGAAGGATATAGCTATGAAACTACACAGGTCCTTCGGCGGATGCTTTTACCGGAAGCATACAAAAATCATAAAAGGAATTCAAGGTCAATATGAGCTGGAACATGTTAAAATTTAAT
>CAYPJR010000013.1:0-23325 GCA_964411115.1 uncultured Candidatus Bathyarchaeia archaeon | reverse complement strand
TAGATCTGACGGTGATAATATAAGGCTTTAGAGAACCATATAATACATTAAAGGTAAGAAAATAATATGCCTCTAGGTGGTTGAGATGCGCGTTAAGGATCTTGAACAAATAGTTAGGGATGAAATCGTCCAGAGAAAGGAGGAAGGCTATGACATCGCAGATGCTGAGGAGAGGTTTACGAGAACTAAGGAGAAATCCATCTCTGAGCTAAAGGAGATTTTGAGGATTTTAGAAAATAGCGCTTTTAGATCTGATTTCCCATATAGGGAGCCGTCGAATCTTGAGGAAATAAGGGCTGAACGCCCTGAGGAACCTAAAAGGTTTAGGGTTGATCTCTCCGAGGATGAATTATACGATAAGATTTATGGCGGATGGCTCGGTCGCTGCGCAGGTTGCCTCCTAGGAAAGCCGGTTGAGGGCTTAAGTAAAGAACATATTGAAGAGTGGTTAAGGGCTGCCAACGCTTATCCGTTAAAGCAATATTTCCCGCCATTAATCGATCTGCCCAGCGATGCTCCTGAATGGCTGAGAAAGAGGGCTGAATGGGCTGAGAGGCTGAAGCTGCTACATAACCGAATAGATCACATGGTTAGAGACGACGATATAGACTATACGATAATTGGTCTCCATATATTGGAGAAATACGGCTTAAACTTTACAACAATGAATGTTGGTGAGACATGGCTTTCACTGCTTCCCTACATGCAGGTTTATACAGCTGAGCGCGCCGCCTACAGAAATCTAGTTGACGGTTTAGAACCGCCGGAAACAGCCACATATATGAATCCATATAGGGAGTGGATTGGAGCGCAGATAAGGGCTGACATTTGGGGCTACGTGGCGCCGGGAAACCCCGATCTAGCCGCTGAGCTAGCGTATCGCGACGCAAGCCTGTCACATGTTAAGAACGGCATATATGGCGAAATGTTTGTAAGCGCAATGTTAAGCGCGGCGTTCGTAACAGACAACATTGAAGAAATCATTAGCACAGGTCTATCTGTAATTCCGAGAAAATGTAGGCTTGCAGAAGCCATAAATGATGTTCTTAGATGGAGCGGTCAACTAGGCAACTGGAAAGATGCGCTGAACAGGATCTACGGGAAATATGGATCTTATCACCCTGTTCACACAATAAATAACGCCGCCATAGTTGCGATGGGGCTGCTTTATGGGGAGGGAGACTATGAGAGAAGCATAACGATAGCTGTTATGGGCGGCTTAGACACGGACTGTAACGGCGCAACAGTAGGCTCAATAATCGGCGTAATGCTCGGCGCAAAAGCCCTGCCTGAAAAATGGATAAAGCCATTAAACGATACTATAGAAAGCTACGTAATAGGATACAACAATAGCAGAATCTCCGAACTTGCGGAGAGAACCCTTAAGATTGCTGGAAAAACTTTAAGGCTGTAAAAATGAAGCGATCTAAAATTTGCTGCATAATCGTTTCTTAAAGCCACATGTATTGCTCCATCGCCTCTATAACAGCCTCTATATTTCTCAGCGGAGTCGGCGGATGAACCTCAGATTCAATCATAAGGCCGCCTTTCCTCATGGCTAGCTCATCAATAACATGCTTAATGTGGCTTTTAATTTCCTCAGGGCTTCCGAAGGGCACTAGGCTCTGTCTATCGATATCTACATCTACGCATTTTCTTCCTTTACAAATACTTTTTATATTTTCTATGCCGTTGACTTTATCCTGTATGTTCAGGATACTTGCACCGGCATCTATCAGCTGATCTAAAACTTCGACGACATGTCCATCTGAATGCAAATACACGTGAGCGCCGCTTTCTCTTACACGTTGGAATATTTTGCGATAGCTTGGATATATAAATTCCTTAAATACCGCTGGGCTTATGGGCATCCTCGTCTGTGTTCCCAAATCATCCCCAAAATATATCACGTCTATTCTACCCCACTTAAGAAGGTTTTTAACTAGGCTCAGAATGTATTCCGTTAGTTTCTCTACTAAATCATATATCTGTGGAGGTTTATGGATAAAGTCCCTCATGAGATTTATGAAGCCCCTAAGATAATAAAGTCTCTGGAAGAAGAAACCATGCATTAAGGATATGTGAATTAGGCTTCCCTCATTTTTCATCCTATCCAAACTTTCATAGACTGTGCTCCAGGGTGTTATTTTATCCGAACCCTCTGCTGGAAGCCCGCTATCTGGATCGGGAAAACTGTAATCTTTGAAGAGGCTCCAGTCTTCAAGCGGATGCTTAATAACTTGTCCTTGATAGCCCTCTATGTTAAAGTTCCATACGCATCCAAATGGATCTGTAAGTGTGCGTTTAGTTCTCAGAACGCCTCTTTCAGCACCGTAATGTATGCTTCCCGGCTTAAATTCGGGGAAAACAAGCGGATGCTGTAGGGCTATATTCTCAAGTTTTTCTCGGTAAATGTTCCACACTGGCCATGTGATCAGCACGCGGCACGGTATATATTCTGGGTCTCTAAACTCAACGCTTCTTAAGTAATTCTCTCTATAAGATAAGGGGGTTCTTAAAGAGGGCATGGAAGAAAAATATTGTAGGGAATTATTTAAATCTTAAAGAATCCCTTTTAATCTCATAAATTCCAATGGAACAGGCGAAATAAATAATGCGTTAAGGCCGCGCGTTTTATGGGATGATTAGATGAATAATCTTAAAGTCATGTTTGGGAGATAAGAACCATGATGAGAATCGGCATTTTAACACGTAATGAAAACTCATGGTGCTCAGCTCAACTTAGGGAAGCCGCTGCAAAGCATGGTTTCCATCCGGTATGCTTTAGTTTTCCAGATCTTGTCGCTAAAGTCGGCTTAAAGCCTAGATTCTCATTGGACGAGATTGATCTTTTAAGGGATATTAAAGCGATAATAGTGCGTCCAATAGGGCGCGGTTCACTCGAGGAAATAATATTCCGGATGGATATGCTGCATAGGCTTAAGAGGCTTGGGCTGTACATTCTAAATCCCCCATTAGCAATTGAACGTTCAGTTGACAAGTACTGTGCCCTATCGCTTCTTGAGGAAGCCGGTTTGCCAGTTCCAAGAACTGTTGTTACAGAGAAAGCCAGCAGCGCCAAAAGAGCTTTTCATGAGCTTGGTGGAGACGTCGTTATTAAACCAATCTTCGGCTCAAGGGGGATAGGCTCAACAAGAATATCAGATCCGGATGTTGCTGAAAGAATCTTCAGATCCCTTGAATTTCATCACCAAGTAATATATCTGCAAGAATTCATTCCGCATGGAAACTATGACTTTAGAGTCTTCGTGCTTGGCGGGCGGGTTATAGCATCCATGAAGCGCATTTCCAATCTTTGGAAGACTAACGTCAGTTTGGGCGCTAAGCCGGTCCCATATGAACCGACCGGGGAAATTAAGAATTTAGCTATAAAAGCTGCTGAAGTTATTGGCTGCGATATGGCTGGCATCGATATATTAGAGAGCAATAGGGGTCCGCTAATAGTGGAGCTTAATAGTCAGCCGGGATGGAGGGGACTGCAAACAGTTACAAGCGTAAATATAGCTGAAGAAATAATATGCTACGTGCTGAGTAAAATAAAAAGAATGTGAAAAATTTGACGGATAGATCGGCTATTATACTTGCAGGCGGCGCCTCACAGAGGTTTAGAACCGATAAGGCGCTTATAGAATTGGCTGGCAAACCGTTAATATTGCATGTCATCGAGAGGATTGAGAGATGCGTTGATGAGATAATCGTCTGCGTAAGATCCAATGCCCAAACATCGCTTTATACGCAGATTCTCTCAGATAAATCGAGAATAGCTGTTGATCCGGAGGGTTCACCGCAATGTCCACTTAGGGGCGCTCTAACAGGATTAATGAACGCGCATGGTAAATACTCCATTCTGCTGCCATGCGACACACCCTTCATTTCAAGTAAACTTGTAGACTTACTATTCGATATAGCCAACGGTGTTGATGCCGTTATACCCAGATGGCCGAATGGTTATATAGAACCCTTGCAAGCAGTCTATTGGACAAAGTCGGCTTTGATGGCCGCGGAGGGCTCCATTAAAAGGGGCGAGTATAGAATGCAATCCATGATCTTGCTTCTCAAAAAGGTTCGCTACTTATCAACATTAGCCATTAGGGAAATCGACCATAAACTGTTGACATTCTTTAACATTAATACGCAGTTAGATCTTAAAAGAGCTGAGACGCTGATTAAAATGGGGATGCTAAAATAGGTGAAAAATATCTGAGGTTCAGCGGAAGCATAATCGTTTTAATCTTTCTTTAAAATGTTAAAAACTGCTTATATGAAGAGGTCTTTCTCCTTAGGCCTTATGAGGTCTTTAGATGTTGCATCTTCAGATCTTTCATATTGGTAGCCCCTGATTATGGCTACCGGTATCCCCTCATCCGCCTGGCCTATCACTAGCTCCGCTGCGGATGATAATTCATCGGCTATGGCAGTCTGCTTAACCTTAAGCATATATCCGAACAAATCCTTTTCTCCCCTTCTATCGCGTATGGGCTTAATCCCAGCTACGCCGATAGCCACGTTTATCTCACCATTTCTGAGGGGTCTGCCATGCGTATCGGAAATTATTACCGCAACTTCTCTGCCGGAAATCTCCTTTATCCGCTGCCTTATCCTGCGGGCTGATAAATCCGGATCTTTCGGTAGTGGAGCAACGTTTCTCTCTCCAGGAACATTCGATCTGTCAACACCGGCGTTTGCGCATATGAAACCATGTTTTGTTTCAGCAATTATGTGTCCCCTGCCTATCCGCACAATAGATTTAGACTCTCTAAGGATAACCTCAACTAGGGCTGGGTCTTTACCGGTTTCTTCAGCGATGTTCTTCGCGAATTCTGATGGGATAACTTCATCAAGATTTATTACGTTCCCCTCAGATCTTGAGACAATAACATGGGTTACAACTATTATATCCCCATTCTCTATCGGTGTCCCTTGCTTCGCAGCGGCTTCACATATTAGGCGACCCAGATCATCGCCATTCTTAATGATCGGCAATCCAATAACCGGGATAATCTTGATCGTATGCATAACTGAAATCTCACTAAGATGATATATAAAAACTTCCTTAGCCTTTAAAGTTGAAGATATATTAATGAGGTTGATTAAAATAGTTAATTACGGTTTAACGTTTAGAGGGTTAGATTATGCCATGTATAGTTGTAGTTTGCGGCTTTTTCGGCGACACTGGAAAGGGAAAAATAATCTCTTATTTAGCGTTAAAGGATAAAATTAGCGTTGCGGCGAGAGCTGGGGTGGGACCTAATGCCGGGCACACGGTGGTTTACGGAGACAAAACCTATAAGGTTCGAATGATCCCGAGCGCATTTGTATATGAGAAGTGCCGTCTGCTGATAGGTCCAGGAGTGCTCGTCGATCCAAATGTATTTTTAAACGAAGTTAATCTCACTCATGCTGAAAACAGAGTTGGGCTGGATCCGCAATGCGCCATAATTGAGCCTAGGCATATTGAAATTGATAGAGCTGGGCATTTAGCATCTGAAATAGGAACCACTGGGACAGGCACCGGCCCATGCAACGCCGATCGCGTGCTGCGGAAAGCTAAACTTGCAAGAGATGCGCCTGAATTGCAGAGTTTTCTTACGGATGTGCCTCTAGAGGTTAATGCCGCTATCGACAGTGGGGAAAACGTTTTAATTGAGGGAACCCAGGGAACATATCTCTCCCTTTGGCATGGAACATACCCATACTGCACATCCAAGGATGTAACCGCCTCAGCGGCATGTTCAGATGTCGGCATCGGACCTAAGAAAGTTGATGAAGTGCTGGTTGTATTTAAAGCATTTGTAACAAGGGTTGGTGCAGGCCCGCTTCCCGGCGAAATTTCATGGGAAGAGGCGGAGAGAAGAGGGTGGGCCGAGATAGCTGCAGTTACTGGCAGAAGGCGTAGGGCGGCTCCCTTCAACTTCGAGCTGGCTAAGAGGGCTGTTATGTTGAACAGCGCAACGCAGGCTGCTATAACAAAAATTGATGTTCTATTTCCGGAATGTAAAAATGCAAAGTCCTTCAGCGACTTATCCGCGGAGGCGAGGGACTTCATTAGGAAGGTGGAGAAGGAAATATCTATTCCAGTAACTTTGATCGGAACCGGCCCTGAAGTATGGGACATTGTTGATAGAAGATTTGAATAGACGTGGCAACTCAAGGCGCATGATCCATTTTTCTCCATTTTTAGTCTATTTTGCATCCTGCATTAAATGTTTGGTTGTGCATCTTGGTTATTAAGATTGCAGAGTTTCACCTTCCTTTTTTCTGGAAAAGAGAGGAGACGGATTATTCCACGCTCTTTTCCCATGCTTAGTTTTTCGCCCATTTTTATTCAGCTCTCTTAACCGCCTCAACATTAAATATTTATGAAAGCCCATCTGAAAGGAAGCCTAAACCCTAAATTTTAAGTTACCGCTTCTCTTAGCTAAGTCAAAAACTTTTTAAATCGCCTTTATATAGCATTTATAGTCTTGTTTAACAGCGCATGGATTGAAGGAGTGAAAGGTTACGTTTAACTTGGTGAGGGTTGAGGATACAATTCGTATACCTCCGGAGAAATTTAATGAACCGCTTCATAAAGTCGCTTTAGAGCAGCTTAAAATGAAATATGTGGGTATAATAGATGATGAGCTAGGTTACTTAATAGCGGTAACTGATGTTGATGTTTCACCGGTTGGCAAAATAATCCCGGGGGATGCTGCAACCCACCATAAGGTAACTTTCTCATTATTAACCTTCCTTCCTAAGGTTCAGGAGATCATTGAAGGCGAAGTTGTTGAGGTCACAGACTTCGGGGCGTTCATACGTATAGGGCCGGCTGATGCGCTGCTGCATGTCTCTCAGATTATGGACGACTTTATAGTGTATGATGAGAAGCAGGGGGTTTTTATGGGTAAAGAAAGTAAACGTAAAATATCCGTAGGAGATAGGATGCGCGTAAGAATAACTGCAACATCGATTGGTAGAGGCGCGGGCTTTGGTAAGATAGGCGTTACGGCGCGTCAACCCTTCCTGGGAAAAATTGAGTGGATAGAGGAAGACCTAAAGAAAATAAAATCTGGAGGCGAAGAGAAGCGATAATATGATGATTTTTGTGGTGTTAAGCCATGGTTGAAAAAGCATGTAGAAGATGCCACTACATAACTGATGAAAATGTTTGTCCAAACTGTAAATCGACGGATCTAAGCGAGGATTTCAGCGGGTTAGTGATAATATTTGATCCTAAGAACTCAATCATAGCGAAAGCGATGAAGATTGAGGCGAAGGGACGCTACGCTATAAAGGTGAGGTGAAGCCGACACGCATATTCTTACGCCCGAACTTAGAAGCAGGTTGAAGGCGCCGCTAGGTTTGTTCATCAGCGGGTCGCCGAATGAAACCATGAGTAAGCTCAGTGAGTTAATAGAATCTGTTAAGCCGAAGAAAATAATTTCTATAGGCGACATTGTTTCGAGAAATATTCTTGAAAGAAACCTTCCGTTGAACGTTTTTATCGTAGATAATAGGTCTATGCGTGAGTTAATAGAGCCAATAGATGCCAGCGTAAGTAAAGTTTTACATCTTATTAACCCGGCTGGCGCCATCAGCGGGGATTCTTGGCGGATAATCGATGAAGCCATTAACTCAGAGGGTTTAGTTAAGGTTCTGGTTGAAGGCGAGGAGGATCTACTTACAATCGTAGCTGCGCTCTTAGCTCCAGTAAATTCCATGGTGGTTTACGGTCAGCCTAATGAAGGAATAGTCGTGATAAATGTTACTGAAGAAGTTAAAAAGGAGATGCGTGAAATTATAAATAAGATGATTTATGAACCGGAAAATTAAAGTAGATGACTCCTCAAAGTATAGGCTTAAAGGGTGGATTGCGGTGAAACTTAAGATAATAAGTAATAGGCGTAATGAGCTGCTTAAAAGAAACGAGATCATCTTCAACGTGTCGCATGAGAATTCGCCGACGCCCTCACGCTTAGACGTGAAACGTGAACTTGCTAGAATACTTAAAATCGATGCTGAAAGGGTTTACGTGAGAAGGGTGGAATCAACAACTGGGCTTTCAATATCCATGGGTGAAGCGCACGTGTATGATTCACCGGATCAAGCTAGTCTCGTAGAGCCTAAATACGTAATGCAGAGGAATTCGCCTAAAACGGAGGGATAAGATAGATGTCGAATAGGGATAAAGGTGGAAAACAAAAGTTTATCTCCTCATATTATAAGATTGAAGATGGGAAACTTAAAAGGCTGCTTCCCACATGCGACAGATGCGGGCCGGGATATTTTATGGCTGATCATGGAAACAGATATACATGCGGGTACTGTGGCTTCACAAAATATAAAACTGCGAAGAATTCCAGATAAAAAGATTCAAGGGATGAGGCGATCTACTCCTCAGATGGAGGGGGTCTCATTAATAGGAAAAACTGTATCGCCGCTGCTGCCGACAGGAGAATTATGATTATTATCAAAATTGTTTTAATTTCGAATGTATCAGCGTAAGCATCGATCTGCGGAATGAAGATAAGCCATACGTATGCTATAAGTATTAGGGTGCATATTAGAGAAATAAGGTAGAAGATGTTTATTCTGCGGCCGGCCATAATTCCGCCTTCAAAACATTTTTACATCATATATTCTTTAACAACTCATATTTATTACTGACGCTAACGGGTAAAAGGCTTGCCGCGTACATGCCTGTAAACTATGCCGCTTCGATTGGAAAAATCTATATTTTAAGTAATCCCATTGTAGATATGCGGGCGGGTGGATCAGCATGTATACCGCTAAGAAGGTGGGGATTATTGCCGATACTCATGATAGGCTTCAGGCTATTGATGAAGCGGTGGAAATATTAAATGAGGAAGGAGTCGATTTAGTGCTTCACGCCGGAGACTACGTTGCGCCATTTGCACTTTTAAGATTTAAACCCTTGAGAGCTAAATTGATAGGAGTTTTCGGAAATAATGATGGCGACCACAATCTTCTAAGAAAAAGATCCGATGAGATAGGGGCTCAGATTTATGGAAGATTTGCGGAAATAACCCTCAATAATCTAAGGGTTGCGCTGCTACACGGTGAGGAGGAGATTCTGCTTAAGTCTCTCATTAACGCAAACTATTACGATATTGTTATTTATGGGCACACTCATAAGGCTGAAATTTACACTGTGGGGAAAACATTGGCTATAAATCCAGGTGAAGCTTGCGGATACTTAACTGGTCAAGCAACGATGATGATTTTAGATATGGCGCATCTTGCGGTTAAAACCATAAGTCTCGAGGGTAAGCCGAAAATTCAGTAAGCTTTAAATTAACCCTACATTCTGCTCTTTTCTTTAATGTCAAAGAGAATATTATTGGCCATATGTAGGAAAGCGCTTGGTCTAATATTGATATCTAACTCCATAGCAAGTTTATTATCGGCATTAAATGTTTTATATGGCGCATATTTAAATGCGCTGATACAATTTCATGAAGCTTACGTTTTAAATGAATTATTATTTATCTTCCTTGCATTAACGTCGATTCTGAATCTGGCTCCGGCAAAAGCCTTGGGCAAAATAGAAATCAGAAGGTTTCTCTTCCACCATTATGTTTATGGCTTTATACTTATATTTTTGTATTTTACTTCAGCCCTATTGTTCTCAATAATGCAGCCATGGGTTTGGGATGTTCAAGCCTACATGAGCCTACTATTTTGCTGGGGAGCAGCCCTTATAATAGACGATATATATGATGTTTCGCCGAAGATAGCGTTTTTACTTGATGCTGCTGCGAGAATAATTCGCAGATCGGGCTGGTTAATTCAAATAATACATGCCATTTCCAGCCTGTTTTCGGCTTATGTTGCATTTCAAATTCTAGCGTGGAATATTGAAAATATCCTTTTGCTCGGCATAAATCCTTTCCTGAACCCGATACGGATCTTTCTCGTGACAAATTTGTTTATAACAGCCTTTTATGGACTGAAAATAGTTAAAGATAGGGTGTGGCTTATGAACAGCCGATCCGAGGGATGAGGCGATCTATTTACTTCGTCCTTCGGCGAGAAGGCTCCCGATTTTAATCGTGGAGATGAATCGCCGTAAGGTTTATTTCTCCCCATATCCATAATGCCTTCTGGATGTGGCTTGGATGTCCAAAAGCTCGAATAAGGCTCCAAGCCGAGATGTGCGGGGAGGTTCGAGCATAGGAAACCATAATCCCAAGCCCCATCCGGGGTAGGGATAACGGGGTGGTGGCACACCCCTTGCAGATAGCCCATGAGTAGTGATGGGATGAATGCTGACACATATGTGTCCCGGAGCGTTGAGTGGGCTGTGTGCAAGAATCTCCCGGCTTCAGCCGTGGAGAGTGTCAATTATTTTGGTTTTATAAGTCCAATGTTCTCTTTTAAGCCCTCCCATCCACCTTCAGCTTTAAGCATCAAGACTCTAAAGGCTGTTTTCGAATCCATTTTATCCCATGTTTCACCGGTTGCCTCCTTAACTAAATATCTGGCTGCATTAAGAACCTCATAGTTCATTTTTGAATCCGCTTCATCCGCAACGTGGCAGATTAGGGCTTCGATAGTCTTTGGGGATACTGGACCAGCCTGACCGTGGCTTGCGGCTACAATGTGGATTAAATCCGCTGGGAAATCTCTTCTAATCATCTCTGAAACCGCTAATATTAAATGGTCTAGGCGTTCCCCTAAAGGCGAATTTCTATAGGTGCCATCTTCCCTTCTATCATATGTTAAAGCCTTAAATAGGTCATGTAAAATGATCCCGCTTATAACCAAATCCCTATTTACTTTGCCACCATAAATGTTCTCAATTGAATCGCAGAGCGCCATGGCAACGTTAATTGTCGATAGCGTATGCTCCAATAATCCCCCGGAGTAGCTATGATGGTGACGCTTACTCGCCGGGGCTTCTTCCAAAGGTAAGCCCACGTAAGATTTACCGTCTATGGTGACGGATAAATCGCTTATAAATTTAAGAACCCTTCTCCGAAGGAACTTATCCTTAATCTTGCTCGCAGCCCTCTTAAGTTTAGGATCCAGCATCTCATCCACCTGAGATTTTAATTTATAGTTTATTTATTTCGACATATATTTCCTCTTAACATTTTCAGCCGCTATATGTGCCTCACGTACGGGTTCCGGAACCCTATGCTTTCTTGAGCATTCTAAAACGATTTTTATAGCGGTCTCTAGAGAAACCTTATGTCCAACGCTGACATAAACCGGCTTAGCATTTAACCTAGTGAAGACAGCTCCGCCCACAATTTTTCCCTCATAAATTATGGGTTTCCAAACTCCATATTCAGAATCAGCGATTTTTCCGCATAGGAGGCTTTTTGCGACGCCCACGGTTGCTATGTTTAAGACTAAACCTAAGTGGCTGGCGAAGCCTAATCGATATGGGTGAGCGATCCCTTGCCCATCGACTAGGAACACGTCCGGTTTTATTCTTAGCTTTTTTATTGCGGAAGCCGCTGGGGGGACCTCCCTAAATGAGAGCAGCGTGGGCATGTAGGGGAAGCGTGTGGTAACTTCAGCCGTCTCTAACTCCACAGTTTTCATGGAGTCATATTCTAAAACGGCTACTGATCCGATTGATCGTTTATCAGCGTATGCAACGTCGACGCCGGCAACATGCTTAATAGGGGTTTCAAAGCAATCTCTGCAGATGATTCTTTTTGAGAGGGCTATCTGCAGATTCCTAGCCTTTTCAATGGAGAAGCTGAGGTTTTGAAGCGCATGAACGGTTTCCATAGGCGCATTCTTCTCTCCAAAATCAACTTTATTGCTGTTTATCGCTGGTTTTTTCTAAAATTTTCTGAAGCTCCCTCATAGCATTATTTATTATGCTTCTTCTAACTTCAGCGGTTACGTCTCCCCTTGTTGCCTCGATAACTCGTCTAGCAACATCGCATTTTCTCCTAAGCCCAGAAATAAGTATAAGCAAATGATCATGACTTATTATTTCAACGTATATTGTCTCCATAATCCCTAAGCAGTTCTCAGCTCCTTCAACATCGCCCTTTCTAATGAGATCTAGAGACCTACGTCTAAGCTCACCTATAACATCGGCTAGCCCGAGAACGTAAGATTCATTTGGGACTCCAATATCCTCAGGGCCTATAAATTTTCCCTCATCAGCAATCTTCAGAAAGATCCAAGCTTCAGCATACTCTTCAAAAGCCGAGTCTACTAGCCCAGTATAATATAAGTCCGGGTAAACCTTTGATAATTCGCTCAATTTGCTTAGGTTTATACTTGCCTCTTTCAGTAAATTCTCCGCATCCCTATTTCTATCTCTATGAACAAGAAAAATCGCCTGTTTTGATAGACGCGTGGTTCTGCGGGCAATATCCTGTATCTCTTGACGTATAACATCCTTCTTTAAAGATTCGTCCTGAATCCTTTCGAGTATATCCCGCAGCAACATGAGTTCTCACAAAATAATATTTTATGCGTTTCACTTAAAATATTACGTTCAAAGATTCATGGAAAAGTAAGTGATTTAAGTAGGAAGCAGCTTCTTTTTTCTGGGATAAAGAATGGTGTTCGGCAGATTAGGCAGGATATTTAAAAGGAAGAAGGAAGAGAGTCTGAGCGTGCCGAGAAGTCTCTTTCTCAAGGCTAAGCCCGTTAGGAACCCGGCGCTAAAATGGGAGAAAGATAGGAAAACAAGAGAAATAAAAATAATAATTCCATTAAGACCCCCATCACAGGGGCAAGCGCAGAAGCAGCAGAAAAAGGGCATTCTAGATAAGCTCTTCCCGCCGGAGCCTAGAGAAAGAATAATCAACCTCGATAAGGTAGGATCAATAGTTTGGGAGCTCTGCGACGGAGAAAAAACAATAGGCGACATAGTTGACCATCTTGTTGAAAAATACAAAATAATGCCTGAGGAGGCTGAACTCTCGCTTAATGCTTACTTCAACCAGCTCTCTAAAAGAGGGCTCGTAGGCTTCATAGTTCCGGACGAGGCAAAGGCATTCTTTAAAGAGTCCGGTAGCAGCTGAAAAATTTCGTTATCCCTTCGGACTCTAAGGTGACCGCCGGCTTAAGCTATGAGACTAAGAGGGTTTACCCAATACCACTGACGGGAATCATATTCGCTTATCATTGCTGTGGTGCAAGGCAGAGCTTCGCTTACTAAGCAAAGCTTAGATTTTGCGAGAAGCTTCTAAATAGATTAGCAAAAAAGAAATCTTTAATTTTGCAATAAATTCAAATGCGCATAAATTTAAGCATCATGAAAGAAAACACATGATCGGAGCCTAAAGAACGCAGCGGTTGCGTTCAAGAGATAAAAAGCCCTGCTTAAGGTCGTCTTAGAATACGTCGTGCATGTGAATGGAAGTAACTATCAAACACATATATGAGCCAGCTAAGAAAGGATCTGTAACCAAACAAGCAATAGAAACGCTGGCATGAAATGTAAACTTCAAGGACGCTTGCTTTTAATATAAAGATTTTTGTGTTTTAAATGATAAAATAATGAATGGAGGCTTGGGTTTATGTCAAACAATAGTATAAGAATTGTTGAGCAGAGGGATGTACCAGAGGGCGTTAAAATTGTCTGCGGCCTCCCAGACGTTGGGTTAGTTGGAGCAATTGCAGCGGCGCATATAATTTCCAAGCTGAAGCTTGAGGAGATAGCTCACGTAGAAACCGATCTCTTACCGCCAATAATCGTACTTGAAAGTGGCCTTCCAAGATCGCCTATAAGAATCTTCGGAAACGATAATCTGGCAGTTTTAAGCTCCGAAATAGCCATACCGTCTGAAATAGTTCATCCATTAATAAGAAGCATCGTTGAGTGGGCATGGAGAAAGAAGGCTGAGAAAGTTTATACCCTAGGCGGGCTGCCTGTTCCAAACAGATATGAAATCGAGAAGCTAAGAATATTTGGGGCTGCCTCAGATAACTCAATGATAAAAACCCTGGTGGAAAATAATATTGAGATCATTAAGCGGGGCTTCCTTGTCGGTCCGCAAGCTCTCATTTTAAAATACTGCACTGAAAAGAAAATACCTGCAATAGTGTTGCTGGCTGAAGCCTTTTATAATTATCCGGATCCAGAAGCATCTTCCGTTGTAATGCAGGCATTTAATAAGATAGCGAACATGAACATAGATGTGTCTGAGCTAATTGAAAAGGGCGAGGAAGTTCGTTTAACCATGAGAGACATGATGCGCAGAACTCAAAATGAACTTGCGAAGATGAGGAAATCCCACGAATATGATATCCCGGGCTACTATATTAGGTAATTAATCCCAAAGATGATGGAGGAAATTAATATGAGCATAAGAAGAAGGAGATCATTCTTCGACATATTACGCGAGTATATGGAAGAAATTGAGGAGCTAACTGATGAAATATTTGAAAGATTCATGGAAAGACCAAGCTGGGATGTTAGCGAGCAGTCTCTTGAACCCCTATGCGATGTTCTAGTGAAATCCGACAGGGTGATAGTAACGGCTGATCTGCCAAGAGCCGATCCGGAGAGCATTAGAATAAATGGAATAAGCGATGATCTCATAGAAATTACCGCTAAAATGAGAGTGAAGGTGAATTTTGAGGAGCTGGGCGTATCCCATAGAAGGGGAGTGTTCACCTGTTTCAGTTGCAGAGTCCCGCTTCCAGTTCCAGTGGACGTAAGCAAGGCTAGAGCCAGATTTATGAAGGGAATATTAGAGATAACTCTTCCCAGAAAGAGAGGATATGAAATTAAAGTTGAGTGAAAATAGGAGAGAATGAATGAGGATGCCTGTTTTCAATGCTGATCAGCTGGTTAAAATCGGAGCCAAAATACTTTCCGCATCTGGAGCCCCGCTTGAAGAGGCTAAACTGGTTTCAGAGTTTCTCGTTAAGGCTAATTTAGTTGGGCATGACTCGCATGGAATAATACGGATAATACAGTATGTAAGGGAAATTGAGGAGGGCATAATTAAGCTTGGCGCTAAGATTGAAATCGTGAAGGAGACAAGCTCATTAGTAATCATAAATGGCAATTGGGGTTTCGGGCAGGTTATAGCGAAGAAAGCTATGGAAAAAGCCATTGAAAAGGCCAGAGAGAACGCGGTTAGCATCGCATGCGTTTTCAACTGTAATCATATAGGCCGATTAGCAGATTACACCTTGATGGCCTCAAAGAACGATATGATTGGTATAGCGATGGCTAACGCGCCCAGGTCAGTTGCGCCTTTTGGCGGTAAAGAGCGCATGTTGTCAACAGGCCCGATTAGCTTCGCTTTTCCGGCAAATACGGAATTTCCATTCTTCATAGATATCGCTACAAGCGTCGTTGCGGAGGGGAAAATTAGAGTTATGCTGCACAAAGGTGAAAAAATACCGTTGGGATGGATCATTGATAAGGATGGAAGGCCAAGCAGCAACCCTGAAGACTATTACAATGGAGGCGCAATATTGCCTTTAGGCGGAGACGACGCTGGACACAAAGGTTTCGGCCTAAGCCTAGCGATTGAGGCTCTATGCGGGGTTCTCGCCGGCGCAGGATGCGCCTATATGGAGACAAAAAGGGGGAACGGGGTCTTCTTCGAGGTTATAAATATTGACAAATTCATGCCTGTTGAAGAATTTAAAAATAAAGTCACCGATATGCTTAAGGCTATAAAGTCCTCAAAACCTAGGCCGGGCTTTAAAGAAATAATCATTCCCGGAGAGCCGGAATATTTAACTGAAAGATTAAGGCTTAAGAACGGCATTCAAATACCGGAGAGAACATGGGAGGAGCTAAAAAGCATCGCTGGAAAATTCGGTTTAGATGAGAAATCTCTTCTAGAAGATGCTTACACCTAAACGTTTACGAATCTCCGCAAAAAAATAATAGCGCGAAATATTCTCGCATGTAAAAAACGCTTTTATCACACTTTTTATCTCCTAAACATTCGATGGAAATTGGTTCTACCCAAAACTGTTGAGCATTTAGATATTGAGCTTGCATCGCTTAAAAAGAGAAAAGACGTATTAGCAGCGCTATTTAATGATGGAAAAATCTCCAGTGACACGGTGATTTTACTCAGCAAAAGACTCGATGAGACGGAGACGGTAATTAATAGGCTTAAACAATCTCTCGCTGATGAAAGGGATTTCTGGAAGCAGATTACGCTGGAAGGAATTAAAATTTTAGAATCTTTTCTAGTAGAGTTCAAATTGCTTAATTTATTGGGTGAAATGGATGAAGGAAAATGGCAAGATCTAAGCGAGACTGTCTATAGCGGTCTCAATGCCTTAAAGAGCGAAGGGGTCGCCAAATCTTCTGAGAAAAACACTAATCAAATCTTAAATCAGAAGAGTTTAATTTATCCATCAAAAACATCAGCTAATGCAGCTAAAAATAGGGGAAGATCAAAGTCTAGTAGTAATAATTCATCCCAGCCCAGCAAAATGGATAGTTCAGTTTTACACTGCATGAATCCATGGAAGCCTAATTGTGAGAGAACCGATATTGAGCTAAGCATTTATTATAATGGTCGATTTATACCCATCTGCCGCGAATGTTGGAAGGAAATTTCGGAAAAAGATATGGAGTGGTCAACGTAGCGTCCTCTTAGGACTTAAGCCGTGGCTTCCAGCGCACGATCCGTCTGTTAAAACGGCGGTCTTCTTGCGACGGGTTTTATAAACAATGAATTAACCCACGGAGGGGTTTACTTTAACAGAGGTTCAATTTTGTCTCTAACATCTTCCACCGCCATTCTGATTTTTCCAGTTTCAAAGACCTTCCACATTTCTATATGCTGGACGCTTTCGGACGGGTTGATTGTTTTAAGAGGTCCAAGGGTTTCAAGCTCAAGCATAGCTGAGTTAGTATAGACTTCAACGTTGCAGCCGAAATCTGGATATTCACCCGCCTCTCTAGAGAACTGCTTCATAAAGATCATTCCGTCAACCCAATATGCGATCCATTCGGGACTGGCTTTGGCTCCAATTTTCACTGGTTTTTCAGCATTCGGATCTTGCCTAATAAATATGTACTCATCTGTAAATAGGAGCCTCCTATCTGTAAGATCAGTGTATGGCCAAAGTGATAGGTGCCTATCTGGCAGCAACCCCTCTTCATCAACCTTCGAGGGTTTTATGGGTATTATTGCAAAGCCCCCCTTCCTCATAACTGAAAGCGCCCAGCATGCTAGGGTAATCGGCCATCTGCCTATATTCCTAATTCTATGAATTACCTGAGCCCCTCCATTAGGGTTCGCTTTTATCATTATCTCCTTCTGTATGCAGTTATTTTCTTCCGGGTTCCCGTAGATCATCAGCGTGTCGGAATCAAATTCCACCCTTACTGGTTTATCATCAAGCGAGTATGAGCGCGGTTTGGCTTCGGGGGAACTCCAGAGCCTATGTCCTCCATAAATTCTCCAGAACCCCTCGGATGTTTGCACGCCAACATCGGGAAGTACACCGAACAAGTTTAGCTCAGGCTTCTTTCTGCTTGCAAGATAAAGTATTCTTGGACCTATCTCGTAAGCGGCTCCGATCAGCAAATCGCCAATGGAAGCAACCTTAACCTTAAAACCATCTACAACTTTATCTTCAACGATCATTCCACATCACGCGCTCATGAAATCTATGGAACTATATAGAGATGAAACTATTAACTGTATCTGTATCAAGCCTTTTAACGAGTTCTATCATCAGCCTTACGGCGTTCTCAACATCATCCAGGCTTAGCATGCCAACATGGCTATGTATGTGCCTTGTCGGTATTCCTATGACCACGCTTGGGCAACCGGCCCTATTGAGGTGGATTCTGCCAGCGTCGGTTCCGCCTCTAGCCACTTGCGATAATTGAAGCGGTATACCGGCCTCCCTAGCGGTCTTTATGACGAACTCTTTAAGGGGCTGGTTCGGAATCATACTGCTGTCATATGTGCATAGGCTTGGTCCTTTGCCCATCTTAGTCGGCGCCTCGCTGGGCTTTATTCCCGGAACATCTCCGGCTATATCAACCTCTATAACTATCGCCACGTCGGGATCAACTATATGCGCCACCGTCTGCGCTCCTCTCGCACCAACCTCCTCCTGAACAGTTGCAGCCCCATATATCGTGTTCGGGTGGACTATGCCTTCCTCCTTTATCCTTCGTATTGTTTCCATCATGACGAATGCTCCTATTCTATCGTCAAAGGCTTTACCCATAGCAACTTTTCCATCTCGCGTCAGCATGAAGGGAGACCATGGAATAACCGGATCGCCGATTTTTACGCCTGCATCGGCAGCCTCCTTACCGGAGGTTACGCCTATATCAATATACATGTTTCTCTTCTCAACAACCTTCTGTCTCTCCTCATCTGTTAATAGATGAGGCGGCTTAGCGGCAATAACCCCATATAAATCTCCCTTCTCGGTTCTTACTATAACTCTTTGTGAAAGCAGAACTTGATCCCACCATCCGCCCAGCGGGTTAAAGGATAGAAAACCGGTGCCTTCATCTATGCCGGAAATCACGAAGCCAACCTCATCGATATGGCCGGCTAAGAGAACATGGGGTCTTTCAGCGTTCCCTCTAGCTACGAAAACCACTGAGCCGAGTTTATCGGTTAAAATATTATCTGAGTAATCCTTCATGTACTCCTTTATTATTCTAGCCGTTTCCCTCTCAAAACCTGATGGGCCGAATGATTCAGTCATCCTCTTCAGGACAGATATGGATTTCTCATCAAACATTTTATCACCTTCTTCATATATTCGAATATTTCTCAACAAACCCTTTAATTCTTTCCATAGCTTCAACGATGGTTTCAAAGCTTGTTGCGTAAGAGAGACGTATATGTCCCTCACCGCATTCTCCGAAGACGCTTCCCGGGGTTGTGCAAACGCCCTCCTCCTCGAGAAGTTTAATGCTGATCTCGAAGCTCGGCATCTTTAAGCTGGAAAATCTTGGAAAGACATAAAAGGCTCCCTTTGGCATTGTGCAGTGTACTCCCGCGATCTCATTAAGCCTATTAACAATATATTTCCTCCTACGATCATACTCCTCAACCATCTTTTTAACGTGTTCTTGAGGACCCTTTAAAGCGGCTATCCCCGCCCTCTGTACGAAACTTGCAGGGCAGGTTGTAGTTGCCTGCTGAATCCTATTCATGGCTTCTATAATATTCTTGTCTGCAACAGCGTAGCCTAATCTCCATCCGGTCATGGCGTATGTTTTGCTGAAACCGTTGATGAGGATCACCCTGTCCCTTATGTTTTCGAAAGAGATCATGCTTCCCGCTTCAACCCCATCGTAAACTATTTCGTCATAAATCTCATCTGATAAGACGAAAATGCCGCGTTCAGAGGCTAAATCAGCTATAACCTTCAAGTCCTCGGCGTCTAGAACCCCACCTGTGGGATTGTTGGGCGAATTCAGCACGATCATGCGGGTCTTATCAGTCAGTTTTCCCTTTAACTCCTCCTCATCTAGGCTGTAAGTTTCCCCGCAGGGAACTTCTACAACTTTAGCTTCAGCAGCCTCAACGCATGTGAAATGCGTGGGCCAGGTAGGGGTTAAAATTATGGCTTCATCGCCCGGATTAAGGGTTGCTAAACATGCGCAATATATGGCATGTTTCGCTCCAGGCGTCACAATAATCTCCCTATCTGGGTTAATCTCCACCCTTCTCCTTTCCATTAGATGCTCAGCTATAGCCCTTCTTAATTCAATCATGCCGAGGCTTGATGTGTAATGTGTGAAACCTTCCATCAGCGCCTTTACAGCCGCCTCTTTTATATGCTCCGGGGTGTCAAAATCCGGCTCGCCAACATCTAGGTTGAATAGTTTCTTTCCGCTTCTCGCAATCTCACGGGCTTTTTCAGCCATAGCTATTGTTCCGGAAGGTTTAATAATTTTCATTCTATCCGCCAATTTCATGCGCTTACCCCCTTTATGCGGCTTTATCCATTAGTATTATCTTAACTTGCACATTTTATCTTCTTAATATTTAGCGTTAAGCACAGGCGGGCTTCTTCTCTTATGCTCAGTTCTAACGTGCCTAGCTAGAATGTCCCTAACTATTTCAATCGGTACCCCAAGCTCCTCGCTCACTTTATCAGCCGGCATTTTCTCCTCGAATAACTTTACTATTATAGAATCTAAGATTGGATAGTTGATGGGAAGCTCATCTGTGAGCTTATGCCCTGGATAAAGCTGCGGGCTGCTAGGCTTCTTCAAGATTCTGTCCGGTATACCTAAATATGATGCTATCTCCCTTACCTGGGTCTTAAAAAGGTGCCTTATTGGGAAGAAGTCAGCTGCGCCGTCGCCGTACTTGGTGAAGTAGCCTATGAGATATTCGCTTTTATCGCTTGTTCCAACAACCAGATAATTATTAATGTTCGCGTAGAAATATAATATTATCATCCGGATTCTAGCTCTAAGATTTGCGATTGGAATTCTAACCCTAGAATCGTTCGGATCGAATCCTAAAACTTTAATAAACGCATCGCATACCCCATCTATAGGAATAATCCTGGTTTCTATGCCTAGATTGCTAGCTAATTCAAGGGCGTCCTCCATATCCTCCTTAGGTGTAAAGTTTGTGGGCATAATTATGCCTAAAACCTTATCTTTACCTAATGCTTTAACGCAAAGGGCGGCGGCAACGCTGCTATCTATCCCGCCGCTTAAACCTATAACGACGCCTGAGGCGCCTGATTCCTTAACCTCACTCCTAATAAAACTTAAAATTTCATTAACTGCATTTTCAAGATCTAATTTGTCCAAGTAATCTCTCCTCCAAGCCTTTCGGCATCTTCCCTATTGGGAAAGTTGAATTTTTATTTTTCGCAGGATACATCACGACTTGGCAGCCTTTAAAATCTCAAGAAGTTTATCTATTTCGTCCTTAGTGTTATAGAAATGGGGTGAAACCCTTATCCCGCTCATCCGCTGTGAAACAATAATCCCATTTTTAGTCAGCTCATTCATTATTCTATCAATATTTTTAGCTCTAAAGTTTATTATTGCGTGCCGTTCCAGCTCGTCAATTGGGGTTTGAAGCTCACAGCCCATTTCTAGAAGCCCCTCAATGAGGTAGTCATCTATCTCCTTTATTTTCCTCTCTACGTTTTCTATTCCAAAGTCTAGAATAAGGCGCATTGACTCTTCAGCTCCAACATAAGCCGCATCGTCCATGTGAACCACTTCGTATTTACTTATCCCCCTAGAGTACCTCAGCTCATAGAGGTCGAACATCTCATAAATGTTCTTCTCAACAATATCTGGATCTAGGCTTTTTTCACCAACAATGGGCGGGTTAAACTCTTCTATGAGATCTTCCCTTATGAATAGGAAGCCTGCTCCCTGCGGTCCCAGAAGCCACTTGTATGTTCCGCAGGACAAAAAATCTATCCCGTCTCCCCTCACATCCATTTTCATGTTCCCAACGGATTGTATCGCATCGACTACTAGAAATCCGCCCTTTTCATGTATCATTTCAGAAATAGCCTTTAAATCATGTTTGAACCCATTGTACCAGCCAACCTGCCCAATGGCTACAGCGATAGTTTTATCATCAACCATCTCTCTCAGCATATCTAAGCTAACCCTTCCCTTATCATCCTTCACGAAACGGACTTTAACGCCCTTCTCCCCAAGTTTTAACCATGTAATCACGTTTGAAAGATACTCTAGGGTATTTGTCACCACGTTACTGTCATGTTTATGGGGCAGCATCTGAGCAACCATGTTCAGCCCAAAGGTTGTGTTTGGGATATAGGCTATTTCCTCCTCCCTTGCACCTATTAATTTGGCAAACAGGCTTTTAGAGTTTAAAATTTTATTTCTCCAGGGTTCCAAATCGACATTTTGAGTTGATCGCGCCTTAACCTTATCGCTGATGAACTTTTTCATGGCTTCAGCCGCGCGGAGAGGTAATGGGCTGACAGCAGCATGGTTTAAGAATATTTTGCTTTCCAATATTGGAAATTCGCTTCTTACATCACGAATATTCATGATCTTAACCTCACGCTTTAAGATTGGATATTAAAGGTTGTTGAGAAACGATATTTCTATCCGCGGCGGTAATCACGATCTTTCCATCTCTATTTTCCTTTGGTAGCCGGATTCAAGGTAAGCTTTTACTGGATCAGGGGGCAATCCCTTCTCTAACCTCGCTGCGTAGATTATTGGCCTAACGTCCGTTAGGAACGCGTCCAGAAGGGTTCTATTAGCAAGTATTATCTCGTTCTTAGTCTGGTACTCCCTGAGTTTTTCTTCATCAACAATCAATGCTTTAGCGTAGGATATCATCAGCGAGTCTATGGTGTGTAAAACCGCATGGATCCTATTCTCCAGCTTTGAGCATTGGTCAATTATGTAAGCCCAGTTTTTATCCGGATCAGGATTGCCGATAACATTGCCAGTGGTAAGCTCATGAAATAGTAGAAACATTTGCATGTTAGGCTCAACTGCTTGATCATCATCGGCTACATATCTGCTGTTAAAGTGTATTCCAGCTGGGATTCCGCTCTCAATAAGCCTGGCGGCGATATGCTCAACGTTTACTCCAAACGCATGATGCCCCAAATCAATAATCACGCCGGCTCTATCACCTAGGCTTCTAGCTAAATCGTAGGCTGTGAAAGGATCCGGAATTACAGTGTGATATGTTCCAGGCTCAAAAAGTTTATATTCGATGAGCATCTTGACGGAACTTGGTGCGCGATCATAGATTTCTCTAAGAGACCTTCTTAGATTGCTTTCTTTAAGGCGAAAGTTGACTTGGCCAGGATAGAGAGAGCCGTCGGGAAGCCAAAGCACTATTATGCCATCCCCATACTTTCTGGCTACTTCAGCGGCGACAAGAGTATGCTCAATAAGCTTACTTCTGACATTTACGTCGTCGGCTGAGAGGCTGCCGAAATGGGTCCCCTCAAGAAAATATGTTGGATTCACCGAACCTATGCCCAAACCTAGATTTTCAGCGTAATCCTTTAATCTTCCGAAGTGTTCAGCCTCAATTCTTTCGAAGGGCACATTTTCCGGGCAGTCCCAACCAATGTGAATGCTCACTTTAGGCGTTGCTCCAGTAAGTCTATGCACTAAAGCAGCATCATCAAATTTCTCAAAAACGTTTCTAGCCGCGCCTGGAGGAATATAGCTGCTAAATCTCCCCCCGCCAAACGGGCCGAAAACCCATGATGGAACCTCAACCATGAAGTTTGAAACTTTTATCTTAACTTCCTCTATGTCTATGCCTTTTCTCGCCAGATCTCTACCTAAAAAATTATATCTTTCAGCAATCTCATCCTCAGGGTAACTATGCATGCGCATCGCCCAGATAAAATGATGCCAAAAATTATTTATTA
>CAYPJR010000012.1:0-23715 GCA_964411115.1 uncultured Candidatus Bathyarchaeia archaeon | reverse complement strand
ATTATTAAAGTATTTTACCTGAAAATGCTTTGAAACGTCACTTGTATAATGAGATAAATCTTTTTATGGATCTATCGTAGGTTCTTTCAACTTCAGGCGGAAAGTAGCATGCTGGAAGCTCGCCGTGTTTTCTATGTTGGAGTATGCATTCGCAACATTTGCCTTTAATGTCGCATGGATATGTGCATGGGCAATCCCTTAGATTAATCTCTATGTTCGGGCAGGTCTTTCTAGACATTAAACATCACCATGATCAACAATACGATTAGTTCGGATAAGAGATTTTTGTTCATCCTAACCCTTTTGGGGCTTTATTCTCCTCTAATGAATATTCCAGCCTTCTTGTATGGGATATATTTTTCAAGATTTTCTCTCGATGGGCTTCCCCTAGTTTCAGCTTTTGTGGCCTTTAGCGCTCCGGCTAGGTTAGCCATTTCCAGCGCTTCCAGATCGCTTAATCCTAAGACTTTATATGCTGCGAAAACTCCTAGGAAAGCGTCTCCGCAGCCCACGGTGTTAACGACTTTCAGTCCCATCTCTTTCAAGTCTACTCCTGGAACCATGATGATCCTTCTCTGGTCGATTAGCATGCAGCCTCTGCTGCCAAGTTTAACGATAAGACTCATGTCTCCATTTATTTCTGAAAGCCTATCCCAAGCCTTCTCCGGGTTATGTTCCCCAGTTAAGTTTTTAACTTCAACCTCATTAACCACTAAGTAATTAATGTTTCTCAGAACCTCTTTAAGCCTCTCTAATCCCAGCGTGCTTCTCACACCAGCATCCCACATAACGGTTTTGCTAAGGCTTTTAGCCGTTTTTGAAAGGCATTCTATGGTTTCAAGCGGTGGATCAATTAGGACAAGGATTGAAGATTCGCGGATTAAACTAAAAATATGTGGAGCATAAATATCGTTCGGTGCGAGTTTAAGATTTGCGCCAAAAAATGTATTAATAATGTTCCGCCCGTTCCTATCAATTATTATGTAGGCTTGGCCAGACTCAGATTCATCATCAATTTTTATTCCGGAAACTACGACGCCCTCGCCCTTTAAAATTTCAATCTGCTGCCTAGCTATGTCATCTCTACCCAAACAGCCGATTAACGCAACCTCATCTGGGCCTAGAATTCTAGCGGATGCAACCGCTACGTTAGCGGCTTTCCCACCCGGCACGCGGGTAATTCTGTTTACTGGAATTTCCTCGCCTATTTCTGGGAACCTATCGACAAAGAGATTTATATCCCAGTTTATAGCTCCAGAAACGCAGATTTTAACCATCTAGACACTACCTATTCATGCCGTTTAAATAACCTGCGAACCTTTAAATCTCTCAAGATGATCCTTAAATATATTGAATGTCTCATCGTCGTAGAGACAGAAGATTATTCTTTTCAGCCTTGTTCCCTCTTTAGCATACGAAAGCACCGCTGGGATCATTGCTTCTGCGCATTTATCTTTAGGCAATCCAAAGTATCCTGTTGAAATCGCTGGGAAAGCTATGCTGGATATATTATGCTTCTCAGCGAGCTTCAAACTGTTCAATGTTGCATTTTTAAGTTTCTCCACCTCATTTCCCTCGCCGTAAATTGGTCCAACCGCATGTATTACGTATTTCGCTTTCAGATTTCCACCGCTTGTTATAGCCGCTTCACCCACCGGTATAGGCCCCCTCTTTGAAATTACGTCATCGCATTCCTCCTGAATCTTCTGTCCACCTTTCCTTCTAATAGCGCCAGCTACCCCGCCGCCCATCTTTAACATGCTGTTAGCAGCGTTAACTATGCAATCTACATCCAACTCAGTTATGTCGCCTTTAATAATTTCAATTAAGGTTTCCCCAATTTTGATGCGCATTATAAACACCACCTTAAACTTCTAGAAAAATTAATTATTTAAGATTCACGATTTTTAGATGGAGAGATTTATCGCGGAATGTCCGCCTTTAAGCGCCCAAATCGTCAGGAAAGATATCCGACAAGAAAGGTTATGGCTTATTTGCTAATCCTAATCCTGCTAATCACTCTTCTAATAGTTGGTTTCCCGCATCTAACATATAAAGTTACATATGAAAAAATATTCATTCTCAAATCTGAAGTTACATATGAAAATAGAGATGAGCGAGCTCTATGGAATTTTAGTGAAAACGATAGGGCGATCGGCCTGTTCATGAATAACAGTTGGCAAACAGCTAATTTGATTAGCGTCTCCCACCCTATCGAAAAGTTCGATTACGATCCGGACGGAAATAGAATGGCTATAATAAACTTCACGAAGATTTCAATAGGTTTAGGCGAGAGAGTCCGTTACAATTTCACTTTCAGGTTTACGTTTAAGCAGCGCTCCATACCAGAAATATCTGAAGATAAATCGGGCGTCTTGGATGATATACCGGAAGACTTAAGAAGAACTTATTGTGAGCCAACCGGATTATGGCAGTCAAATAACTTATTATTTAGGGAGATTGCTTCAGAAATAGCCAGCGATGAGACGAATGTTCTGTCTATTCTTAAAAAACTCATTAAATGGATGAAGTTGAACATTAAATATGAATCATCCGAGATTCCAAAATATCCCAATGAAACACTTTACAAGCGTGCTGGTGACTGCGATGACCAGGCAAACCTGCTAATCACGCTTTGCCGGTCCCTCGGTATACCTGCCTATCTGCAAGTTGGCTGCATATATATTCCACATTACAGTCAAAACCTCACTTATTGGAGCGGGCACCTATTAATTAGGCAGAACCAGGTTGGCTGGCACGGCTGGGCTATGGTCTATATTCCGCCTTGGGGCTGGCTGCCCATTGATCTAACTTATGTCAGCGGAGACTTAATCGTTGAACCTCTGAATGCTGTGAAAGAGGCCGCTGTGATAAAATACTACACATTTCAATACATGAACATTACCAAAGCTGATTATGTTGCTGAGACAAGATCATTTAAAGAATTCCTTGAAACTTACAAATTCTATATTTATGAGGAAGACGAAATGAATGAAATTTTGGTGGAGAAAAATGCGGAATGGAGGGGAATAATTATTTTAGTTACATATGCAACTTTAACAGGCTCGGATGATTTATTCCGTAAGATAAATGTTTGCGAATAATTTATATTTGAAAAATTATCTTTTTAAGAGAGGCGTCGGGAAATGGCAAAATTCAAGATAATAGTTTCAAATCCAATCGGCGGAGCCTCTAAGTCTATTGAGGTTGAGGGCAGCAGAGCGGCTCCCTTAATAGGTAGAAAGATCGGTGATATAATTGATGGGACAATCATAGGTATGCCGGGAACAAAACTCCTAATAACCGGTGGATGCGACAAGGATGGTTTTCCAATGAGACCTGACATTCACGGCGGTGTGAAAACAAAAATTCTATTAAGCGGCGGAGTAGGTTTTAAACCTAGAAATAAGGGAGAGAGGAGACGGAAAACAGTGCGTGGAAACACCATAACCGAAGATATAGTGCAGATAAACATGAAAATTACGGAGAGCACGCAAAAAGCAAGGACAATTAAAGATGAAGCGGAAACAAGCTAAGAGATAACCTAGAACCGGAATAGAGTGATCAAGAAGAAAATTTGCATGCGAGAACATCTAAAACTTCTTTAAAGAAGTTTTTGAAAGTTATGGAGTGAATTATTAAGGAAAAATTCTTTTAAGAGAATAAAAACGGGTTTACGCCTTAAACCATTTGAAAATTAAATATCGTACTTTGTTTTTTTCTAGATCTGGAACGGCTACTATGAATCTCTTTCTAACCGTTGTTGCAAGCCTGCCGGCTTTAACTATCTCTGTAGCCGTTATCTCGTCCCTCTTACTTCTCACTGAAACCATATATGGGGCATGCTCTAAGCCTGGGCCTTGCTTATAAACCGCAAAATCGCATCCAAACTTAACACCTGGTGTTACAACAAGCCCTTTCTCCCTAAGATCCCTATATACAGCGTATTTAAGGTCGAAGCTCTCATAGACCTTCCTAGCTCTGCTCCTGAGAATTTTAGAGTTAACTTTAGCTTTTTCAGGCCCCTCAACTACATTTATTAAACCTTTCTCCAGCAGGTACAGTCCCTCCATCAAATCAAGTATTAACGGGACATTAAAGTCCGGGCCCTTAGGTTTAGGTATGCCTAAAGGTTTTCCATAAAAGCCTATCCTGTAAAGATCTGACCCTTCTTTTGGATTCCAAACCACTATAAAATTCTCTATAAATTCCGCCTCAATCTTCTTTTTCGCCATCCCTCTATGCCTCAGCGTATATAAATCATATTGCTAACGCAAGAATTCTTACAGCGTCAGAAGCATCCTCAATTTTATCCGCAGTGTCTTCAAGGAGCTGAATTATGTCTCTTGCCAGAAGCATTATTGATAAATTTATGTTCTGCTCCAGAAGCGATATCTCCAAACTTCGATAAAGATTATCAACTTGTTTTTCAGCAACCTCAACATCCCTTGCTTTTTCAGATATTTGCGGTGAACCGTAACTTAAGGTGAGCATCGCCTCCCTAAGCTTTATTACAGCGTTAAAAACAGCCTCGGAAAGTTCAACTATGCCCCGTTTAATAGTCTGTGGAAGCTCCCACTTCCGCTCAACCATAGCTAGCACTCTAAATGATACGCCCTTATACAGCTCAGCGATTTCGCTCACAGTGTAAGTAAACCTTAGAAAATCTTCACGGTTAAAAAGTATGGCTCCTATCTCAACAAGCTCCTGTGTAACAGCCCTCTTTGAGTCCATAACTTCGTCGCTGAGCCTCTGTATCTCCTCATGTAAACGTATGACGGAGCCCCCATCATTAGCGACAAAAGCGTCTATCATCTGCATTGTTCTCCGAGCTACTTCCACAACTTTTCTAAGATGATCCTGGCAAAGGTTTAAAGCTCTCCTTTTAGCGCGCGGCTCAGCTTCAACTGGCAGCACCAAGATTTTCAGCCCCAAATCTCGTCAATTATCATCTAAAAGAATGAATGGAAAAAGGATTTAAAAATCTACCTATCTGATGAAGTATAAGCGGCGGATTATTTCTCAACTGGTAAGCCCAGATCCTCAAAATTTATTTTGAGACGGAAGTAGTTATAGAGGAGCCATGGAAGCCTCCCTATTTTAGCCCTAACTTGTCTCCATGTATCCCTATCACGTATGGTAACCGTGTCATCTTTAAGGGTTTGATAGTCTACTGTTATACAAAGCGGTACTCCTATCTCATCGAAACGCGCGTATCTTCTACCAATGTATCCGGAGTCATCATACTCAACGGTGAAGCCCTCATCTATTAAAATCTTATGAACTTCTTTAGCTTTCTCCGGCAACCCATCCCTATTTACCAGGGGTAGAACAGCCAGCTGGATCGGCGCAATATCCCTGGGTAATCTAAGAATAACTCTATCATTCTTGGTGGTGTAAGCGTATTCAAGAGCAGCGTAGGTTAGGCGGTCCGATCCGAAGCTTGGTTCTATTACATGCGGAATGAAATGTCTGCCCTTTTCTTCAACCTCTTTTTTAATAATCTCAACATGCTCAGATGTTAATTTGAAATCATTCATCTCGTAAAAGCCATGCTTCTCTAAAAACTCTGAAAGGACTTTTGGATCAGCATTTTGCAATGCCTCCAAAACCTTTGGAGCCCTATCTTTAAAATCTCGTCTGATCTTCTCAACTAAGGGTTTAATCTGAATTTCTACGCGCAGACTCTTTTTCTCGTTCGGTTTAAAAACTTTCATGTCAACCCCGCTTTCCATCATATGACCCTTTAAATCATAGTCTGTCCTATAGTTAAAACCGGCGACTTCAACCCAGCCCCATCTATCGAGATAAACCTCCTGGTCAAATCCTTGAGCCGAATAATGCGCTCTTTCCCAAGGATGCTTCTCTATAAATCGCTGTTTATCTTCAGGTATACCTAAGTCGGCGACAAGCCGCTTAGCTAAAGCCATGAAGAAAATCTGCCATTCAACTTTAACGATTCCCCGAGATATTATCTCCCGGACCTTTAATTCAACTGTTTTTTCATCACCCTTAAGCCTATTCTCCGCGAGAACAAGCCTCAAGCTCTCATCAGCAACCTCATTTAAGAATGGGCATTGAGGCTTCTCCGGATCGAAAAAGAACTCTAGGTCGATGATCGTGAACTCCCTAAGCCTTATCGGTCCCTGCCTAGGTGAAATCTCGTTTCTAAGCGCATGTCCAATTTGAGCAAAGCCTACGGGTAAGCGCTCCCTAATCTGCTCGTAGAGACGTTTAAATTCAACGAAGATTCCTTGGGCTGCTTCTGGGCGTCCATAGCCAATGTTCTCCGAGTAGGGTCCAATAGTCGTCTGAAACATTGTTAGGAAATATTTTGGCTCCGAAAGGGCGCCGTCACACTCCGGACATTTAATATTGTACTGCTCAATTTTGCCAGCGATCTCCTGGAGGCTCATTCTATCGGTTTCTTGCGAACTCAGATTAGCGAGTTCCTGGAGCAGATGGTCAGCTCTAAATTTTCTCTTACATCTAAAACATTCAACCATGGGTTCCTTAAAATGATCCACATGTCCCGAAGCCTTGAATACTCGTTCAGGAGCAATTATCGGCGACTCAATTTCATAGAAGTTTAAGCGGCGGAGAAAAACATCTCTAAACTTATCTTCAATCTTCCTCTTCATAACTGCGCCTAACGGACCCCAATTTATGAAGCCGCTTATGCCACCGTATATTTCATAGGATGGCCAGAAGAACCCTCGTCTGCGGGCTAACTCGCTTACTTTCTCAAACTTATCTGCGCCTTTCATCGCCAGACACCACTCAATTAATTTCAAAGGTTTAATATATATCATGCCTTTCCAGCATGGGAGGACTATGATCTGTTAGTAATAGCCTAAAGATTCTTGCTCATGTATGGACCATCGTAAGTGTAGCCGAAGCGCATATAATACTGTTTCGTCCCAAGCGCGCTGGTTACAAGAATCTTCTCGCATCCTCGCTCAACGCTTATCCTCTCGGCTTCCTCAAGAAGGGTTCTCCCATAACCTTTATGCTGATACCCATCGATTGAGCGTCTACCAACCGGAACCAGCAATCCTAGAACACGCAGCTCCCTAATGATTGAAACCCTTTTTCCGGCGATTTCCGGCCTATGAGCCATATTAGAGGGCATTCTGAGCCTTAAGTAGCCAACCAGAACATCGTTTACAACATCCTCAATGGATATGAAGAATTCTTCGCCTCCAGAAGCCTCGTAGTGCCTAACTAAAATCTGAAGATTCTCAGGTTCAGGTTTAACGCCGTCTCTCAGCCACCTATGGCCGACCTCGCGGCATCTTACGCAGCGGCAACGTGCACCTTCATCCCTAAGCTTCTTTAAAACTATTTCGCGTAGATTACTCTTCTTAACTCCGGCTTCAATAAGATATGCCGGTACATCCCTCTGGACGCGCATAATTCTAATCCATTCTGGAACAATCTTTTTGACCTCAGCGATTAACTCCGCAGCCTCCTCGGCTGTGTATGGTCTATAAAGTCCTTTGACCCACCAATCGTAAACCTTGGTTCCCTTAATGACTAAGCATGGATAAATCTTAAGCATGTCCGGTTTAAATCTCGGATCTGAGAATATTGTCTTGAAGGCCTCGAGGTCCCTATCGAAATTTGAGCCTGGAAGCCCAGGCATCATGTGGTAAACAACTTTTAAACCTGAATCTTTAAGTATCCGCGTGGCCTCAACCACATCTTTGACGGTGTGCCCCCTGTTCACTAGGCTGTATATGTCATCGTATATATTTTGCACGCCTATTTCAACCCGGGTTACGCCGAAAGATAGCATTCTATCCACATGGGTTTTGCCGCACCAGTCTGGACGGGTTTCAACCGTTATTCCAACGTTTTTAATGCTACTGAACTCAGCGTTTCTCTTGGCTTCATCAAGCGACCGAGAACTTACGCCTGTTATAGCGTCTAAACATTCTTTAATAAAATTCTCCTGATATTCCACTGGCATGGCTGGGAAGGTTCCGCCCATGATTATTAGTTCAACTTTGTCGACAGCGTGCCCTATGGCTTTAAGCTGCTCAATCCGATGTTTCACCTGGCAGTATGGATCAAAATTATTCTGTAAACCACGCATAGCGGCCGGCTCATGTCCAGTATAGCTCTGTGGAACACCAAACTTAGGTCCCCCTGGGCAATAGGCACATGGTTCGCTTTGAGGGCATGGCCAAGGTTTAGCCATAACCGCAATTATCGTAACCCCGGAGATTACGCGGACAATCTTTCTCCGCAAAATTTTCAGAAGCTTCGTTCTCTCCTCCGGCTTAAGATGGCGTATTATTTCCGAGTTGGACGGTATCGTGGTTAAACCATATTTTTCCGCAACCCTGGTCTTAGCTACTTGGACATCCCTTGATGAAGGGTTCGGTATCCTCATTAAATACTCAATTATCTCTCTGTTTATGGCATTGTTCATTCATTATCAACTATAGTCGCTCATAAATAAGTTATAAATTTACCTTTCAATCGCAGTAGCCTTTATAATCTTAAAAATAAAAAAATTGATGCGTTAAGTTTTTATATTTCAAGTTCTTCGTTTATTTCCTTCTGATATTCTTCAACGCGCAGTTCTTCGACGTCTTTAATCTTAACCGGCTTATTAAGCACGGCTGACTCATAGAAGCCTAAGGGTATAGCCATATCCTTATATGCCTCTATCCCGTCAACTTCTGGCTTTCGCCTATTTATGATTGAGTCATAGAAATCGTACAGTTCAATGGCGAAGGTGTCCGTCACACCCTTTGGGAAGAATTTTTCAATTATTTCCTGAGGAAGCTTCATTCTCATGCTGTTCACAAGCGCGTTGATGGGTTGAATTTCAATTTTCTCTTCATTTTTCTCTATTTGTAACCCTTCATCTGACAACGCACCTTTAGATCCGTAAATGATATGCGAGTAAATTCTTTTCGCTGGAGCTGCCTTAGTCCAAATCCACTGTGAGTAAACGTTTCCTTCATACTTTATTATAGCCATCGTCATATCGTCTACGGTTACCTTGACGCCCTCTTTCACAGGATCAAAGGTGTGGCACATTGCGAAGACTTCTTCTGCTTCCATACCAAGCTGGTATCTATCTAAATCAGCCCAGTGCACGCCTCCGTCAAAAACCCAGCTTCCCCCAGCGGCGAACTTATCCTCTCTCCAACCCCAAGGGCTGGGACCCCAGCTTACGCTGGCCCAGAGAATTATTCTCGGTTCACCTATTAGCCCCTCTTTTATGGCCCACCAGAATGCCCTTTCCTTAGGTGCTCTCCTATAGTTCTCTGCGACAGCCAGTATTTTATTACGTCTGGAAGCCTCATCGATTATTATTTTCGCCGCCCTCATCGTTATTCCCAGAGGTTTCTCAATTATTACATGAAGCCCTCTTTCCAGACACTTTACTGCTGCAACATGATGTAAATTATGCGGCAGGCAAATGTCCACAGCATCCAAGCTTTCATTTTTAAGCATAGTCTCAATGTCTGTGTAAACTTTTGGTTTTAAACCTTGAAAATGCTGGATCGCCTCGGCTTTTCTCTCAGCGTTCTCTTTTATAACGTCACATACAGCCTTTATATTAAAGACCTTCAAGCCTCTTACGCTTAAATTCTTAAAACCTTCAATGTGGGCGTTGGCTATTCCGCCGCAACCTATTAGGGCTAAATTAATCTTCTCCATATTTAATTCACCGCGCAACCTTAAAATTATCTAAATATAAACGAGCCTCTATAAAAATGTAATATTACAATGCAGCAGGTTGCAGTACGCTCCATCTTCTTTCAAAAGATTCCTGAAAACTTAAATTTTCCAAGGATCCATCTTCATGTCTCTCATGAGACATACTTGTTTAAGAATTCTCTATGCATCTTGAAGGTTCTCCTCAAAGATCTACTTAAAGTATTTTGGATTTTCTGAAGATCCCTATATACTGCGACATTGCTCTGTTTTGGGGAGACAAGGGTGCTCTCGTCAACTTCAACGTATCGATCCGTTATATCTTGTATCGTTATCTTTTCACCAACATAATTGCAGTAGGTCCATAGGGCTTGCAACGCTGCTCCGTAAGCTGCGCCCTCATCAATTTTCAGACATACAACCTCCGTGTTAAATATATCAGCCGCTATTTGCCGCCAA
This sequence comes from uncultured Candidatus Bathyarchaeia archaeon, assembly GCA_964411115.1. Taxonomy (GTDB): domain Archaea; phylum Thermoproteota; class Bathyarchaeia; order Bathyarchaeales; family DTEX01; genus DTEX01. The sequence continues at coordinate 13,578 of CAYPJR010000012.1, read as the reverse complement.
GCCCTATTTTTAGATCCGCCTCCAGTTAACCTAATCTGCTGCGGATTAATTCCTAGCTCCCTCATTCTATTTAAGCCGTAGTTCATCCCTAAAGTTGCCCCCTCCATTGCAGCTCTAGCAAGATGGCTCTTACTGAAGGTTCGACTGTTCAACCCGAAGAATACTCCGGTTCCATCGGGAACATTAGGTGTTCTTTCGCCCTCAAAATATGGTAGAAGTATCAGCCCCTCAGAACCTATAGGCGCAGACTCAACGGCCTCCGTCAGTTCATCATGGGTCATGTTAAATAGGTTTCTAATGAATTCCGTTGCAACTGTAACGTTCATTGTGCAAAGCAACGGCAGCCAGGCATTCGTCGAGTCGCAGAAAGCCGCTATCTCACCTTTCGGATCGATTACTGGAACATCTGAGTAAGCGTAAATTGTGCCTGAGGTTCCAAAACTCGCTGTTACAACGCCTTTTCTGGTGTTTCCGGTTCCTATGGCGCCCATCATGTTGTCCCCTCCTCCAGCGCTGACAAGAACATCATCCCTAAAACCAAATAATTCTGCAACCTCTTTTCTAACTATGCCGGCAGGCTTATCTGAGCTCTGCAGCGTGGGGAGACATTCCTCAAGGTTGGGATCTATTGCTTCTAAAACCTCTTTGCACCATTTTCTTGTTCTAATATTCATAAGCGCAGTTCCAGACGCATCGCCGTACTCCATAATCTTCCTGCCGGTTAAATAAAAATTCAGGTAATCATGCGGTAAAAGTATAGTTTTAAGGCGCTTGTAATTCCACGGTTCATGGCGCTTAAGCCATAAGATTTTCGGAGCCGTATATCCCGGCAAGAACGGCAGACCTAAAATATCTATGACAGCCTTAAACCCGCCCAGTTTCCTCGTTAAGTATTCGCATTCCTTAAAGGTGCTTGTGTCGTTCCAGAGCTTAGCGGGCCTTATAACTCTATCACGCTCATCCAGCGGAACTAGACCATGCTGCTGACCGGAGACGCCGATCGCTTTGACATTTTCCGGGTTGATTTTAGCATGCGAAATAGCCCTTCTAACAGTATCTATTAATGCGTCAATCCAAACAGCCGGATCCTGCTCTTTATGTCCAGGCGGTAAACCCTCTATTAAACCATAATCTTTTGTTGCCTTTCCAAGAACCCTGCCGGTTTCACTGTCCACAACCACAGTTTTTGTGCTCTGCGTACCATTATCCACCCCGATAAAGTAGCCTTTGCTCATAGATTGAATCACCATATTCGATTATCTTTTAACGCAAGATATAAAATGTTACTCTCTAAAAAATACTATGAGCGAGCGGAAATGTTAATTTCGCTGTCCATATTGGAGTATGAGCGGGATCTTTCCAGAAGTCTGGAGAACTTAGAGAAATCAGAGGCTTTTCTAAACATAATTAAACTTGCTCAGACTGGAAGAATAAATGATGTCCACATAGATGTTATGAGGCCTCCTCTTGTTTCCGGAAATAGATTTTCAATAGATCTCATAAGGAAATTATACGAGGAATTGCATGATAAGATTGCCTTAACCATACATTTAATGGTTGGAAACCCGCTTGAAATAATTGGGGAAATAAACTCGTTTATTCATGAAGAAGATAGATTTAAAACAACAATTATAATGCAGATAGAATCTTTTAGCTCGGAGCGCGATGCATTAAAAGCCATTAAAACCTTAAAGAAGTTCGGCTACAGAGCCGGGATATGCCTAAACCTCCCAACGGCGGAGGATAGATTAACCGACGAGATCGTTAAGTCTGTGGATGTTGTTTTATTAATGACTGTGCCTATGGGTGCGGGGAAACAAAAATACCATGAGGAAGCAACCGAGAGGATAAAAAGATTCTCTCAGAGGTTTCCAGATAAACTTATAAAGGTTGATGGCGGCATAGATCCGGAAACAATCATTAAGGTTTGGGAAGCCGGCGCAAGGGCAGCCGTTGTCGGCTCATATATCACTACCAGCGAAAACCCTACAGATTCTCTGATAAAACTCGAGAAAGCCCTAGAAGGAATCGTTAAAATCAATTAAGCCTTACAAATTTTATGATGGAGTTTTACTTGCAGCCTCAGTTTTATAGCCCTGCTCAGTATACACTGTTACTGTTAATTCTTTATCTCGATATGCTGACCAATCCCATCCGCATGTAAATGTTATCGTTGAATTTTTATTTAGCATCTGGGGAAGAGGCGGATCGATGCTTTGGGGGGATATTGGGGTGCCGTTCTCGAGCCTAATGCTAATTTTTGTTATTTTTAACGGTATTACTGAGCGCTCCGAGTTTAATACTGTCACATTGAAGTGATATAAATCATCTAGGCTGAATTTAATTTCTTTAATGTTAAAAACCACATATTCAGGTATGAACTCGGTTATTTCCGCAACATATTTTTGCTCCGTGCTTAAAGCTACCGTTATGGTTTTGTCCTGATACTCAGTCCAGTTCCAGAAGCATGTAAGGCTTATTGATCCGTTCGGCTCCAGCACGATTGGCAGCCGGGGCTGGGTGGACACATTATAAACTGAACTGTCCGCTATGACGCTTACGCTGGCAATCTTAACATTGGCAACAGATTCTTCGGGATTCATAACCGTTATGTTGAACATGTTTCCACGTTCCGGATTTAGGAGAAAATCTGTGATTCTCGCTTCTATTAAGGGAAGCTTCGCTGAGAGTATTCCTCCAGAACCGTTTTCAGCTAAAACCGCGATGCTTATTCTCTGCCCAGTATAATTTATCCAGTTCCAGAAGCATATGAAAACCTTTGATTCCCCAACTTTAATCGTGTAGCCGCCGCTTGGTATGCTTGGGCTTGTTGAGGTAATTTTATGGCTAATGCCATCTTCAGTTATAACGTAGATTCCTGAGATTTTTATTTCCTCAGGCGATAACGAAGGGTTAAGCACTGTAATATTGAAGAATGTTGGGTTCTCAGCTGAGACTAGAAAATCATGCACTGATATAACTGGTTTTTCAGGGAGGTTAAGCTCTAACGATGCATAATAGCCCAAAACCCACATGTATGATAGAAATGCCCCAATAATGAATGCCGCAATCAGGATTGTGGCAAAAATCATCTTATTAATGTTTAAACTCATCGGTTATCCTCCGAGCCCTTTTAACTTTCAGCAATTTTTAGTGATTGAACTAATTAAGTTTAGCGATTAAAAAAGTAGAGTTAATGGATACCGATTGCCTAACGCTGGTTAAAATGTTTACTTAAATGATCTTAGGAAGTTTTCCAGCCGCTCTTGCCTCATGTTAGTGGCGTTTAATGCTTTTTGCAATTCACTTATTTGATTCTTAAGAGCGTTTATTTCATTTTGCAGAGTTTCAATTTGGTTTTCAATTTTTTTGAGGTCTTCCAGCGATGCTACATCGTAGCCTTCAACAATCCCCCTGATGACAACCTTGTGGGAGCGGTGAGGGGCTTCTTTTCTTTCATCCGCCGCAACCATAAAGAATTCACCATTCTATAAGAAAGAGCAAATAGCTAATAAATAACTTTCGCCTTTCTTTATTAAAAAGACCGGAGACTTTATTAATGCTCAGCGCATAGTGAGCTTTCTAAAGAGGCTTACTGCCGGGCGCCTCCAACCTATTCCGCTTAATAGAGTCTCAATTTAATGGAGGTGAAATCGTGGAGAGTAAAGATTTAGCCTTAACAGCGCTTTTCATAACCCTATACTCCACGCTAGTGATAGTTCAGGGAATAAGCGCGGCAGCATCAATTCAGATACGTTTTGCGGATGCGTTAATACCGTTATCTGCTCTTTTCGGGGCTCCGGTGATTCTCGGTGTCACAGTGGGTTGCGTTATAAGTAACATCTATCTTTCTGCTTCAGTGCCTTACGGTTTCATTGATGTGATTTTCGGTCCAATTGCAAATATGGTTGCCTCAGCATTAATCTTTAAAATGAGGAGGAAACCCTTGATTGGCTGTTTTCTCGGCGCATTAATCGTTGGATTAATTGTTGGAAGCTATGTTTGGCTTCTGTTTCCGCCGGTTGAGAGCGCAATTTTACCGCCATGGCTTCTAAGCATACTAGTCATAACGATGAGCAGCTTGTTCGCTATTGGAGGGCTGGGCTACAGCCTAATTAAGGCTCTTAGGAAGCCGAATATAGCTAGGTTCCTAAAGGCTCATGGATTGAAGATATATTTGGAAGAAGCAGATGAATAAACTATTTCGGCTCCATTAGATCATCGATGCGATGAGAGACATGCTTGTTCTAAAAGTTACAATTATGGGCTTTTAAAATTCCTATTAGGGAAAAAAGCAAGTTTACGCTGGATCGATCATTTAATGTAATAGTATTGTCCCGTTCTCTTCTGATATTCATCCAGCCTTGAGCCCTCTTTGTTTACACGCGGCCTCTTTGTTTCCGGATCTCTTCTAAAAGTTATATTCATCCCCTTTAAGAACATATTCATTCCATCAAGGAGGCTTACTGGGGTTTTCGCTATTCCATGAATGCCCGGATCACCGGTAAATATCATTAATCTATCCGCTATGAAGTCTTGGGCAACGATGTCATGTTCAACAACGAAGGCTGCTGCATTTTTGTCTTCGATGATTCTCCGAATTGTTCTAGCCATCGCCAATCTTTCTTCAACATCCAAATACGCGCTCGGCTCATCGAGAAGATATATGTCTGCTTCACGCGAGAGACATGCTGCTATAGCAACCTTTTGGAGTTCACCGCCGCTGAGCTCTTTGACGCTTCTATCAAACAGCGGGCTTAGGTTGAGAGGTTGAATTACTTCGCTTTGATACCAGCTGGACGTGAACTGCTCTTTTGCAGCTATCTTTAGAAGATCTTCAACTGTTCCTTCATAGTCGGTTGATATATATTGTGGTTTATAGCTAACTTTTAGAGTGTTCTCAGTGGGCGGTTGCCCAGAGTCGGGCTTTTCAATTCCGGCTAAAATCTTTATGAACGTTGTCTTTCCAATGCCGTTTGGGCCAAGTATGCCTATTACCTCTCCAGCTCCGGCTTCTCCAGGCTCAATTTTTAATGTAAAATAGCTGTAAGTTTTCATCATTTCATCCCACTTCACTATTGGCGTGCTGGTGAGCGGAGCAACCGTCGGCGGTTTAACATGAAATATTATCGGCTCCTTTCTAAAACGCATATTTTCATCCGGAATGAAACCGTTAAGGTAAATGTTTATCCCCGTTCTAACGCTGTGAACATGAGAGACTATTCCATACACGCCTGGCTTACCATAAAATACGCAGATCTGATCCGAAAGGTAATCTAACACTGCCAGATCATGCTCTGCTACAACAATTATCTTTTCAGCTTCCTTAAGGCTCCTTATCACTTTAGCTGCCTCCAGTCTCTGCTTGACATCTAGGTAACTTGATGGTTCATCAAAAAGGTATACGTCTGCTTCACGGCAGACAGCTGCTGCTATAGCAACCCTTTGGAGTTCACCGCCACTCAGAACATTTAGAGGTCTGTCCCAAATAACCTTAAGTTGAAGTCTCTCAGAAACCTCGTCCAATTTGCCTCTTTCATCGATGCGTTCCAGCAGCTCACCTACTTTTCCCCTGACAATATTCGGGATTTTATCTACATACTGCGGTTTATGAACAATTTTAAGTCCGCCGCTGCTTAATTTTTGGAAGTATGTTTGAAGAGTTGAACCTCTGAAGTACTGTATTATGTCAGGCCAGTCCGGTGGGTTATTGTATCTTTCAAGGTTAGGTTTTATTTCGCCGGAAAAAATTTTTAAGACTGTTGACTTGCCAATACCGTTCTGCCCAATTAACCCAAGCACCATTCCGGGCGATGGGATTGGTAGACGGAACAATTTAAACGTGTTTGGTCCAAATCTATGCACACATTCGCCCCTTAATTCTTCAGGCAAATTAACAATCGATATTGCCTTAAATGGGCATTTTTTAACGCATATGCCGCAGCCAGTGCAGAGGATCTCGGATATAATGGGCTTATTGTTTTCAAACCTTATTGCTTCAACTTTGCTTCTAACCTGGGGGCAGAATCGATAGCATGCTCTATCGCATCGGTTGGGTTTACATTTATCAAGGTCGACGACGGCTATTCTAATGTTATTTCTCCTCCTAGACTCTTCCTTGATTTCTTAAATCCTAAAAGAGATTGAGGTAAATAATAAATTTGCTTATCTATTTTATCTATGCGAGGAAAAATTAGAAAGGATTGGAAGCGTCGAATATGTTGCTGAAAAATATTTTTAAACTTCTCTATGTAGGGCGAAATGTATGGGATTTTTCTTAAACATTTTTCTCAGCCCAGTTTCGCAATGGAAATTTTTCTCAGAGCTTCTATATTTTTGTTGATAAAAAGTCTAACTTTTTATCTAGGTAAGTTTTTAGGTGAAACTCTATATTTTTAACCTAGACTATTCTTCAATTTTGCTTTAGGGGAGTAAAATTAATGGTTAATCTTCCTAAGATTTGGGATTTAATTGAGCGGTTTAAAAACAGATGTAGGCTTAGGGGCTGGTGGGTTTCTGAGTTTGAGGATGTTGTGCATGCTGAGGGAGCTTATCACAATTTTATATGGGCTCGAAGAATTCACCCGAATACTTTTAAAAGTATAATTGCCAATCATTGCTGCTCCATCCGTGAGGGGCTATCCTACAGGACGGTGAATGTTTCATATATGGCTTGGGTTTTTCCGGAGCATCCGCCGGAAAGCATCATATTGACGGTTGCTGAGAACCCGCGCTTGCTAAAAATGGTTGCGCTTTATGATTTATGCGATGCCTACATGGGGAAGTCAACATGCCTAAAACTGAATGAAACTAAAAGTGTGGTCTTTCATGACTTTGAGAGATTTTTAGAATCGGAATATAACCTTAGTTTCGTCAGCAGGTTGCCGCCTTCGCCGCCGGAATCACTGCTGCTGCAGCCATTGTAGATTTTTGGTCTAAGCGGATCCGCCTCTCTCTATAACGCTTCTTATATCGTTTTCAATGGATTTAATTACATCTTGATACCATGCCTGACCGTTTTCTATAGCATCTATTTTAGCCTCAAGATCTCTGGTTAACTCTTCTGAAACCAGTGATCCAAAGTTCTTTGCCAGATACTCGTAGACGGCTTTACCAAGTCTAGTGTTAAATATTGCTCCACCCTTTGAGAAGACATATCTCCTCCTCAAAAGTATATCAATTATCTTTGAGTAGGTGCTCGGCCTCCCGATTCCCTTTTCCTTCATTAGCGCTATTAGATCGCCTTCCCTGTAAGGTCTGGTAGTTGGCTCTCGCCTAACCTTCATATGCACGACTTTATATGTGCCCTCAGCGGCTTCCTTTTTAGTCGTAATGATTGGATTAACGTTTAGAAAGCCCTCCTCGAGAATTTTCGTTATTCTATTCTGCTTAACTTCAATGCCGTTAATTTTTAAAGTAAATTCTTGAACCATAACCTTTGCTTCACGCATCTGGCTGGCAATGAACCTCTTAAAAATCATATCGTAAAGTTTCAGGTGATCAGCGCTTAACTTCTGAGGTATCCTTAAAACTCCGGAGGAAAGATAAAATCTTAGCTGTCTAGCGTTCAGGGGTTTTGTAGGCCTAATACATTCATGAGCCCCTTCGCTTCTGAATTCCCTAGGCTTAAAGAGTCCCGGGTAATTTTCATCAATAAAACGGCGCGCAACATCTATGCCGGTGGTTGAAACCGCCGTTGAGTCTGTCCTGTGATATGTTATTAAGCCGGATTCGAAGAGCGTCTGCGCTAGGCTCATGGTGTACCCAACTGGGAAGCCTAGTTTTTGAGCCGCATCTTTAAGCATGCTGTCGGTTGTGTAGGGCGGCTGAGGATAAACTGTTTCTTCATGAAAAACAATGTTTTCCACTGTTGCATTTAGCTCGCCCTCTTTAAATTTTCTCATTAAATCTTCAATGTTTGGAGGATTAACGAGCCTTACTGAGAGCCCATTATCCAGATGCAGCTCAGCAGCCGGAATTTTCCTTTTAAGTTCCTCCACTCGCCTTATAACCCAGCTTAAAACTGGTGTCTGAACCCGCCCAGCTGAGAGGGATGTTACCTTAAAATTCTCCCAAAGCTTCCTGCTTAACTCGAATCCAACCCATCTATCCTCTATTCTCCTAACAATCTGGGCTTGAACGAATGGCAGCTTAATGTTCCTAGGCTCCGAGAAGGCTTTTCTCAGGGCTCTGCGGGTTACTTCATGAAACTCAAGTCTTTCAACATCTTTACAGTAGGGCTTAACTACGACATAAATGTCATATCCGATTTTCTCACCTTCAGCGTCAGGATCAGTGGCAATAAGCACCTTATTTGCTTCGACAGATAGTTTACGCAGTAAATCCACAACGTTCTTCTTTGAGCGTATATTGCTTGATCCGCATTCGGGGCAGAGATCCCTATCGGTGAACTGTTCACCGCAGTTATTGCATCTTCTTATATCAGTGTACACCGGGATATAGAGGTCATTCTCCTTAATGACGCCGTGATACCCGCCTTCAGTTGTGAGGTCAAATATGTGACCGCCTGAAGCGACAACGTTAAGGATCATTTGTCCACCTGCAACTTCATAAACTGTAAAGCCGTTAATCGTTCTTTTAGCCGGTCTGCCGAAGAAGTATGCTATTGCCTTAGCCTTCGTAGGTGACTCAACAACCACTAAAGTTGATTTTACGATGTCAATGGTTTCCGCTGTAAACTCGCCTCTGCGTATTTTTCTAATGATTCCCCTATCTTCATCAGCCCTTCTCAAGTCTTCAGCGGCTCTCTCTGGAGTGTATTCTTCAAATTCCTCATCTGTTATAAGCTGAATTCTCTTGCTTAAGCCATGAAAAGCTTTTTCGTCATCTATTAGGATTATTGATAGGCCCCGGCTTATACCTATAGCGTAGAATCTTGAGGATCTGCCGGAGGCTTGTATATATCCATCAACATCAGGCATGACTAGGACATATTCTTTATTCTCAATTTTCACATCTACATCCAGTCTTTCAGTAACCTTCCTAATTTCAATGTCTTCCATGATTTTAATCAGAAGTCTCTTTGCTTCTCTAACAACCCTCAGAACATGCCCAGCGAAGCCATCTAGTTCAAGATTTTTTTCATCTGCCTCTCTAATTTTATCAATTAATTCTTTGTTAACTGGAACGATTCTGGATAATGCGGATACGATGGGGATGACCTCTCTGAAGAATTTTTCTTCAAAGAATGGGGATAAAATTTTCAGTAGCGTAAGAATCTTCTGTGGATTATACTCGTTTTCTCCGATTCTTATTTCTCTCCTAGGAACACCGGCGAAAACAACGTATCTAATGGTTTCTGGAAGATCAATGCCTCGCGCCAGCGGGCTTCTATTACTGGCCACGCCGACTAGAGCGGCATAATCGCCTGAAATGAACCTTTCAAGTATTCTTGGATTCATTCTTTCATATACAAAAGCGTTTATGCCTGCCTCTTTTAGGGAGGAGGCTATTTCCTTAGCATACGCTACGCCTTTAACTTGCGGTACGAAGATTAGGCATCCGGGACCATGCCTCTTAACCAGCTCTACAGTGCGGTTTTTTATGTCATCTACGGATCTAATGAAGAGGTTCGAAACGTTTCTCACGAATTCAGGGCTGAAGCCCGGTTCAAAGCCGAATAGCTGCCTAAACACCTTTATGCGTTTCGTCCTTTTACCTCTTAATGTTGCTCCTGAAACAACAAGCACTCTGTTGTTCGTCTGCTTCGGCATATTGAATGGAGCAGACGGCGGCTGCTCCTCAGCCTCCAGAACTTTCTCAAGGTCTTCAGGGCTGAAGCCCATTAAGAGAACTATTTTATCTATATTTTTTGGGGATTTTAGGAAAGAATCAACATCATCAACAAATATGAAGTCAAATTTCACATTTTTAATGATGTCAAATCTGTTATAGAGAAACCTATCCGTTGTTATTAAGATTGAGAAGTCTTGATCCGCGATGCGTCTTAATGTTTCCTTAGCCTCCCTCTTCGGCATCGCGGAGTAATAGCCCAAAACAATAGGTTTTGGGGTTCCAATATGAGATATCTTCTCCAAGAAGTCTGAAACCTTATCTAGTAAATGCTTAACTAAGAGGCTTGTTGGCACAATAATGTAGCATTTCCTTCCTTTTCCAGCTAAGTAAAGTGCCATAATAAGGCCGAATAGGGTTTTACCAATACCTGTTGGCGCAACGATGGAGAAGCTTCGGCCCATCAACACCCGCTTAGCCCAAACCTCCTGCAAAGCCCAAGGTCTCGATCCTATGAGGAAATTGAAGAATTCGGAAAAATTCTTGAGATTAGATTCTATTTCTAAAATCTTTACATATTCGCCGATTCTGCCCCTTCTAATTAGCTCCAAATAAACCTTTTCTTTATCCAGCAGAGGTTTTGGGAGACATTGGGCGCATACGCCTGGGCCAAGAAGCTCTAGATCGCTAATATCCCCTCCGCAGTTGGGGCACATCCCATGATATATAGCCCTTAAACTCTCCATTTGAAGCGTTGACATCTTAGTCATCTCTTCAGGGTTTATGCCTCATGATATTTTTATATAATATTTTCTTTGAATTATCTTGGAAAGGCTAAATAAAAAGTTTGAGATTTCAAAGCGCTGTGAGGCTTTAAAGAAATGTCCGGATCAGAAAGTTTATTGCCGTATATTTCTGCTAAAAAGGATTCTGAGCAGCCAACGATCATAATTGACAGTAGAGAGGCTAGCGCAGCGCCTAAAATAGTTAAGGGCTTAAGGGAAATAGGCGCAGCGATCATTATTAGATCTCTCGATAAAGGCGATTACATAATTTCTGATGAATGTGCTTTTGAAAGAAAAACCGTGCATGATTTTGTTCATACGCTCACCCATCGACACCTATTCGAGCAGCTTTTCCTTCTGAGAGAGGCGTACTCTAAACCCTTCATCCTGATTGAGGGATATCTCCCAATAATCTATAAGTTCAGCAGGATTAATCCATCATCCATCTGGGGGGCAATATTTACTCTGGCTAAAAATGGCATAAACACTATTTATACAACAAGCTATAAGGAAACTGTTGATTTCCTTTACACAGCGGCTAAGCAAGAGCAATTTGCTGAGAAAAGAACACCAGCGGTTCATCCCGTTAAAAAGGTTGAAACAGTAGCCGACGCGCAAATATATTTCCTAGCCAGTTTACCAAACATTGGAAGGGAGAAAGCGGTAAGTATACTGAAGACATATGGGACCCCGCTCAGCGCCTTAATTAACGTGGATCGCTGGCCTAAAGATGTTTACGGCTTAGGTCCAAAAATAACTGAGAAAGTAAAAGAGGTTTTGCACAGCGTTTATCCATCAAATTGACCTGCAGCATAAATCAACGTCCAGAGAAAATAAAGGAGCTGAAATGAAACTAGCTTGCTCTCTTGAAAAGCAGCAGAAGCATGATGGTGATGACGGGAAGTAGCATCTTAAACGCGCATTACTCCACTAGATTATTGATAGATTTATTCTTAAACTTTGAGTTTGCTTTCTTTCCCCTTTTTGCCGATTAATTCTAGAATTTGCTTTTGCATTTCTTCCGGGTTTGGCACTGCAATCATTGTTGGAAACCCCAATCCGAAACCATATCCATATGGGTATCCATAATATTTTGGAGCTGCTCCCATCTCCTTTATGATTAGGCTGCTCACGCCGCAGATTCTCTCCCAGAATGTTCTGCTTATCGTTACATCAGATATCCTTTCTAGTGGGACGCTTGTTATGCTGTAGCCTATCACCCCATGCTTCCAAACCACTCTCTGATCCGTGACCCAGTAGTGATAATTTTTATACATTAAGTTGGTGAGCAACAACGTTAAAGTGATAAATACCGCGGCGAGAACAAAGTATGAGAAAGCATAGATTATAAGCAGCTGACCTATGCCCACTGTGGGAATTGGAGGCCCGCCAGCCACCACATACAATACCATCGCAACTATCACGTTGAACATGGCTAAGAAAACAAGCTCCGCAACAATGGCTCTAACAGCCACATACTTCTTAAAATTAGGCGTTGGTGAAACATCCAATATCAAATGTTCGTCTTCAAGCAGACCTAGCTCAGACAAGTTAATCACCTTTAATGAGTATGCGACAGGAATCTATAAAAATATCTCGCGCACATAGAGTTAAGTGAATAATGGGGGGAAAGTCGGTTTTGACCAAAAGAAAATAGCTTACAGACAATATCGCTCCCGATAATTACCTTAAGAGACATAAACCGTAATCCCTATCACTATTCTCTTGTTTTCTTCCGCCAGATTTAAGAAGGTTTAAATCCGGGCGACAAAAATCTCTGATAACTTTCTGTTAAATCTAAGGCGCGCTAAAGAATTTGAGAAGAAGTTGGCGTGAAATTTTGGCAGGCATATTGATCAGCATAATTTTAGGTTTTTATTGGGTTACGTTCTCGGAATGGAGCGCTTGAAAACCGCAACTGTTATTTCTTGATTTCCAGATTAATCATATTAGGCGAGCAGTATTGCCTTTGCGTGATCTCGCTGAGAAATGCGGCATATATATTGGTGCAGCGGTTGAACCCGGATATTTAATTATTAGGGAATACGCTGAGATTTTATCCCGCGAATTTAACGTGGTAACTGCGGAAAATGCATTAAAATTTGAAGCTGTTCATCCGCAGCGTGGAGTATATTCATTTGAAGGTGCAGATGCAATAGTTCGATTTGCAGAAACTCATGGAATGAAGGTTCGTGGACATACGCTTGTTTGGCACCAGCAGCTTCCTGCATGGATAACTTCTGGAAGTTACGCTTGGGAGGAGTGGAAGAATATTCTCCGTGAGCATGTAATGAGCGTTGTTGGACGCTATAAGGGCCGAATATATGCATGGGATGTGGTTAACGAAGCAATATTAGATAACGGTTCATTAAGAGATAATGTTTGGTTTAGAAATGTAGGTCCAGAATATATTGAGTCAGCCTTTAGATGGGCTCATGAAGCTGACCCAAACGCTCTTCTCTTCTATAATGATTATGGAGCTGAGGACTTGAATGATAAGTCGCATGCTGTTTATAGCCTAGTTAAGAGTTTACTTGAGAAAGGTGTACCGATACATGGTGTAGGATTACAGATGCATATTAACGTAGAAAATCCGCCGAAACCGGAAGATGTTGCAGCAAACATTAAACGTCTAAATGATCTGGGCTTGATTGTCCACATAACGGAAATGGATGTGCGCATTAGAACCCCGCCATCAAATGAAGATCTCATTAAACAAGCAGAAATTTACCGTGATATATTAAGAGTTTGTCTTTCATCAGAAAAATGCACAGCATTCATTATGTGGGGATTTACTGACCGCTATTCATGGATACCAAATTACTTCAGCGGCTACGGTTCAGCTTTAATATTCGATGAGCAATATAGGCCCAAACTAGCATATTACTATATACTTCGGACATTCATCGAAAAACTAAGCATTAAAGGTTAATCTTAGAAAAAGCATTTAATTTAAGTTTTAATTTAATGAGTTCATCTTGCTAACTTCTATTGTTGATTACGTGATACCATAGTATGCTTCATGTCGTATGGTGACGCC
>CAYPJR010000011.1:2638-23731 GCA_964411115.1 uncultured Candidatus Bathyarchaeia archaeon | reverse complement strand
GTTAGGTATGGCTAATATCTTCCATATTCTTCTACGGCTTCTAATAGCTAAAAAAAAGAGGAGTATTGATTCTAATATTTAAATGTCGCATCTATGTTTATGAATCAAATATCCTCTATTATTGTTGTGAAAGTATCATGGTGTTCTTCTTCATCTTTTAGGATATTTTGAAACAGGAAAGCTGTTGTTTCATCTTTTTCTAAGCGTGCCTGTGCTATTATCTCCTTATATAAAGAGATGGCGTTTTCTTCATCCTTTATATCGCGCTCTACCATTTCTTTAAGAGTTTTGCCCACGAAAATTTCCGCTGGCTTTGTTGTAGGTGTTCCTCCAAGATAGAAGAGCCTTTCAGCAATAGCCTCAGCATGCTTCATCTCTGTTATCGCTATTTTCTTGAGCTCTTCTTTAACAGCAAAACCTTTAGCGCCACTCAACTGAACATGTTGCCACATATACTGAATGGATACCTGAATCTCCCTTGCTATCGCTGCATTTAACATTTCCAACAATTTTTCAGAAGCCATATCTTCACCTTGTACTTTTATTTTGGCAATGTAAACTTAAAAGTTTTACCTAACTGCTAAAATTTATGAGAAAAGTGGTGAATGGTTTAAGCATTTTTGATCAACCCCCTGGAGCCCCATGGAAGGGTACGTGTTTCCAGAGAAGGTCCCACCAATCTTCATCGGCTATTGTTTCTCCATGGATAAGGATTTCTAAAACTTTTTTTAAGAGTTCGTGATGGCGTTTTTCATCGGCAAGTATTGCTGTTAAAAGAAGCTTCACCTTCTCGTTTTTAACTTCTGGCAATACATCACTGATCTTTCTGATTAATTCGGCTTCTATGCGTATATGCTTCTCCACGAGGCTTCTTTGCCTATCAAGCTGTTCCTGAGATAGGGCTGGGGAAAATCTTGTTAAAAGCATTAGCGCAGAATCATACATCTCTGCGTGTTTAAGCGAATCTAGGGATATCCCCTCCAAAACCCCCTTAACTGGCTGGTTTCTTACATCCTTTAAAGCTTTGTTAAGTGAGCTTGCGATTTCCTTCTCGATTTCAATTTGTCTCTTAATGAAGTCCAACAAATCATTTTTCTTTGCCATATTCGCCACCTATCGGAGTGCCATGAAAACAGATGAGTGTTCAGTTAAGTTTGAAAAATGTTCAGCTATTTTACCTATATTCCCTACTCTACTGTAGTGTAAAATCAGTATTTTTGACATTAGCCTCTGCCTCTTTACTCATTTTAAAACTTCTTCCAATCTTTCGTTTACTTTTTCCCAGTTTACTATTTTCCAGAAGGCTTCGATGAATTTAGCTCTTTCATTTTTATAGTCTATGTAATAGGCATGCTCGAAGACGTCGAGAACCATGAGGATTTGAAACGTTGGATAGACATTTATATTATGTTTTTCTATCTGCATTATTATGGGACGGCCTGTCTGAGCGCAAAAAGTTAAGGCTGCCCAGCCGGAGCCTTCAACGCTTAGCGCGGCCTGTGAAAACTCTTTTTGAAAACGTTCAAAGCTTCCAAATTCTTTTTCTATGATATCACCTAGGGTTCCATCCGGTTTTCCTCCACCTTTACTTGGTGGGGCGAGGTTTTCCCAAAAAAGTGAGTGAAGTAAGTGCCCGCCTATATTAAAGGACAGTTCCTTGAGTGTGGATTTTATATCTATATCTGTATTTTCTTTTCTTGATTTATCTATTTTTTGAAATATTGTATTCGCTCCATTCACGTATGCCTGGTGATGCTTACTGTGATGTATCCTCAGTTGCTCCTCAGACATGTACGGCTCTAAATCTTTGTAACCGTAGGGTAATTGAGGTAGAATATAAAATTTTGAGGTTTCATAGCGCGGTTTCATAATTTACACCAGCCTACACTTGTATATTGATAAAGTTACTTTTATTTTTTTTCTAGTTTAGAATGAGCATGCATATAGCAACCAATCTCTAGCTAGAAAACTCGTTCAAACCGCCTATTAGCAATATAGCCGCCTAAATTGATAAATTCTTTCTTGAAAGGTATCGGAAGGCTGATAATGTTGCTTTGCAGCCTTCTCCAGCCGCAATTACTATCTGTTTTTCCGGAACATTTGTTACGTCGCCAGCTGCGAATAATCCTGGAAAACTGGTTTCGCATGCACAGTTCACTATTATCTCTCCCCATTGGTTCTTCTCAACAAAGTTAACTATTTCGGAGTTTGGCGTAGATCCAATTTCGACGAAGACCCCTTTAACTGGTAGTAAAAACGTTTCACCGCCTTTCTGAACCTTTATCCCTCTAACTGTTTTATCACCCATTATCTCCAGAACCCTCGTATTTGTTAAAATCTCAACTTTATTCGAAGCCATGGCCTTCTCAATAAGTATTGGATCGGCTTTAAGCTGTGACATAATTTCAATCAAATATATTTTACTTGCTATCTTCATCAACTGTAGAACAGCTTCTAGACCTGAGTTCCCACCTCCAACGACGGCCACATCCATATCCTTAAACAACGGGGCGTCGCACGTAGCACAGTATGTTACTCCTCTATTCTTAAACTCCCTCTCACCGGGAACATTGAGTTCTCTAGGTCTTCTGCCGGTTGCAACTATGACGGTTTTACCAAGATAATTTGTATATTCTGTTTTAACGCTAAATATGCCACCATAGGGTTCAACCTGCTTAACCTCCTCCATTTTAAGGTTAAAATCGTATTGTTTTACGTGCTCATAGAATTTAGCCGTGAGCTCTTCACCAGTAATATATTGGAAGCCAGTATAATTCTCAATCTCAGAAGAATAAGTCACTTGACCGCCAATATTGACCGTGATTAATAGAAGATCCATCCTCTTCCTAGCAGCGTATATAGCCGCTGTTATTCCAGCAGGACCAGCGCCAACGATTATTAAATCATAAATTCTACCATAGTTAACCAAAAGTAAGACCCCCTCCACTGATACATCTAAATCAATTACTACAAAGTTGCTTTGGCACATTATAAAAGTTTTTTATAGATTTAGTGGTTATATGGTACAAAATCCTCATTTAACCATTGATAAATGTGAATAAATACAGAGCAATTATGAAAGTGTTCGAAAACAATAAATTCGAAACTTTTATAAAATCATTTTCACCCTTAATTCTAAAGTCACTTATAATGAATGAGAGGTAAATCAGAGTTGAGCTTGTTTTATGTCGGTTTCATAGCAAGCTTCATAGCAGGCTTGGCTACTGGTGCTGGCGCCCTGCCAGTTTTTTTAGTTAGGAAGATCTCTGATAGTACTCTAGATGTTCTGCTGGGTTTCGCCGCTGGGGTTATGCTTGCTGCAACAGCCTTCAGCTTACTTGTGCCAGCTATCGAACTGGGCGGACCATTCGCATCAGCGATGAACTTCGGAGCTGGTGCACTGGTAATACATTTTATAGACCATTTTGTCCCGCATTTTCATCCGGTTGCCGGAGCTGAGGGGCCTCCGTCAAAGTTGCCACATGTCTGGCTAATGGTAATTGCTATAACAATCCATAATTTCCCTGAGGGATTAGCTGTTGGCGTAAGCTTTGGCACAGGCAATATGACGACTGGCTTAATAATCGCTACGGCTATAGGCTTACAGAATATGCCTGAGGGATTAGCCGTCGCACTGCCGCTTTTAAGGGAGAAGTATAGTGTTTTCAGATCTATTGGTTATGCGACCTTAACGGGATTAGTTGAGCCAGTAGGCAGTTTACTCGGGTTAACGCTAGTTTCAACTTCCCACTCTTTTCTGCCATGGGGTTTAGCGTTTGCGGCAGGTGCGATGTTGTTTGTCGTTGTTGATGAGATGGTTCCTGAAAGCCATCGTAAAGGATTTGGACGAGAGGCAACTTTCGGATTCATAATTGGCTTCATAGTAATGATGCTGTTAGATTCGATGTTCAAAGGATAAATTTATATGATTCTTAAAAAAATACTTTTTGACTTTATGAGTGAGAGCAAACCTCTACTTATCGCGGGTTTTGCCGGAAGCCTTAGAAAAGGATCTTATAATAGAATGCTGTTATATGCGGTATTAGAACTATTGCCTAGGAATGTAAGATTAGAGATTTTAGACTTGGGAATAATTCCGCTCTTTAACCAGGACTTAGAGTATGATATGCCTGTGGCAGTTAAGGAGTTTAAGGAGAAGATTAAGAAGGCCGATGCACTTCTCATAATAACCCCTGAATATAATTCATCCATACCCAGCGTGCTTAAGAACGCTCTAGATTGGGCTTCTAGACCATATGGGGATAATTCCCTCGACGGTAAGCCAATTGCAATAATGAGCGTATCAACAGGGATATTAGGTGGAGCAAGGGCGCAGACACATTTACGCCAAATACTCTCCTCTCTTAACGCATACGTGGTAAATAAGCCAGAGGTTATCGTGAACTTTGCTGATGAGAAATTTGATGGCAATGGAAAATTTAAAGATGAAAGGGCTAGAGCTCTCATTATGCAATTGCTAGAAAACTTGATAAAACTAGCTGAAGTACTGAAGACAAATGCTAAATCTTAATTACTGCCGGAGGATTAGATTAATGGGGTGGAGCTTAACATAGTTCTCTGAACGATGATACTAATTTATCTACTGATGGGCTAGGCTTTCTGTGGTCTGGCTTTTATTGCGAATCTCATACGTTCTATTTGTTATTAAATAGGGCCATCCGCATAGCTCTAAAAAATATGTGTGATTGCTAATAGTTTATGTGAAACGCTATTCTGTTACACTACAGCGTAGATGTCTCCGTTCTCTTCAATCTTTAACTCTATTTTCTTTAGCGGTTCTCTTGGCATTCCGAGGAATGGCCTACCCGTTTTAGGGTCATACATGCCGTCATGCAACGTACACCAAATCTTTCCAGTATAACGGTTCCATTCAACTTCCGCTTGCATATGCGTACATAATCCATCGTAAGCTACAAATCCATCTTCTAAATGTACCAATATGCCAGGCCTCTCAGAACCCTTCTCATCTCCTAATGGATAAAGGAATTTTTTCGACTCACCCACTGGAATCCGCTTCGCATTTCCTATATAAACCATCCTTCTGCCCTTCTCAGTCACAGTTGTCACCTTCTAAAATTTAAATCCATGAGATATTTAAATTTTCTAGACATTAAATTCGAATAGCAATACAACGTGACATAGAAGCTCTAGACTAAAATGTCTCAGAATAATGGTTTTAAAGTATTTCCAAGAAATATTTTAAATTCGTATTACCATGTAATCCATTTTAGCATTTTACACTAAGGGTAATGTTCATGTCTAAAATAGACCAATGTTGAACCTTAAAAGTGAAGAACTTCTTCATCGCAGTTATCTCAGGCTTAACTGTGATTAATAAATCATCTAGGTTAATGTCCTTTGCGCTCTTTTAGCAAGCGCCTCTATGAGCTTCTCTTCCTCTAAGGCATGTTTTTCCTCCTGTGTGAGGTCTTTTGGAAGCCAGTCTGGCTTAGACCTATTTGTATAATAGGCCCTTATAGCTCTTCTTAAAGCACCAACAGCGAGTACACCGCAATGATATTTGACGGATGGTAGTCCGCCGAGTTCATCAGATACGTTTCTCCAGGAAATCTTCCAAGCATCCTGCATCGTCTTGCCTATGATCATCTCGGTTAATATGCTTGCGGCAGCTATGTTTGCTGCGCAACCGTAACTCTCGAATTTAGCATCGATTATCTTCTCGGTTGCTTCATCAACCTTTAAGTATATTGCTATCATGTCCCCGCATGCCAAGCTACCTGCGAGCGCTTCAGCATTGGCATCTTCAATCCTACCAAGATTCTTCGGATTCCTAAATAGTTCCAGAACCTTCTTACTATATGTTAAGGGTACACGGCTTGACAATTTATCTCACCTCCTTTCAGGTTTAATTGGACTTAAGGATCTAATTCTACTAACAACCTTAGGCAGAATATCCAAAACATAATCTATGTCCTCAACTGTGTTGAGTGGTGAGACCTTCATCAATAGGCTTCCATGAGCCTCCTCGTACCTCCGTCCAATGGCTAAGAGCACATGGCTCGGCTCTAGAACACGACTTGTGCAAGCACTCCCACTGGAGACATAAATGCCCTTCATACTCAATTCAACAGTCAGAGCCTCGCCCTCGCAGTAAAGGAAGCTGATATTCACGTTATCAGGTGATCTCCTGTTGTCAGATGGTCCATTCAATATTGAATAATCAATCTCTTCCAGAACGCCATTTATCAGGCGATCTCTAAGATTAGCCATTCTAGATGTGTACTCCCAAAAGTTTTTATGTAGAATTTCCACGGCCTTAGAGAAGCCTATTATACCTGGTACATTTTCAACGCCTGGCCAGAGTCTCTGTGTGCTGAGCTGTCCATGAATTATTGGCTCCAGCTTAATATCCTCTTTAACGTAGACTGCGCCCACACCTTTAGGACCATACACTTTATGACTGCTAAAGGATGCTAGGTCAACACCTAGGCTTCTTAAGTCTAAAGATATTCTTCCAAGGGCATCGCAAGCATCTGTATGAATTAAAATATTTTCATCCTTATCCTTAACAATATCACGCATAGCTTTCATATCTTGTATGGTGCCTATCTCATGGTTCACGGCTGCTACACTCACCAGCAAGGTTTCCCTATCGATATTTTTTGATAAGAAGTCTAAATCAATGAAGCCTTCACTATTAACGGGTATTTTAATAACTTTAAACCCGTATTTTTCAAGTCTCTCCGCTGGGAAAATAACGCTTAAATGCTCTATGCGTGACACGAAAATTCTTCTCCTATTCTGCGAGAGACTTGCTAAACCAGTTATGGCTAAATTGTTCGCTTCAGTCCCGCTGTGAGTGTAAACTATCTCGTTTGGACTACAGTTGATCGCCGAAGCAATATTCTCTGTGGCCTCATATAGTGCCTGATAGCTCATCCAACCCATAAGGTGACTTATTGACGGATGCCCCCTACCGCCCCACTTATACGCGTTCTCCATAGCTTTTAGAGCTTCGGGGAATATTAGGCCGGAGTTCTCATGGTCTAAATATACTTCCCTCTCCGGTATGCCATGCGACCCAATCAACTCGCTTATAGACTTAGGTAAATCGCTATACGTCAACTTGAAACCTCCACGTATATTTGGTAAGTGTCATCGGTTTTTTCAACCTTCAGAACCTTATGGCCGACATTAGAAGCCCACTCCTTAACATCTGAAGGGGCTCCTGGGTCTGTTGCCAGAAGCATAATTATCTGCCCAGGGCTAGTCTTCATTACAGCCTCAGCTAACGCGAGAAGCGGGCCGGGGCAAGACTTGTAGCGGGCATCGACAACTAAATCGGCCTTCAACCTCTATCACCATCTTATAATAGGGGATTAAGAGATAAATAAGTTGATGTCTGAATCCCTTGCCTTATTTAGGAAGGAGGCTGCACCGACAATGCCATCCACGTCCTCGATTAAATCCTCATTTTTAACCCCTAAGAGACCCATCGTTGTAGAGCATGCGTAAACCCTCAATCTTCCAGTCTTCCTACCCTGCTCCAACACTTCCCTCCAGCCAGGTATAGCTCCGGAGTTAATGGCCTTCTTCAAATCTTCCTCAAAACGCTTATAATCTAAGCTGACTTCTTTAGGCTCATAAGCCTTCTTCAAAGCTAGAAGACCCCAGAAGGTAAAGAATAGCTCAGCTTCCCAGCCCATAACAGATGCTGTGGTGGCTAAGGTTATGGCTGGAAGTATTTTGTCGATCCTCTCCGAGGCCACTATTATGGATATTTTGGGCACTTTATCACCGCGTATGATATAACGCTGTTATATAAAAACTTTTCCAGACCAATGTTAGCGTTTTCACAATAGAATAAAACGCAAATCTCTATCTTAACTTGCATTTACTAATATAACCAATTATGAGTGAAATGAAATAGTGAAGGCCGCTAGCCCTCTAAGCCCACGGTCGTTAACATTTATACCGTATTAAGCTACTTCAAGAGCTGGCTTTACTTGCCGAGTAATGTGCAAGATTTGTGAGACCGACAACCGAGGCTATGTTTATTATCTTTCCCCTCTTCTGCTCGATCATTTTAGGTAAAATCGCCCTTGTGAAGTAGAAGGCCCCCTTTAAATTTACACCACGCTATCCCATTTTTGCTCCGTCATCTCAATTAATTGTTTAAAGAGAGATAATCCCCACGTTATTAACAAGAATAGCTAATCCATCAAACTTCTCCATGACCTTTCTCACAGCTTCCTCTACTTCTCCACCATTTGATACACCACATTTAGTAGTTAAGCCTTCTCGACCTGACGCTTCAATGCCTTTTAAGACTTCAAAAATTCTACCGCTAATGTCGATAATAACCATTTTTACGCGGCTTTTAGTTAGGAGCAGAGCTATTTCTCTTCCGATTTCCTGCCCTGCTCCTACAACAATTGCTACTTCGCCATCTAAATTAAGCACGCTTCCACCGAAGAATTAATAGATTCCGCCACTCTTTTATTTCTCCCGAATTTATTCGGGAAAACGAATTATATAACTTCGTTATATAATTTCATGGTGAATATAAATGGTAAGTAAAGAGGAGTTAAAAAGAATTCTCAAAGAATTAAAGTCAGAGGAGGACTTAGCAAGGATTGAGGAAAAAGCGTGTTTACTCCTACGTGATGTAGACCCGGAAACTCTATCTCTCGTTGAGCAGGAGCTCATGGCCGAGGGTTTTGACCCTGAAGAATTTAGGAGACTTTGTAAGATACATTTGAAAGCCATTACTATTAGGGAAGAGGGCCATGAGATAAGTAGTGCTCATCCAATAAGTATACTTAAGGCTGAACATGAGATTATACTGGATAATCTTGAATCATTGGAGAAAACTGTCAGAAAGGTTAGGTCTAATATAGGCCTGAATCAGTTGAATGAAGAGTTAGAGAAGCTGGAGCCAATAGTTGAATTACTACTTGAAGCCGAAAGCCATCATCAGAGGGAGGAAAAAGCTCTTTTTCCGCGATTAGAGGAGCGGGGAATTACTGGGCCGCCAAACGTGATGAGGATGGAACATGAGGATTTAAGGGCGAGAAAAAGGGCTCTTAAAGAGCTTTTGGATGAGCGAAATACGCTGGACCATAATTACTTAATTGGCAAGGTACATGAGCTGGGTACGTATATTGTTTTAACGCTAACTGATCACATATACAAGGAGAATAACATACTCTATCCCTTAGCCTTAAAAACGATACCTGAGAATGAATGGGGAAGGATCAGAGAGGAATTTGATGCCATCGGATATTGCTGTTTTACTCCAGAGATTAAAGCTCAGAGCGGGCATAACCATTAGTAATGGTAAGGAGAGGAGGTTGCCTGCTGTGAACGAACGTTTAGCTGGTGATGGAATCTTTATTATAAAAATAGAGGAAAATAATTGTTATACTATGCGCTTGGACAAGGGGAAAAGAACTAGAGATAATTCGGCTATTTAATAAAGGATACATATATGAAGAAGAGGGGCCTGAAATAGCCTCTTTTTCTTGTTGAAATATAAAATGGGAAGAATTTCTAAACTAATAAGGGAGCGCCGTGGTCTTTCATCGAGGAAAGTACTTCTATGAAGTTTCGAAATAGTATTCTAGGAGCCGCCGTATCCCTCTCCTCATTATTTCAGAGAGGGTTGATGAGCTAACCTTAAGTTTGCGTGAGAGATCTGATACACCAATCTTCCTCGGGTAATCGAAGAAGCCAGACTCTAGAGCTAGCCATAACGCTATCTCTTGCTTCTCAGTTAAAATTGAAGTTCTCCTCTTATATCTTCCCATGCCTAAAATCTTCAGCCCAAAATTAAGCGCCTCTAGTGTTGAAATTATATCTTGTGCAGTTTTCATATTCGGAGCAATGAATGTGTAAATGATATCGTTTCCTTCCGTATTCCACGCGGTTATCAGAAAGGCTCCTTTCGAAACTATCGTGTTACATACGTCGCATCCTTTCGTCTCAAACCATACTACGGCTCCTTTCCCCGCCTCAACACTATTTCGCACTCTCACGTTAGTATGCTTCGGAATTCTGGCGAGGTTCTCCCCTGGTATTCTCACTAGATGCCTAGTCACACCATGAGGTAATCGCCTAACATCAACTACCTCAAATCGGTGGAAACCAAGATCTCTAAACATTTTCAGTACCTTACACTGCTCATTTAATATTTCAATGGAAACACGGCATGGAGTACTCTCTTCACAAGTATAGGTCAATTTTTTAACATCCTCCAAACATAATGCCCTCCTGAAAAATCATCCCTTACCCTCCAATAATTTCTCTCAATTTTCCTTTTAAAAAAGCTTCTAAGGCAGTAAAGGATGGGAATAATATAATTAAATGTGATGCTTAACGGGGTAATTTAATCTTTACTTGCCTCTCAACTTTTGGCGCGATGGACAGCCCAGTTAATGTTCCAGCAACGCTTAACAGTACACTTCGGACCAAATCCGGTAGGTAAAATGGTAGCCACACTAAGAAGCCGTAAAAGCCTAGAAAAGCAAAGCGGTAGAGCATGTAAGGTATGCTTGCAACTACACCAGAAAAAAGCGATATTAATGAGAGAAACGTCTTCCTTGCGCTAAGGGCTTTTGATGGCAGAAAATATAGTAGGTCGAAGGCTAAGCCACCTAAGGCATAGCCTAGACCGACAAATAGCGCATATACCGCTCCCGGGCGTATTATCCTAGTTGCTAGAGATACTACAGCAGCCATTAGAGTAACCCTGCCAAATTTACCAGTCAATCTTGCCATGAGTAACATTAAAAGCCAGCCTAGGAAACGTTGCATGACACCATGCTCACCAGTCAACCCACCTATTAATGGTCCAAGATAGATCTGTAAGGTTATCCAAAGAGATGAGTATATGGCTATTAGAGCTAGTTCTTTTGAACTAAATGCTTTAATCTTCCCTAGGGGCATTACTTCGCTCCTCCTATACTGGTGATGGGAAGAGTACTCCGCCGAAGAATATATACGCCGATATCAGCGATAATACTATGTCTAAAAAGGTTGCCGCCGCAAAGACTAGTAGTGGTTTACCACGCCCTATTTTAACGAGGCCCTTAAAGTTTGTGTTTAGCCCTATACAGACAAATGCCATTGCGAAGAGCCATGAGCGCGTAACCTTTGTTTGATTAATAATTGTGTTCGCTGAGCTTCCAAGAGTTGGAATCAGTAGGAAAGACGAGACAACGGAAGCGATTATAAAGCCCAGAACAAACTTCGGAAATCTGTACCATATCTCTATTGGCCTAGGCTTCTCATCCCTCCTCCTCTCAACCTTCAGCGTCCAGTAGACTGCTAATATGAAGGCTACTATTCCAATCATTACATTCTGTGACATCTTAATTATTGACGCAACTTTCATGGCTTTATCGCTATATAATGCCCCTGCGGCGACGACTGCTGGAGTAGTATCAATTGTTCCGCCAATCCATGCACCAGCAACCGCATCCGGAATACCGGTAACCCTCGCTATGAATGGCATAGTGACTAAAAGCAGTATGGAGAATAAAAGCACAAGTGAAACAGTATAGCTAATCTCTTTCGGGTCGCCTTTAACTGCTCCACCGGCAACTATGGCCGCCGAGACGCCACAGATCGATGTGGCACTAGCCATAATTGCAGAAAAAGTTTTGCTCAAGCCAAGCTTAACTGCCAGATAATAGCAGAAATACCAGACTATAAAGAGGCCAACTGTTATCTCGAAGAAGCCAAAGGCTCCTGCTGCAAGCAATGTGCTGAAGAATATTTCCGCGCCCAGTAGAACCAGACCAATCTTTATGAACATCTCTGTCCTTATTGAGGCTTTCAGCCATTCAGGTAATCCAATCGCGTTGCTGATGAATAAGCCAACAAGTAGCGCCCATAGAACATACTCAAGACCAAGATAATTAACGTACTCTTGGCTGGCGATGAATAGTGATGCTAGAGATAAAGCAAATATTATTGGAAAGCCCGCTGAATACTTTTTTAGGCTATTTCTCATAAACGCTACTGGAATACTGGTCACTAGCAGAAGAAAAAGCCCGAAGGCTACTAAGTAGGGCGTATCTGAAATGTTAATTGCGACGGAGGGATCAAGAACCCACCTATTAATCCTCGGAGCCCAAAGAAGCAAATGTGCTGAAGATAAGCCAAGTAAAGCAAAGCCTAACCAAACAGCCCACCAATCCTCACTCTTATACAGTGAGGGGAAAGCGTTTTTTAATGCCGAATTCTTCAATTGCTCACCTCCAACCAAATTTTATAACAGAGTTATATAACTCTGTTATATTTATAAAGTTTTCGCATAAGGCATGCTCAAATGAGTTGAGTATAAAATTTCCCAGAAATTTATTAGCATGTATGTAACTGCCCTTAAAGGTGGTTGAAGGTTGGGATGGGATAAACCTTCGAAAACAGTTCTGGTGAATTTGTCTTATGCATTGAGCTTTGTTGACTTAACGTGGCATGTAAAATGAGAATTACTGCGAATCTTACTTTACACTGACGTTCCAAGGTTTACAATAAGAGTTGCTGTAATTTTTTCGTTTATGCTTAGAAATTTAGAATCGTTCCAAGGTTTACAATAAGCTAAGTAGACTTAAGATTAGTGAGTCTACTGTTAGAAAAAGAGTGGAAAAGTTGAAGCAGGGGGGTGTGATAAAAAGATTCACGGTTATCATCGACCCCTCTAAAATAGGCTTAAACACGGTCGCAATAGTAGGCATAGATGTAGATCCATCAAAACTCTTAGAGACCTCCCAGAAAATATGCGAGATCCCCGAAATAAGGTACGTGGCCACCTCAATAGGAGAAAATGATATTTAATTTTTTATGTTTTTTATACTAGACGCTTAGTGCAAATAAGCTTAACATTTAAAGTAAGGCACATAATATTGAGAAAACGTCGAGGAGTATTGACGCTATTTGTACTTTACACTAGAGACTGCAAAATTTCATTGGTGGAAAAGTCATTTATGTGTCTGAATGATTATCTTCCATGTTGTACTGTCCAGCCTTATAATGTTAGTCTTATAGCCTCTTCCTTCCAATACTGGCGGTATATCTCTTACTGAGGGCGGATTATCAAGTATAACTTCCAGCGTTTCATTCGGTGAAAGGCTACTTAAGGCTCTTGTAACTAGAAGCTGGGGATATGGACAGACTAGTCCGCGTACATCCAGTCTATATAATCCCTTATCAACTTTTTCAACTTTAATTTTATTTCTATTCAATTGTTGATTCACCTCTAAAATCCATGAAAAAACCTCTCAATTCATCTTTCGTATACCTTCTACAAAACTCACTGATATCTTCATTGTCTCTTTTTTTCTTCAGATAGTTAGCGAGATACGAGGCGATCATAAACTTTAGCTTTTCGGATGGAACTTTCTCAGCAACAAGTGTACCCAATGAAGGATTGTTGCCTAAGCTGCCTCCGGCGTAGACATCATAAATTTGTCTAACTCGGTCTTCCTCCTTAATCTGCTTACCAATTAAACCTATATCAGCTACTAGGCTTGCACCACAATCGTTCGGGCATCCGCTGGCGTTTACACGTAGTTTAATACTATTTAAAGTCTCTACGCCAAAATGCTTCTCCAGATATTCCACGATGTCCCTGATAATGTCCTTTGCGCGTAAATTTAATGTCTTACCGCAAAAGTCCGATGAGCAACCCACGCTAAGCCACTTAGCTCTGGAGGAATTCATTGGGAAACCCATATCCGTGAGAACCTTAATGAGGGAACCCTTACCTCTCTCGTGGACATTTGGGATTATTATGTTCTGGGTCGGTGTCAGTCTTAGTTCGCCACTTCCATACTCGTCGGCTAAATCCGCTATCTTAACCATTATGGGGGTTGTTAATCGACCCCCCAGTATGGGAATATTCACGTAATAATAGCCCTCGGTATTTTGGGGCCTAATGCCTTCATGGTCTGTTTGCTTACTAAAAATTCGTCCATCATATCTCTCAAGTTTTTCACCAACCTTTGACTCGAGTATCGAGATAAACTTTTCCATCCCTAAACTCTCAATAAGCCACTTAAACCTGGCCTTGGCCTTACTTTCCCTATTACCATAATCCCTATGGATCTCAGTCACTGCGACGGCTACTTTAAAGGCTTCCTCCGGCCTAATGAATACGCCTGTTGGCTTTGCAAGTCTAGGTCCAGGAAGCGACGCTCCTACACTTCCTCCAACTAAGATTGTAAAGCCAATTTCACCATAACCGTTCTTAACGGCTACGAAGGCTAAGTCATTTATCCACGACCTAGTGCAGTCGGCACCGCAGCCTGACATGGATATTTTAAACTTTCTAGGCAAATCCAGAAAAGCCGTGTTTCCAGTAAAAAACTTTGTTAGGTCTTTAGCGATTGGATAACAGTTGAATAATTCACCCCTCTCAATGCCGGAGGCTGGGCAGCAAATTATGTTTCTAACATCTCCGTATCTTGCACCAGCAAATCCCTGCCCACACATATCTGTTGTAAAGCCCATCTCCTCCATGGAGGAGAAAATGTCCAGTGAGTCCTCAGCTCTAATCCAATGCAATTGTATATCTTGCCTATCAGTTATCTCCACTATTCCTCTACTATACTTCGATGCTAAGCTAGCAATACCTCGGAATCGATCAGATGTTAAAATGCCGCCTGGAATCTTGATTCTAATGAAATGTAATGAGCCTTGACCATTATCGCGTCCAATAGAGTACCGTCCTACAAATTTCTCAATATCAGCTATTTCTATTAAGGCCAAGGACTATCACTCCAATATTGATATAACATTGTTATATTTAAATTTTCGTATTACGGGAAAAATTAAATTTATGATGATGTTTTACAGCTCTATTTCGCTAGCGTTTATTCCTAAACCGTCAACTAGTATTTTCCTATAAAACTCATATACCTCTTCTTCATCACCAAAGTTGTCTGCGATCATTATGCCACTTTTCAAAATACTAATTGTTCTATTGTTAGCTTGGTCTGTGAAAGTTATCCCCATATTTGCCTTAACTTTTACATCGAAGTTTTCAAGGTTTGCCATTAAAGATGCCAGTTTATCCATTCTTATATTGAGATTTTTCTTGGGTGCTATCAGAAAAACTCTCTTCCCCTCTCTACCACAAAGTTCGGTAATGAATTTCTCTTCAATAGGTTTAGGCGGGCTTGGACTTGAGCCACATACTGGGCAGTTCTCTGCTTTTGAAATCTTTATCGCTTCAAAGATCATTTCTCTAATATCGCAGTATAAGAGTCTGCCAGCTAACAGCGGCTTTCTTCCAGTAATTACCCTTACGGCTTCGGAAACTTCTATGCTCGCTATAATGCTAAGGATTGAGGGATGGACTCCAACGACAGCGCACGAAGGGAGGAGGCCGTCATCAATTCCTCCCTGAAAGCATTCTAAGCAAGGTGTTTCTCCGGGCATTATGGTGGAGGCGTTTCCCATAGTCATGATGGCGGCTCCATAAATGTATGGTACGCCAAGTTTTTGGCATGCACGGTTTATCAGGTAGCGTGTGCTCATTCGATCAAGCCCATCAATTACAACATCAACACCATCAATAATACTCTTAACATTATGCTGGTTTATGGATAATGGTAGGGGCTCCACCTCTATATTGGGATTTAACTCCTTAAGTCTGATGGCAGCCGCCTCAACCTTTGGGTATCCGAGATACTTGATGCTATAAATATGCTGTCTCTGGAGATTTGACATCTCAACAACATCGTGGTCAACTAAACGTAAGTGGCCTACGCCCACAGCTGCCAACTGCAAGGCTGCTGGTGAACCTAACCCGCCTAAACCCACTATACATGCACTTGCTCTCTTAAGGTTGATTTGTCCATTATAGCCAATGTCTGAAAGAACTATTTGGCGTGAATAATATTCTATTTCAGCCTCTGATAAATCGACCTTTTTCCCTATAGGCATAAATCCTACCTCCAAATCGATTAATAGATCCCCTAAACAGGATGCCCTCTGTTTTATATGGATGTACGTATAGATTTTTTGAGGAGCCTGTAACATTACTTTTCTGGCAATTAGCACTCTTACCACTAGATATGCCTATGATATCTCTTAAGATTGATGAGGCTGTCTCCCTCCCACCAGCTCCGCATCCAATAATTAAATGCCGGCCTGAGAGAGCGCACTCAAATATTACAGCATTGAGGTTGGAACTTACACATAATGGGTCATTTAGGGGAATCGTTTCAGGCGAAACTTTTATTTTCCCATGGCTTATGGAACCTATAAGCCTAATAGCAAACCCCTTTCTCTTAGCGCTTATTACATCTTCTAAAGATACATTTCCTATACCCTTAACGTTAACATCTTTAAGTGATACTTCATAACCCATAACCCAATTTGCAATTATGACCAGTTTTGATGCTACATCAAGTCCATTTATATCGTAAGAGATATTCTCTTCAGCGTAACCTAATTTACGCGCTTCTGCGATTGCCTCGCTCATTGTTATTCCTCTCTCACTCATGCTCCAGAGGATGTAGTTTGTTGTGCCATTCAGTATCCCCATAATAGATAATATTTCATCCCCACATAGACATCTCCTAGCGAAATCTAAAATTGGCATAGCCCCGCCAACAGCTCCGCTGAACCGTAATTCCACGCCGTTCCCTCGCGCGATCTCAAGAAGCTGTGGTAGCGCTAGGGCAAGTGGCCCCTTATTGGTTGTAACGACATGTTTACCAGTTCTCAGGGACCTTTTAATATGCGTTAACCCCGGCTCCCCACTTTCGAGATTATTTGATGTAGCTTCAACGACTATATCTCCGTTTGATTCCTCAATTACTTCTACTGCTGAGAGACCAGGCTTACCTATGGATTTCATGGCGGAGATTGATCCCAATCTTCTTTTAACCTCTAAAGCTTTGGTTAAATTTATTCCCGCTTCTGATACCGCTGCTCCACTTCGATCAACTATCGCTGTCACTTTTATGTTTAGTCCATACTTTTCTTTGAGAGTATACGCATGCGAATTTAGAACCTCAGCTAATCCTTGTGCAACATTCCCAAATCCAATAAGAATTAAGCTAACCGTCATTACCCGCCCCCCACGGCTGGAATTATTGAAACCTCATCATCATCGCTTAACACGGTTTTTAACTGGTTGAGAAAGCGAATATCCTTACCATTAACGTAAATATTGATGAACCTCTTTAGTTTCCCATTCTCATCTAAAATTCTGTCTCTAAATTCCTTCCCATGTTTGGCGGATATCTCATTTATAGCGTCCTCTAATGTTAAAGCATTAACATAAACCGTTTTTTCACCGACAATTTTTACTAAGCTTCCAAATAATGTTATCTTCGCTTTGACCATACTCAATTAAACCTCCAATTCCACTGCTTTCTTAAGGCTACTGAGTGTTGGCTCCACTTCAACTATATCCAGTTGACTGTCTGAGAATACTTCTAAAGACTTAAAGCCGCTACCAGTAACACAGCATATAACTTCCTCGTCTCTAGCTATATCCCCTGACTCAATAAGCTTCCTTAAAACGGCTACTGTAATACCTCCAGCTGGCTCAGCAAATATTCCCTCGGTCTTCGCCAAGAGGTTTATTCCCTCAATTATTTCCTCATCCGTCGCGTCCTCCGCTAATCCGTCAGACTTCCTAATGGACTTCAAAGCATATATCCCATCGCCCGGGTCACCTATAGCCAGACTTTTAGCGATTGTGTCTAGCTTCTCAACTGGCAGAACATCCTCAGAATTAGATTTGTAGGCTTTAACTACTGGTGAGCAGCCCTCAGGCTGTGCTCCAATTATCCTTGTCTTCAGCTCATCGATTAATCCGAGTTCATTAAACTGTTCTAGCCCCCTCCACACAGCACATAGTAAGGCTCCACTTCCCACCGGTATTATTATGTTCTCTGGAGCCCTCCATCCGAGTTGCTCGCAGATCTCGAAGACAATTGTTTTTGAGCCCTCCACGTAGTATGGGCGAATGTTTATGTTCACTATGGCCAAGTCACACTCGTATGAGACTTGGGCCGCAAGTCTATTAGCATCATCATATGTTCCCCTAACAGCGATTATTTTAGCTCCATATGCAGCTGCTTGCAAAATCTTACTCTTCTCTATGCCAGATGGTACAAAAACGTAGCATGGAAGCCCAGCTCTACTAGCGTGAGCAGCGGTGGCCGCAGCCAAATTTCCAGTTGAAGCACATCCAACGGCTCTAAACCCAAATTCAAGAGATTTTGAAACCGCAACAGTAGCTGGCCTATCTTTAAATGATCCAGTTGGGCTCACCGTATCGTTTTTTATGTAAAGTCTTCTCAAACCTAGAGTTTCTGCAAGACGCTTACACTCATGAAGCGGTGTAAAACCAGCTCCTAAATCGATAATTTTCGTTAAATCTTCTAAGGGTAAAAGTTCACGGTAGCGCCACAAAGTTTTCCTCCGTCCTTCAATGGTCTGTTTATCAAGGTTTATGGAATCTATGTCGTAAACAACTTCTAATGGGCCAAAACATTCCTCGCATGCGTGAATCTTTATCGGGGGATATTCTTTACCACACTCCCTACATTTAAGCATCTTTACGTGACTCTTTTTGCTGAAAGCCTCCACCTCCCTAAGGTGTTGCATAATATTTTTATAACTCCGTTATGAAAATATAAATACCAGTATTTATATTTTATGCTTAAAAATATTCTTCCTAGGAATATTTACAAGGTTTATAAGCCCGTTATATTGCTGGTCGCAACTTTATGATGTCAAGTTTGCGGTAAATTAATTCGAGAAAAACCTGCCTTAGAAGAAGAGAAAATTCATAGAGATGCTTGCTAAAAGAACTCAAAGAGCGGTATCTTAGCGTTTGATGACCCACTCAATTAACTTCCACTTTATTTTTATCTTAAATGGGATTTCATTAAACCTAAGAAATAATAAAATATATTTTACAACTATTAATGCTTTGTGGCTTAATTTTCGCTTTTGAACAACTCTTCCATTTTGAGCTGTCGAACGGAAGAATTTTAAATGAAAAAACAGCGGATTAAAGACGAAAGCCGGGACCATATTGCACGTAAAACTCAATTAAGCCACAAAGCGACTATTAACTCCTCCGATAATCTACTTTGAGCGCGTACTTGTTATAGCTAGCTTCTTCATGAGACTTTCAAAGCCTATTTCATTAATCACTGTCCAATCAAATTCCTCTGCCTCGCGTAGTTCTAGGCTTATGGCATTGTTTGGGCATACAGCTATGCAGGAGCCGAAACCATCGCAACGCCTCTCATCAATAAGCCTTGCCTTTCCATTTACGAGTTGAAGCGCCCCTGTTAAGCAAGCTTTAATGCAATTGCCACACCCAGTACATATATTTTGATCAACTGATACGATTAATCTTATGCTTTTGATCATAATTCTATCACACGACTCAATTATGACTTTTAATGGTGGTTATGGCCGTGTGCCTCTCTCTCAGCCTTAATCATCGATTCATCAATTATTCCCGGCCTGTAGGGCTCAGCTCTCCACGATGCTACTCTCACAATATAATGCCTAGATTTTATGTCTTTTCCTAACTCTTTAATTGTCTTTGAAACCATCATATGTATTACGTGGCAACATGGAACCTCCATCGTGTAGACTTCAATCTCCCTCGCCTTTGCCTCATTTACAATCAATGTAACTTTATCTGCCATCCTATATGGGTCTTCAAGTAATGGACAGCCAATTATAACCGAATCTCCATTCCTGAACTGTTGGCCGAGTCCCTCATTTAAAAGGACTGTGCAATCCGCCGCTATAATTATTCTGTCACGCATTAGAAAAGGCGCTTTGGGATGAACCAATAGAATTTTAACAGGCCATTGAAAGCTCAAAGCTTTCTACCTCCTCCCTGTAGATCTCCTTAATTCCTCGGCTCTTGATTTGTTGACGAGCCCCCTATTCTCTAAATCGCTTATACATTTATCTGCGTAATCACACCAGGAAAGACATGTTTCCGTCGGTTCACGATACACTATTCTGCCGCATCTCGAGCACTCCAACTGAGTTTCATATTCAAAGAATTCTATCTTCTCACCGCAGAATGGGCATTCCCTGATTATTATCTGTGGTTCTATTAGGTTCCTTACCCCTGGACATCGCTTAAACATTTTTGCTTCAATCAATCCTTTATTACTTAAATTATTAAGTTTTCCCGCAAAATTTCGGGAATTACATGTGCATTAATAGGTCCTTGAATTTTTTTCTAGACTGTAGAGTTCACCTCCTTAACTTTAGGCTTATATAAGCACTTAACTCCCATCATCCTAATCATGGGCAATGAAGGCCTAATAATCATAGAGAAGGCTACCGCAATAACTGTGCGTTACTCAGACGTACCAAAGAATACTCCGGTAAACGTAATCCGCAAATTTGTGGATAAAGAAAGCGAGATGACAGTTATAGCTATAAGTGATGGGCAAATAGAGCGCCTTATAGTATAGTGTATTCTACTGTTATGATTGCTGGAAAGTGGGAGAAATAAATTTAAGAACGATTAAATTTTTCATCTAAATTCCGAAGAGGAGGGGGAAGAGAATATGGCTACTCAGCGGGATTTAGTGGAAAAGATTCAGAGGTTAAAGCAGGAGAAGAAAGCGATAATATTAGCGCATAATTATCAGCGTCCCGGGGTCCAGGATATCGCAGACTTTGTCGGCGACAGTCTAGAATTATCTCTATGCGCAACCCCAAACAGACGCCAGAATAGTGGTCTTCTGCGGTGTTAATTTTATGGCGGAGACTACTGCTATACTAAACCCGGACAAGAAGGTTCTCATACCGGATGTTAATGCGCTTTGTCCAATGGCATCTATGCTACCAGCTGAATTAGTAGTATTTTATAGGCGCAAGTATCCTAAGGCTAAAATCGTCCTATACATAAACAGCTTAGCGGAAGCTAAAGCATACTGCGACGCTGTGTGTACATCGGCTAATGCCGCTGAAATCGTGAATAGGATGGAGTCCGAGGTTGTTCTCTTTGGGCCGGACGCAAACCTGGCAAAATACGCCCAGACGAAATCCGATAGGAAGATAATACCAATACCGCAATACGGCTTCTGCCCGGTACAT
>CAYPJR010000011.1:0-2538 GCA_964411115.1 uncultured Candidatus Bathyarchaeia archaeon | reverse complement strand
GAAATCCGATAGGAAGATAATACCAATACCGCAATACGGCTTCTGCCCGGTACATAAACTCTTCAATAATGAAGATATCGTACGACTTAAGCAGTGGTATCCCGGTGCTGAAGTCATTGCTCACCCAGAGTGTGATCCAGAAGTTTGGGAAGTCGCAGATTTTGTTGGCAGTACCTCTAGAATGTATAGTGAGGCTTTGACCTCTAAATCTAACCAGTTTATCGTTGCAACAGAGGTGGGGTTATTACATAGGCTGAGGAAGAATAGGAGGGATGCAACGTTTATCCCAGCCTATGAGGAGGCGGTATGCGTAAACATGAAGCTACATACTCTCGAGAAGGTCTACTTATGCTTGAGAGACGAGAAGAACGAGATTAAAGTTCCACCAAAGACAGCTTCAAAAGCGCGCGAGCCAATAGAGTTTATGCTTAAAACTCGTGAAACCCAAAGATAAAACCATGCTAATTATCCACCGCCAATAGGCGGTATTATTGCTATAGTATCGCCATCCTTAAGCTTAGTTTTTAATCCCTGAATCATCTCTGAGCCTTTTCCATTAATTAGGAAACGGACTGATGGATCAATAATTCTTTGGTTTTCATCGCTGTATAAGTATCGACGTGCTTCATCACCATACTTGGATACAATCACTTCGATTAAATCCTCTAAGCATACATTATCCTCTAACTTGAGTTCTTCCTCAGTGCACTGAGCAAGCTCACGTAGAGTCGTAAAATACCTGACTTTAACCTCCAAGCGCTAAACCCACCCTTATTATAATCGCAACTTCTCTCTAAAATAAAAATTTTGGGAAAAAGGAGCTCTGCCTAGTATCTAGTCTAAGCCTAGGCCGTGAATTTTTTACAGATGGGCTTGATGTTTCTATTAAATGGGCATCTACATAGGGCCTCATCATGGCTACAGCATAATAAGGATGGGGGAGCGAGGACATGGAAAAATACCATGATAATTTCAGTTGAAGTTGTAGGGAAGGTTGCATTAGTCTTTGAGAGACAGCAAAACTTGATAGTATCTCCATAAAAGCCTTAAAGGAGTTAAAAAGTTGCAAGGGGTATATTAGGGCTAATGATGTTATGGAATGGAGAGGTTTCGCAGTCAGAGTATCAAGAGGTCTTCCCGCAAGGAGGTCTTTAATTCTTACTTAGGAATTTATGCGCGCTAGCTTGTTGCTAAATTCGATCTCAAGACAAGTTGTGAAATAAGGTAAACAGAGCAACAACCTAAGACATGGAATACGAATAAAAATCTATTTCTGTCAGAATTTGATTTGGGTATAAACTTTGATGAGCCCTTTAATAGTTTAACAAGACTGTAAGGGAACTATTCATCGGAGTTTATAGTGTTCATTTGGACTGCATGTTTTGTAATTTCTAGCGAGCAGGAATGATACTTGGAGCAGAATTCCTCACACTGTTCAGCCCATCTTCTTTCTCTATATACGAGCCAACATTCTTCGCAAACGTAGAGGGTTTCATCATCTCTTTTTATCTCTTTCACCATTATCAGAGCCCAAGGCTATTTAATTAATACCTTAGAGAAATGTTTTTTGGTTTTTAGAACAATTTTTACGAATGTTAACATGGATGGGACCTCCCATAACGGTCCGACCACCGTTGCCAGAGCCGCCTCTGAGCTGGCGCCGAAAACTACCGTAGCCGTTGCTATTGCAACTTCAAATTGAGTACCTGAGCTTATGAAGGCAATTGTCACGGCATCCCTATAATCAAACTTTAAGAGCCAAGGTATTACGTAGAAGAGCGTAGCCATAGTAAAGAAGTGTAACAGTAGTGGTATAGAGACTAAGCCGATTGTAATGGATTGGCTAATGACAACTTCGCCTCTCAGGGAAAATAATATAATGATTGTAGTGAGCAGTGCCACAGCCGCAACGTTCCCTATGACTGGGCGAAATCTATCGTTAAACCATTCTCTCCCCCTTCTTTTAATGAGGATAGCACGTGATAATTGCCCTAAGGCTAGGGGCAAGCCCACAAAGAGTGCCACGCTTTCCGCTATTGGCGCTATTGGAACTGGTATACCTCCTACCCCGAGGTATAGTGTTGCAAGTGGCGCATAAAGTATTAGAGTTGATGCGGCATTTATCGCCGTTATCACAACTCCTTTAGCTACGTCTCCCTGCGCCAATAGAACCCAGAATAGAACCATACCCGTGCACGGTGCTATACCCAGCAATATTACTCCAGCTGCGTATCCTGGATAATTGCTTAGAAATAGTCGAGCCAGTAGAGTCATCAGGGCTGGTGCAATAACCCAATTACCTATTAACGTGAGTATGATAGGCTTTGGGGACCTAGTAGCTTTAACGATCTCTCTAAACTCTATGCTTACCATGGTTGGATACATGAGGAGAAATAAGCATACGCCCATTGGAATCGATACATCTCCAACCTGAAGGTTCTCAATCCATAAACCTATTTCCGGAAAGAGCTTACCCAATAGGAAGCCAATGATCATAGCCGTCAGCACCCATAAAGTAAGATACTTTTCAAATAGGCC
>CAYPJR010000010.1:8503-23959 GCA_964411115.1 uncultured Candidatus Bathyarchaeia archaeon | reverse complement strand
GTTGATAATGCTCCATGGCTTAAGCAGGCTCTGGAGGAGCTGGGCCTACCATATAATACTGAACCCTTTCGGAGATAGAAGCCTAATAGAATCAGCATACTCATCATTCAAGCAGAGAACTAAAATATTCTTCAACAATATAACATCAAACCCAATAAACAGAAGCGAGAGATTCAGAAGGTCGATGGCATGCTGGAACCTAACAATAAAACTATTCATACTATACTACAACCACTTAAGGAGGTGAAGTTAAGTTGCCACGTCCTGTGCCGATATTAGGGGCGGTGTCGTTATTGATGTAGGAGCATATATTGGGGAGACGGCTCTGCTCTTCGTATCTAGGGGTGCTAAGAGAGTTTACGCTCTAGAGCCAGTTAAAAGACATTACCAAAATTTAATCAAAAATATTGCTAGGAACAATCTTGAGGATAAAATAATTCCATTGAACTACGGCGCATGGTTCCGTGACACCATAAGTAGCATCAATTATAGTGGAACTGTTACTGGACTACGAGTAAATGGATCGCGGCAGATTACAGTGAAACTGAAAAATTTAGGCGATATATTGAAAACTATCTTTGATAAGGAGGGACGGATCGATCTGGTGAAGATGGATTGTGAGGGATGCGAGTATTCATTGATCAAG
Source organism: uncultured Candidatus Bathyarchaeia archaeon (assembly GCA_964411115.1). GTDB lineage: Archaea > Thermoproteota > Bathyarchaeia > Bathyarchaeales > DTEX01 > DTEX01. The sequence continues at coordinate 23,313 of CAYPJR010000010.1, read as the reverse complement.
TTAGATAAAGAAACTATAAAGTTATCTAGACAATACATTATTGAGATTCATGGATCTGAAACTCCTATATTGGACAAGATGGCTGACTGCGAATATAATGTAAAGTTTATTAAAAGAGTAAATCAATGGGTAACCGTATATTACTTTACGTGTAAACTGGACTTAGCAACATAAAGGTCAGCACCATATAGGTGATGTTTAGTGCACTCTCATGGATAGCCCTATTATGAAAGGCTTGAGAGGTTCGCATATGCGAGGGCTAAAGGATCAAAATCGAGTCAAGTAAAACAAAGCTCTCCATTAATGGGTGCTATCTTAACGGGGAGCCACAAAAATTGAACAAACATAGCAAGGTCACGAATTGAACAGATGCTATTAGGTCACGAATTTTATAACAGAACCCATATCGGTGCTCTTCAAAACTTCATGACCAATGGTTTTTTGTCCAATTTCCGTGACCAATATTGCGTTGACTTGTTTATTCAATTTTCGTGACCACGCAAACTGGTTTGTCCGCGGCAACATACTCACGTAAATTTATATATTGTGGTTAAGATTAAACGTATTTTATGCGAGAAGAAGATGAGCTAAATTTGCTTGCTGAATTTTCTCGGGAGCTGCGAGATAGGGCTGTCAAATTTGCTGATGATGCGATAAGCTTTGCTAAGGACGTTGCCAAGAATGTTAGGAACTTTAAGTATTTCTGTATAGCTCTTGTAATGTATAGTGTTGTGTTTGCGGCATTAGGTTTCTATTTTATGCGAATACCGGAGAACTTCATAGCGTCTTTGTCTCTTCTCGTTCTATGTGGAATAAATGTGCTATATGCCTTCCTCTTGTGGAGGGATTATGCTAAAACTGTTGAGAAATATAGGTATTTAGTAGAGGCGGAGAAAGATCTCGAGAAGATTAAGGAGGAGGTAAGGGAGCTGGAGGCCTATGGTGCTGCCACGAAAACCGGATAGGATCTGCTTTCAAGTGCTTTCAACCATAAATGAGAAAAGGAAGACCTCGAAATGGGAGCTGATAAAAATTTTGGGTAATGAAACGGCTTTTAATAGATGGGTTGATGATGTTCTAGTCAAATATGGAGCCCTCACGTTTAGTAAAGAGAAAGTGAGTGGAAAAATAGTCACCTATTATATGAAAACGGAGAAGGGTGAGGTCCTCCACATATTCTTGGAGAAATTTCTGAGAGATGGTAAAATCATGGAGCTTACAAGTAGAATTTTGTTTAGAAAAAGATTACTGCCAGACCGATACGTCCCTATAAAGCGTTAAAGCACAGTATTTTCATTTTCTTGATTTAAATGTTCTTGTGTTTCGTTTTTTTATGGTGGTTGATGGTGGAGGAGTTTGTGGTTGTCCGGAGGGCTGATTTAGAGGAGCTGCTTAGGGAATTGGAGGAGCTGAAGCGTCTTGTTAGAGGGAGGAGCTCCCCCCATTTAATAGGGAGCGGACAAGCCTCTCAAGGCGCTCGATCCTAGCGATCATGGCTTCATCTCTTCTACGCTCCTCTTCCTCTATTTTTATTGCGAGCTCCTTATCGAGTATTAGGCCGCAGAAGCTGCACCTAACTGCATCAGGCCGATTCTTTGTTTTGCACCTTGGGCACTCCACTACTTTGAGTACTGCATTACATTCTCCTCCCTTTAGCATTCCATGCAGTTGCAGCATGGTTTCCTCTAGGTCACGAGCTGAGAAGTGGACGTAGCGCTTAGTCATGCGTGAGCCCTGGACCCAGCCGGCGTAAAGCTCAAGCTTAGCCTCGGTCATAACCTTCGCCATATTGGTTAGGGCTGTATGCCTAAACAGGTATGGCCATACATCCTTCCTAATGCCGGCCTCAGCGGCAAGCTTCTTCAAGAGCTTTCTAAGGTAGTAATAGCTGACCCTGCCTCCCTTAGAGTTATTGCCTAGTGAAGCCCATAGCGGCGCTTTCGGGTCATTCCTTCTTGGATGTTTCTCCAGCCATTCTAGTAGCGGCATGAAGCTTGCGACTAGCGGGATCCTCTTCACGCCAGTCTTGCCTACCGCGGATATTAGGCAGTAGCCGTCTTTAAACTCAACGCTCCCAACAGTCATACCTAGGAGCTCTCCGGGCCGAAGAGCAGCTTCAAATAAGACGCTGAGTAGCGCCCTATCCCTCTCATTCTCTGCTGCGGCCATCATGCGCTTAACCTCCTCAATAGTTAGAAGAGATTCCGGCTTAACTCGGCTGTCCTTGTCATCCCTTGTACTAACGCTGAACCATGAGACCTCTGGCGGTATCGGCGTCTTCTTGGAGCAGCTCCCAAACTTAGCGTACTGGACAAGCTTCCTAATAACGAACTTCATGTCGTCCCTAGTGCTCATCTTATATGGCTGGCTGTTTATCCAGCCGATAACAGCCTCAATATCACTTATGGTGGCGCTTAATGGGTTGAATGAGCGATTCCTGAATATCGCGCATAGGTGGTTTGCAATCTTAGCCACCCTACCCTTCGAGATACCCGTAGCTAGCAAGTGGTCTATAAAGCCCAAGAGTATGCCAGAGTACTCTAGCTGAGCGAGCCTACGCCTAGCACTCTCAAGCCTCCTTGAATAATCATGGATATCAATCATTCCAGAAGACTCTAAACCCGAAGACTTAAAAATCCCATTTATGTGTAGCGCACCAGAACTAGAGGTATTGGTGCGGGGAGCGGGATTTGAACCCGCGAACCCCTATGGGACAGGCTCCTGAAGCCTGCGCCTTTGACCTGGCTTGGCTATCCCCGCCGTTTTCTTTCGTACCTTCAAATATTTTCTAGGTTTAGATCAGCCTTTTTTACTTTATGGTTCCAGCCATAAACGCTATTAGGCTGAGCATCATCCATATTAGCGTTATTTTCTTAATTCTTTTGGCGTTTTCCCTCGTATGCTTTTTCATTAGGCTTAGCGATGAGAACGTAAAACCTATGTCCGCCAGGATCAGCGGCGGCAGAAACCATGGGCTCATCAACCTTAAAACTGCCGGTATGGGGCTTAGAAGCACAGCCAGCATGAAGAATGCTGATGAGGCATAGGCGGCCCCCCTAGCACCGTAAGATATGGCCAAGGTTCTAATTCCCCTAATTCTATCCCCCTCCACATCAGCTATTCCCTTAGTTATCTCCCGCCCGGTGTTGGCGAGAAAAGCTAAAGCAGCGAAAAATGTAACATTTAATTCAATCGATCCTTTCAGGGCTAAACTGCCATAAATAAACGGCACTGAAATGCATATGCTCACAAGGAAGTTTCCGGGCAGACCGGTGCGTTTCCCAATTGTGGAGTAAGCCGCGGATATCATCCATGAAGCTGCTGCAGCTAGGAGGCATGGGATGCTCGTTAAAGCAGCTGCGGCAAGCCCGATAAGCGTTAAAGCAGCTGCGAAAAATAGGCTTTCCACAGGCCTTATAAGCCCGCTTGGGATCGGTCTATCCGGCTCATTAACAGCATCTATATCTCTATCGTAATAATCGTTTATCGCCATTGAAGCAGCGGTCAAAGTGAAAGCCGTAATAAAGCCAAGCATAAGCCTATTGAAGGCGTCATTCACCACAGTGAATTCCTGAGCTGCTATGATGGCGCCAACTATCACAGCTATGCCCATCATTAAGCAGTTCACCGGCCGCATGAGCCTAATTAAGCCCGCTACCTTCCTCATTTCCCAACAAACAAGAAATTAACCATGCAGTTTATAAATTAGATGGGGAATAGGCTTAATGGCGGTATAGGAATGAGCATCACCATATCGGAAAGCCCATTCACTGAATTCAGGATGCAATGTGAGGGGCTGCTGAAGAGGACGCTGGAGAAAACTTTCAAGGGGCTAGCGGCATATAAAGTAACCCTTGAAATACCGCCAAACCCGCAATTCGGCGAACTAACATCACGTATATGCTTCGAAATTTCAAAAAGTCTCTCTGAAACCCCAATAAACCTAGCCAGACAGATTGAGGCTGAAGCGAACATAGAAAAAAAGGAGTTTCCAATGATTGAGTCGGTTGAGGCCGCTGGACAGGGATACGTGAACTTCCACGTAGACTTCACGGAGCTCTCATCCTTAACAATTAGGTCCGCAAGAGCATTGAACAGCGAGTATGGACATGTTAAAATTGGAAAACCGGAAAAAATAATAGTTGAGCATACAAGCGTTAACCCTGTTCACCCAATCCATGTTGGATCCGCAAGGAACTCCGTTCTCGGAGATTCGTTGGCACGCATATTGAGCGCCAGAGGACACAAGGTCTTTAGGCATTATTATATTGACGACGTAGGACGCCAATCATCAATAGTTGCATATGGATATAAATTGCTCGGCAAACCTAAGCCAGCGATTAAACCGGATCATTTCATCGGCGCCATATATGCGATCACAAACTGCCTACTTGAAATTAGAAGGCTTAAGGCGCTACTTAATGGGGGGAAAGGCAGCCTAAGCCACGATGAGCTGCAGAAGGTTAGGATGGATCTTGACGATTGGGTTGCCGTCGCAGTTGACCTTCAACAGAGATTCCCCAATCTATTCAACAGCCTACTGGAGGCGATGGAGAAGATTAAGGATCCTGAATTCGAAATTAACGCTCTCATGAGGAGATACGAGTTGGGCGATGAGGAAGCTGTGGCGCTTATCCGCGAAGTCTCATCGATCTGCCTTGAAGGGTTTAAGCAGACCCTTAAAAGAGCTAACATATCCTTCGACTCATGGGATTGGGAGAGCAGCTTCATATGGAGTGGTGAAGTTGCGGAATGCTTAAACTTACTTAAGAGAACCCCTTACGTATTTCATAGAGGCGATGTTCTAGAGTTCGACGCTGAGGGCGTGGCGAGGGATCTTGGGTTGAAAAGCATTTTTGGGCTTAAAGAAACCTACGAGGTTCCATCTCTAACCCTAGGTAGATCTGACGGCACAACCCTATATACGACTAGGGACATAGCCTACAGTCTCTGGAAATTCAGAAGGGCTGAGAAGGTTATAAACGTCATCGGAATGGAGCAGAAGCTGGCGCAGCTGCAGTTGAAACTAGCTCTCTGCGCTTTAGGATACGTTGAGGAGGCTAAAAGGCTCATACACTTCGCCTACAACCTCGTCAATTTCCCGGGACAAAGAATATCGGGCAGAAGGGGGAGATATGTAACCCTTGACGAAGTCATGGATGAAGCCGTTTTAAGGGCATGTGAGGAAGTTAAAAAGCGCTCAGAGGAACTGCCGGAGGCTGAAAAAAGAAGGATTTCTGAGCAGGTAGGCATCGGCGCCGTAAAATATGCGCTTATAGAGACTGACCCCCTAAAGCCCGTCACATTCACCTGGGACAGGGTCATAAACTTCGAGAGGAACAGCGGACCATACATTCAGTATTCGCATGCAAGGGCATGCAGCATATTGAGAAGGGCATCCAGAAATGTTGAGGACGCCGACTTCTCGCTTCTTAAAGAGCCTATTGAGCATGAATTAATATTGATGGTCGCCCGCTTCCCAGAAATATTTGTTGAAGCAGCCGACAATATGAAGCCGAACATTATAGCTGACTTCGCAAATGCTCTGGCTGACAAATTCAACACCTTCTACGCTGCGTTACCTGTTGTTAAAGCTGAAAAACATGAATTAAGCGACGCTAGGCTGCTCCTCGTCGACGCGGTTAGGATAACATTGCGCAACGCGTTAAACCTGATAGGTATAGAAGCCCCGGAGAGAATGTAGATCCGCAGCTTTAGGGCCTAAATTATCCTAGAAAAGAACGATGTTTCATCAAGTCTCTAGGTTCACGCCTCAAAACATGGAGTTTTTAAAAGAAAAAACGTTTCGCTTTACTTTAATGGCACATACATGCTGCTTCTTGTTGCGCCTATTCCCGGGGTTCCATGCTTCACCGGCTTATTTGTTATTGCAAATTCGCCTAAGTAGTGCCCTATCATTTCCGGCTTTATCTCAACCGGAACAAACTCTTTACCATTATGAACATGGATCGTTACCCCAACCATTTCGGGCAGTATCACCATGTCTCTGGCATGCGTCTTTATCGGCTCCCCATTGTTGCCCAACTCCCTAACCATGCGGATCTTCTCCAGGAGCTTTCTTTGCTCATAGGATAAGCCTCGCAGTAAGCTTCTTCGAGAACGTGCATTAAGCAAACGTATTACTTCATCCATCGATATGCTCTGCAGCTGCTCAAGCGTATAGCCCCTATACCTAAACTCTCTAGGCATATCATCACCAATCTATAAGAAAGAAAAATGATGAGCCTTTTAAATGTTGCTATAATATGAAGGCGGCGGATCGCTTAGAGCAGTCTATAATCCCAGCGGAAAGCGCTATTCTTCATCATAGAACTCCTCAGGCCTAGGCGGCGTTGGACTCAACCCCTTCCTCTCGCGTATCTGCCTTATTACCTCCATCTGCATGGAGTCCGGCACCGGAGCCCATCTGCTGAACTGTGTTGCCCAAAAAGCTCTTCCCTGAGTTGAAGACCTCAATTCTTCAGCAAGCCCGAATGATTCCGCCACAGGCATCTCGGCTTTAACTATCATCATGTCCTCCTCGCTCACCAGATCTAAGAGTTTACCGCGTCTTTTCTGAACAGTGGCTATTACTTGACTCACAAACTCGCTTGGAACCTTACATTCAAAGCTGAGTATAGGCTCAAGCAGCTTGGGCTCGCAGAGCAGGAAGCAGCCCCATATTGGCCGCCACGTCATGGGCATTATCTGAGCTGGACCCCTATGGACGGGATCCTCATGAATCAATATGTCCTCAAGATTAACTTTAAGCCCGTAAGCCGGTTCCTTCGCTAAAACGCATGAGTTAACAGCGTCCCTGAAGCCTGACTTCACATGATCAATAATCTCCTCAACGAACTGTCTACCCTTGATTCTGTTCACGAGTATATTTGTTCCCTCAATGGCTATAACGTTTCGGGCATCATCCGCTGTCCAGCCGAACTCATGCATAAGTATTCTCTGCCTTTCATCCCGCTTCTGCATCTCGGAGATTCTCCCCGATCTTATTGCCTCAACAACCTCCTCCGGAAGTCTCTCTATCGTCACCCATAACCTGTTATGTTTATTGGGGCTCTTACCCATAACTGGTGGACCCCTATAGTTGCGGCTTATGGTCTCACGGTAAATCACGATTGGCTTACTCATTTTAACCTTCAACCCGGCTTCCTGCATCCTGTACGCTGTAACCTCAAGGTGAAGTTCGCCCATGCCGCTCAGGAGGTATTCTCCGGTTTCCTTGTTTATTGTAAAATGCAGGTTCGGATCCTCTAGGGTTAATTTATGTACAACTTTATCGAACAGCGGCAGATCCTTAACGTCTGCAGGTTCAACAGCAACGGTTACTACGGGGTCGGAAACATACTTTAAGCCCTCAAATGGCGGGGTTTCAACGCCATCATCAGCAAGCGTCTCGCCGACTTGCAGAGGAGGCAGCCCGGAGAGAGCCGCTATGTTGCCTGCCGGTATCCTATCAACAACAACCCTATCTGCAGCCATACTCATATAAACCTGCTGAATAGTCCCCTTCCGCCTGCTCGTCACGAGCTGAACAACTTTTCCCCTCTCAACCGTTCCGCTGAAAACCCTCCCTATTGCAACAACGCCGCTGTGGGGATCAACCTCAATGGATGTTACGCACATTAGAAGCGGACCATTAGGATCAACTTTAGCCATACCTATGCCGACGGGGCTTTTGGGATCACCTGGCCAAATCTGCGTTTGCCTATATGCCTGAGCCTCCATTGGATTTGGTAGATGCTCACAGAACATATTGAGGATTGGCTCATACAAGGGAACCTTCTTACTTAAAGCCTCAACCTTCTTGGCAACATCCTCAGGTTCACCGGTGTACGCGTCAATAACATCCTTGAAGGTTATGCCCTTCTCCCTCATGTATTGCAGGGTGAAACCCCATTTATGCAGAGCCGAGCCGAAGGCAACGGTTCCATTCTCAATCCTAACCTGCCAATCCTTCTTATGCTCCGGAGGAGCATACTTCTCGATTAAACTGTTTATTCTAAGTATAATTTTTGCGAATCGATTCTGCATGGCTTCAGGTGTTAAACGCAGCTCCTTTATCAACCTATCAACCTTATTAATAAATAATATTGGTTTGACCCTTTCGCGCAGCGCCTGCATCAGCACTGTTTCCGTCTGAGTCATCGGACCCTCAACAGCGTCCACAACAACCAATGCGCCGTCAACAGCCCTTAAACTTCTAGTTACGGCCCCGCTGAAATCTATGTGTCCAGGCGTATCAATAAGGTTTATGAGGTATTCCTTCCCCCTATACGTGTGAACAAGACTTATGTTGGATGGGAAAACAGTCATCTGCCTTTTCTGCTCAAGCTCCCATGAGTCTAGGAAAAGCCTCTGCCCAGCAACTTCCTCGCTTATTATGCCGGCGGCAGCGAGCAGACTGTCTGAAAGCGTTGTTTTCCCGTGGTCTACGTGGGCAATTATGCTTGTGTTTCTTATCCGCTCCGGATCATTCATTAACTTAAGTATTTCGCTAATCTGTTTATAGCGTCCCATACCTAAATCTTCCCCGCTTAAAGCAGGCAAACACTAACATGTACATTAGGCTTCATCCTTTAATGAGGCTACATAAATGTGAAAAATGTTGCCTATTAACCTTTTTGTTGCACGCTTCATCACTCAATCTTGTATATGCCGAAGCTTGTAACGATGAAGAGGGTATACATGAAAAGTAGAATCGCGCTTTCCCTCCAGCTTACTCTTTCATTAACTAGGAAATACCATAATATGAGGTTAGCCATTATTGAGAACATGACTAGGTTTGAGAAGGAGTTTATGTTAACCCTGAAGGGCCCGCAGAACAACGCCACCCCCAAAATTAGCGTTATATTTACAAAGCCGCTCCCAACAATGTTGCCTAACGCCAACTCTATATGTCCCTTTTTTGTAGCGTCAATGCTGGTTGCAAGTTCAGGTAGGCTTGTGCCAAACGCCACGATTGTTGCGCCGATTACAATCTTCGGTACGCCTAACTCTGAAGCAATGTAGGAGGCTGATTCAATAATGAAGTAGGAGCTGCCAACTACCCCTGCAACCCCTAGGAGTGCCAGCAAAGCATATCTAGTTGCATCCTTCTTGCCCTCTGAGCCGCTATCCCGTTCACTTTTTCTATGCCTAAAAAGCTGTATGTTGTGAAATATGAAGAGGGCTATTAGAAACGCTCCCACTATTCTGCTGGCATGTCCTATATAGATTAACGCTAGGGGGATAAGCGACGCTATGAAAAGCCCGAAATATAAGTCCCTTACTTCATCAATTCTTAAACCCTCAAATTTATTTTTTACATCATGATTTTTTACGGACAATATTAGGAAGCATAATCCCAGGATTAGGCAAACATTCACAATGTTTGAGCCTAAAACGTTTCCAATTGCAACACCAAGCGTTTCAGGATCCACAGCCGAGAAAATTGATACTGAAAGCTCTGGCAGAGATGTGGAGAAAGCAACCAATAGAAAACCTACTGTTGTTTTTCCCAAACCAGTTATCTCGGCGACCTTGACGGAGTTGTTTATTGTTAAGTCGCTTGACTTATCTAGGATTATCAATGCAACTAGGAGAATAAGCGCGTTGCCCAGCAGCCCTAACTCAAACATCACATTTCACCCTCCCTCAGGGCTAAGCCTAATAGAATTCGCTTCTAATAATAAAGTTTTTGCGCGCCATCCTTGAATTAAACGCGATCACGGTAATATAATTTATGAATTTGAAATTTCAGCCTTAAACTGCTGTAAAACAGACGATGCTTCTCCCTGCTTTAGCAATTACTGTTTGTGCTGAGGCCCTCGGATTGATTGCTATTTTTATAGTATAGTTCTGGCGGGGCAACAATAACTTTTGTTCCAGATGGAATCGAGGATGTTATCCATGCGTTTCCACCTATCACGGCGCCATCACCTATAACGGTTTCACCGCCTAGAATTGTTGCTCCGGAGTATATTACAACATTATTTCCAACTGTTGGATGTCTTTTCAAACCCTTCATTATCTTACCCCTTTCATCTCTAGGAAAGCTTAATGCTCCAAGCGTCACGCCCTGATAAATCTTTACATTATCGCCTATATCGGTTGTTTCGCCGATGACGACTCCGGTTCCATGATCTATAAAGAAGTTTTTCCCAATTTTTGCTCCTGGATGTATATCTATGCCAGTCTTTGAATGCGCATATTCAGTCATTATCCTAGGTATTAATGGAACACCTCTTATCCAAAGTTCATGCGCAATCCTATATGTTGCAATCGCCAGGACGCATGGATAACTTAAGATAACTTCATCTGTGCTCTTCGCTGCGGGATCACCCTCATAGGCTGCCTGTATATCGCCGCTTAATAAAGCCCTTATCTCCGGTATCCTCTCCAGAAATTCCTTCACAACCATCCGGGCTCTCCTTCGGCAGGTTTCCTCGGAGCCTACGCCGAAGATTCTGGATAAATATTTAAGGCTCTTTTCAACCTCATTAACAAGCCTAGAATATATTGAGCTCAGCATGCTGCCCACAAAATACTTTATGTTAGACTTATTGACGTTGGCTTCTCCAAAATATCCCGGGTAAATTACCGTTAATAGATCCTCAAGAATCCCTATGACAGCCTGCTTAGACGGGAGATCCTCGCCTTCAGAGCGGTTTACGCCCCCATACTCCTCGTAGCTCTCAACTATTCTATCAACGAGATTCGGCAGTCCGCTTTCAAGCCAATTATCCTCAACGTATCTTTCGCCCTCCATCAGCATCTCAAACATTCGCCTAGATGCCCATACACGCGTGTTCTTCTCAACCTTCTCAACGAACTCATCCTTCAAATTCATCTTGGATTCCACCATCATCTCAGCAGTTCGCAATCTAAACCTTCCTATTTAAATAGGGGTTATGGAAAAACTTATCGGTTCCCATCAAAAAGGTTTGTGCTTAAGTAGCGCTCCCCAGTATCGGGGAGAACAGTCACTATAAGTTTGCCCTCATTATCCGTTCTCCTGGCAACTTCTAGGGCGGCGAAAACCGCTGCGCCTGAAGAGATCCCGACGAGCAGTCCCTCCTTTCTGGCGAGTAAACGCGCTGTTTCTAAGGCATCTTCATCCTTAACCCTTATAATCTCATCTATTAAATCAAGCCTTAGAACGTCTGGAATGAAGCCGGCGCCTATACCTTGTATTCCATGCGGTCCAGGCTTGCCTCCGCTTAAAACCGGAGAATTGTATGGTTCAACAGCTACAACTTTAAGTTCCGGTTTCAGCGGCTTAATATATTCGGCTACGCCGGTTATTGTCCCGCCGGTTCCAACGCCTGCTACGAAAATGTCGATTTTTCCATCAGTGTCCCGCCATATCTCCGGACCGGTTGTCTCCCTATGTATTTTTGGGTTTGCGTAATTTTTAAATTGATTTGGGATGAATGAGTTTGGAATTCTTGAAGCTAAATCTTCAGCCTTTTTAACTGCGCCCTTCATACCCTCCTCCGCTGGAGTTAAGATCACTTCAGCTCCATAAGCCTTCAGAATCCTACGCCGCTCAATGCTCATCGTCTCCGGCATAACCAAAATGAGCCTATAGCCCTTAACTGCCGCCACCATGGCTAAGCCTATGCCTGTATTTCCGCTGGTTGGCTCTATGATCACGGTGTCCTCGTTGATTAAACCCATCCTCTCCGCCTCTTCAATCATACTTAGGGCTATCCTATCCTTAACGCTGCCCCCCGGATTTTTAGACTCTAATTTAGCGAGGATCGTACATTTCAATCCGCAGGTTAACCTGTTTAGTCGGATTAAGGGAGTATTTCCTATGGCTTCAAGTACTGAACCATATATTTTCGCCATGCAATCACCGGAATGCAATTTTCCTTTGAGCCTAAAGGCGCCGCGCCGAAAGAATTTATCGGCGCACCTATTCTTTAATTTCCTCTCTCGATCTGAATCTTGGTTTAAATTTTAGATAGCTGTAGTCGCCAGTTACACATGAGAGGCAGATTTGGCTTCTCGGTAATCCTATTCCCCTGCTAAGCCCGTCTGCATCGTTATATCCAACGAATGATGCGCCTATATGTTCAGCAACCTTCCTATTGATTTCCTCAATGCTTGCGGATGCACCGCATACCCTGTATGCTAAAAGTTCCTCTTGGGTTGGGAAATCTATTCCCATATAGCAAGGATATATTATCGGTGGGAAAGTTAGGAGTAGGGAAACCTCCCTTGCATTTCTAAGCTTATTTCCAACTATTATTTTTGAGCTTGTCCCCCTGACTATGCTATCATCTATCAGAATTATCCTCTTTCCTTCGATAACATTTTTTATAGCAGCTATATTCGAAACTATATCCTCCCTCTTCTCAGGCTCAATAAAGCTTCTCCAGCTGCCCTTACGCTTATAACGATCCTTCAGCAATCCCTCCTCGAAAGGTATGCCGGATTTTTCAGAATACCCTAATGCAGCGGGCCTAGCTGAGTCTGGAACAGGCACAACTATGTCGGCTTCAATCGGGTACTTCTCAGCTAGAACGTGCCCAATATTTTTTCTTGCGCTATAAACATTGATGCCCTCTATTTGCGAGGTGGGATGTGCGAAGTACGTGTATTCGAATGGGCAGTGGGCATGTCTATCTTGATGGGCAAAAAAGTTTGACTCTAAGCCGTTTTTATCTATTTTTATGATTTCACCCGGCTCTATATCTCTCAGCAATCTTGCGCCGATAGCGTCTAGGGCGCAGCTTTCGGAGGCTATTACGTATGATGCGGTTTCCTCATGCCAGCCTAAGCATAATGGTCTGAACCCCCTCTCATCTCTAGCGCCTATGAGTTCACCCTTAGATGTCAATAAAACTATTGAGAAGGATCCATTTAGGTATGGGTTCAATTCTTCAAGGGCTTCAGTCCAGCTTTTGCCGGACCTTAACAATTTATGAAGCCCTACACCCATAAGCTCAGTGTCTGTTACACCGTAGGGTGAAGAGAAACCTAGATCTCTAACGTTTTCTACGAGTAGATCTCTTTCAAGCGTTCCATTATGGGCTATTCTGAAGCTACGATTCTCCGCAGGGCCGCCTATATCTATCGGCTGAGCATGTTTAATTATTGATTTAGCGGTTGTAGAATACCGCACATGTCCTATTCCCACGCTGCCTTCAATCCTAAAAATCTCATCATATTCCAGCTCAACCGATCGTGAAACTATACCATCCCTCTTAAATGTTGGATGCCCATGAACCCCTATACCCCAGGATTCTTGACCGCGATGTTGGAGGGCTTCTAAACTGCTGATAAGTAAGGGGACTATATTGTAACCGTTAAGGGAGAATATGCCTACTACGCCGCATTTCTCTCGTAGAGAGGGAAGCAACATATTCTATCAGAGGAAAAGGAGATGGAGAACATATTAATTCTTTGCGGTTCAAATTGTAAAGATTCTGTTAAAATCCGATGTTCAGCCTATGGAACTGCATAGTTAGGATTGTCAACCAGGATAGGCTTCCCATCCTCTTCAATAACTATCTTTGCGAAGCCTGTCCTCCTTATCGTGTCATAGTCGTGTCCAGCATCGGATGGATAGATGGCTAAAAAGACAAGCTCCGTATCTCCAGTGTTTATTGAGCGGTGGGCGAAGCCTGGTGGAATATACACTAGGACATTAGGCTCTATTTCTAAGACCCTAGTTCTTCCATGCCTATCCTGCATCAGGATCTTACCTACGCCTCTCATTCCAATATATATTTCACTCGTCGAGTCTTTAGCGTGGAAATGCCCCTTAGTGAAATAGTATTCCTTGCCTATCTTCCCGGGGTATATGATTGTGCAGCCCACATCTAACTCGCCTCCCGCTCCTCTAGGAACCTCATATACGGTGTAGATCAGCGGGTCCTCACCTCTAGACAGAACCTCCTCAACTATCCGTCTATTGGAAAAGTATTCCCGAAGATCACTAAGACGCCTTTCAACCTTAATCTTATAGGGATATATTCCGGTCGCCCCACCTAGAATAAGAGAGTAAGGCTCACTAGCCAACATTAAGCACCTCTCCTCCACTGGGATAAGAGAGAAATTAATAATACCTGCATTTTTAAGGTTTACGCCTTTCACTGACTGGACGCGGACTTTATGGGGCTAATGAAGGGGCGCAGCCGTGAGGGCTTTAGAAGCGCTCACCCAGATAGTGGAGGAAGCTCATGAAATCTCAGCCTTTTAAAAGGGATCAGACATGCAGCCATAAATGATAAAAGCATTATTCGGATTTCTTATATTTCATGGGCAAAATTGATTTTCAGGGTTTAAGGGATTTCATTTCTAAAACCGGCGATAACCATGTTGAGGATTTGAAGATTTTTCTAAGGCAACCCAGCGTGTCGGCTAGAGGCGAGGGGGTGGAGGAGTGCGCTCATATGCTTGCGAACTTTATGGAGAAAGCCGGGTTTAATGTTGAAATTTGGAGAATTGATAAAGCCAATCCGGTTGTTTATGGAGAAGTATATGGTTCCAGGTCTAAAACGCTGCTTATGTATGGACATTACGATGTTCAGCCTCCTGAACCGCTTGATAAGTGGGATAAACCTCCATTTGAGGCGGCGGAGGTGGAGTGTGGAAAGATTTTGGCTAGAGGCGCATCTGATAGCAAAGGTAACGTTATGGCCATTGTTAAGGCTGCTGAATTATATAATGCGTTTAATTTTAATCTTCCACTGAATTTAAGGGTTATTTTTGAGGGGGAGGAAGAGATTGGAAGCCCGAACTGCAAAGAACTGCAAAGACTGATGGGCATTCATCTCTTGCGCCTTTAATAGAGAATCCAG
>CAYPJR010000010.1:0-8403 GCA_964411115.1 uncultured Candidatus Bathyarchaeia archaeon | reverse complement strand
AGAACTGCAAAGACTGATGGGCATTCATCTCTTGCGCCTTTAATAGAGAATCCAGCTTGGAGGCTCATTGAGGCGTTGAAATCGCTTAAAGATGAAGGCGGGCGAATCGTGATTGAGGGATTGTATGATGACGTTAAAGTTCCAACTGAGGAAGATATTCGTTTACTTGAGGAAATAAGCAGGGAGGATCATGAAAGATCGATTGAGGAGTTGAAGAAGCATTTTTGGGGTGGAAAACCTTCTGGGAAACGTTAAGGGTTTAGAAGCCGTTAAGAAGCTAATGTTTGAGCCAACATGCAATATAGCTGGCTTATGCTCCGGATACGTTGGCCCAGGCTCAAAAACAGTTTTGCCTTCGGAAGCATATGCCAAAATTGATTTTAGGCTTGTCTACGATCAAGATCCGAGTGAACTGTTTGAGAAATTGAAGATGCACATGGAGACTGGAGGTTTTAAAGATATAGAGGTTAAACTTTTAAGCATTCTAGAGCCGTCTAAAACCCCCGCGTCGGCGCCCATAGTTAAAGCCGTAAAGATGGCGGCTGAGGGAACATATGGTGTTAAGCCTCAAGTTGCACCGATGTCCCCAGGTTCCGGCCCAGACTATTTATTCACCAAGAGGCTTGGGGTTCACTCGGTTTGGACTGGATGCGCCCCACCATTCTCTAATGCTCATGCGCCTAATGAATTCATAACGAGAGAGGCCTTCCTAAATGGAATACTTTATGCATCATTAATAATGGAGCACTTCGCATCGATATGAAGGGTTTCTATATGCTGAAGGCTGCTCAGCTCGTTGATTTGCCCCTTAAGTACTTGATTATTTTATCAGCGTCTTCGCTGCTTATCTCCCCCATCTCAAGAAGTTTGTTCACTATGCCAGATATTTTTGATAATGCTTTGATCCTGTAGCCCATAGCCTCAAGGTTTTCCCTTCCACCCTGCTCCCTATCAACGACAACAATTATTGTATCCACCACGCCGCCCATCTCTTCGATTGGTTTTATCCCCTCAATCTTCGATCTTCCATCGGTGATAACATCGTCAAAGAATATGAAGCGTTCGCCGCTTTTAATTTCTCCACCGACTATTTGCCCCGTTAAGCCATACTCCTTTGATTTTTTCCTCACAATTATGCATGGAATCTTGATTCTGCTCGCTATATGCGGCAGTAGAAGCGCGCCTTTCAGCTCGATTGAGGCTAACTTATCTATTTTTCTCTCCCGAATTATTTTCCGCATCTCCTCAGCTATGATGCTGGTAACACGCTCGAATTCCTCCGGCGATGATAGAAGCCATGTCAAATCAATATAGTATGGGCTTGTGACGCCAGATTTTAATTTGAAATCGCCGAACTTTAACGCTCCAGACCTTATGAGACTGCTCGCTATCACCGTGAGCCTATCATTTTCATTACGCATCGCCAATTCGCTTCTCACCAACAACTTTATAATTTAACGCTATTCCTCTCCTATCAATCACAATAATATTGCTTTCTGAAATATAGGGGAAAGCCGCTATGATCATTATTCTGCCGTAAAAATTATTTAAGTCCTCCACCGACGGCTCAAGTGTGCCGGATGGATGAGTATGAGCCGTGCCCACAATTGAAAGGTCTAGTGGGAGCATATGCGCCGGGAAAGATGAGAAGGATCCGCCTCTGACACTTAACGGCGGGATTACAACCTTATAGACTTCTATCGCATCCTTCTTCGTTTTACCCCTAAGCAGGAGTATTCCCTCTCTCGGATGGCATGCCTTAGCGTAGCTTAAAACGCTTTCTATCACGGATCGCTTTATGATGATTTGCCCATCGCCGGTCGGCAAGCGGCATCCCTCTATATGTTTGCTTTCGCCTTCCTCCTGAATTGATTTTCATATATCGTGCGCACAGTTTCCACGGTGTCCGCTTCATCCGGAATTTTATCATCCCTTATCCTTATTATTCTGGCGAAACGCAGCGCCATGCCGGACTCATATTTCGGGCTTTCCTGTATCTCGTTGTAGGCAACCTCAACAACGATTTTAGGTAAGACTATAACTTTATTCCCCTCCTCTCCGACGGCTATTTCCTTTAAGCGTTTAGTCAACCCGGATATTTCATTGTCGGTTAAGCCCTTAAATGTCTTACCCACCACGGTGAATCCGTCGCCGTCCTTAGCGGCCAAATAGTAATCTGAAAGCCAATTATGTCTTCTGCCATATCCGTATTCCGCAGCGACTATAACGAGATCTAACGGTGGCAAAACATCCTTAATTTTAAACCAGTGCTTTCCCCGTGCGCCTGGAAAGTATGGGCTGCTGAGCCTTTTAGCCATTAAACCCTCATGTCCCTCATCAATAGCCCTTTTAAGGAATGATTCCGCCTCTGAAATGCTGTCCGTCACAATCTGCTCGGTTAACGGTATATTTCCAGCTATTTCCCGAAGCCTAGTTCTTCTCTCACTATATGGAAGCCTAATTAGGCTCTCCCCATTAATATATAGCGCATCGAAGAGATAGAGCTTAACCGGTATGCTTCTAGAAATTTTATCTATCCCATAAACCCTCTTAAAGCGGCGCATGAGATGCTGGAAAGGCATGGGTTTACCATCCTCGCCAACCGCGATCACTTCGCCCTCAAGTATGGCCTCCTCAGCCCTAATCTCATTACGGACAAGGTTAACGATTTCCGGAAGGCTCTTTGTAACATCCGTGAGCCTCCGGCTGAAAATCCTCACATCCCCCCTCGACATGTGGATCTGTATCCTCGCTCCATCAAGCTTATATTCCAACGCTGTTTTTCCTCCATGCTCCTCGAAAACCTCCTTAAGGTCTCTAGCCATTTGGGCGAGCATTGGCTCGATGGGTCTGAAAACTTTAAAACCTAGATTTAATATTCCATCCTTACCATGCTTCTTACATAAATATGCTACCTCCGCTACATCGCCAGTTAGCATCGAGGCTGTTTGAACATCCCTGAGCGGGATTGAAAACGCTTCTGAAACAGCTGCCTCCATTAAGCCCTCCTGAAAACCGGTTCTCATCTCGCCAATCATTATCTTAACAAGGTATTTAACTTCTGAGGGCGCTGCGCGGCTAAGCAGCGATTCTATAAGTCTCTCTTTCCGCTCCCTTGACCCTTGACCCTTAGATTCCGCAATACGCTCAAATATCCTTCTAACTTCAAGTATTGTGAGGGGCTTCTCGAGAAGCATGGATTGCTTATGAGCAGCGCTATTTTCGAAGATCTTTTGGGCAGTTGCTCCCACATCCCCGGTTTCTCTAAAAACTGCATGGAAGTTTCTCCATTCAGCCCCAGTGAGGCGGCTGATTACATTACTCAGCGTGCTCCAGCTAACATCCAGGGTTCTCTGATCATACTTCGGGAAAGCCCTTCCTAAAATCATCGATACTGCCGGTTCAATTTCATCTTCGCCTAAACCTCTGAGAAATTCAGCGGCAGCTTTAACCATCAGGCTGCGCTTAGATGTCTTCTCAAGGCTTTCACATAGATCTACAAGTAGCCTAAAATCCACGCTATGTCCTCTCGTATGGATGCTTATCGCTCAGTCATTTCTAGGCTGAAGGTTTTGATTCAGGACCAGATTTTGTCGATTTCTTCCTGGAGCTCTTTCTTCCGCTTTTCATACTCCTCTATTGTTATTTCGCCAATCTTGTATCTGGCATGTAAGGTCTCAAGCTGCTCTCTCATCAGCCTCTCCTTTTCTTTTCTATCTCTTATCAGCGAATCTAGAAAGGCTATTGTCTCCTCAACATCGACTTTAACGCTGTCCAGCACGATGTTTGAGATCTTTCCCTCCTCAACAAGTTTCCTTATGGTTTCATATGCTGACCGAATCTGATTCTCCATGTCCCTTATCTCGCTTGGGGTTTTATCGCTGAGCATATTCTCCAGCCGCTCTAAATTAGCCTTAGCGTTTCGAAGCATATTCTCCAGCTCCCTCTGCTCAACCTTCAACCTTTCAGATTTCTGTGAAAATGTGCTTAAGTCGATCTCGCCAATCTTATAGCGCACATTTAGCTCCTCAATGTTTAAGGCAACCTCATTCAGCCGCCTATCGATTTCCTCAATTCTCCTCCTTAACTCCTCAAGCCTTCGAACTCTAGAGTTCAAAAGCTCACCTAGCTTACTAGAATATTCATTGTAGAGTTTCAGGAATATTCCCTCAGAGACCTCGCCGGATTGGAAAAGCCTGAAGAGCGAAACCTTCCTCATGTAAAGGGTTGAAATATTGGACATTAAACTTGATATTTCACCCTCAAGGGTGGTTGGCGCCGCAGGGCTTGGCTGAACCGGTGTGGGGGGTGGAACAAGCGGCGGGGTAGGCGGCGGCATCTCCATGGGTTGAGGTCTCTCGAAGCGCGGAGGCTGACTGATGGATGGCAACTGCGCACCGCAGTATATGCAGTATTTCATTGCTGGAACCCTTCTGCCGCAATTTGGGCATCTAATACGGGCTTCATCTAGGCTGGACAAGGCTGTATCTCCTACATATTCTTGATTTAATGTGTACCTAATAAACTTTGACGGCTGCCTTTAAATAAAAAGTTAATTAATATGCGGAGATATCCTATTGTAGGGTGAAGATGCCGGGAGAAGATTATATATCGCTCAGAAAAGTCCTTAAGGATTACCTTAAGGAGCAGGGGATAACCCTAAATGATCTGCTCAGCGTTATGGATGAGGATAAGGAGGGAATAATGGAGGCTCTTGGAAAAAGGGTTCACTTAACAAGCTGGCAACGTAAGGCTCTGGAGCGCAACCTTTCAAGCAGAGAACTGAACCTCCTTCTATTCGTTATACAAGCCTTCTATATTCTTAATCCTTCTGGACTTTACAAGGGATTAATAATTGATCCTGTTAGGGAAGACGTCATGAGGGGGGACAAGGTTACTTTTGAGGGATGCAAAAGCATATTGAAATCTTTAGGAATATCGGTCAGCAATATAGACGCCTAAATCAATAATGGATCTCCACGATATCCCCATCCTTCAATATATGGCTTGATCCAACCTTCTCGCCGGGATATTTAGCGCTTGGACCCCATATTCGGGCATATTTAAAGCCTCTATACATTTCACTATGCAGCTTTTTAGCCACATCTAGAACGCTGGTTCCACTCTTAACTACAAGAGGCTTATCTGATGGATTCTTAGACGATGGTTCTTTAGTGTAAACCCTAATCACATCAAGCATTCTAAATATTTTCTCGCCAAGCTTTTCTAAACCGGCATTATTTAAGCATGAAACCGCCATCAGCGGCACATTTCTCCCCTCAAGAGCATCCTTCAAAATCTTAAAGTTTACTTCAGCATTTGGCGAATCCGATTTGTTGGCGACCACAATCGTAGGCTTATAAATATTGCTTGAAAATATAGAGTCCTCAATATCATCCAGCTTAACCTTGCCGCTTATTTTAACCAGCGCTGATGTAATTCGGTAACTGTTAAGCAAGTTTCTAACTTCCTCATGGGTGCAGTCAACCAGAACCCCACCCCCTACGATTTGAACACCTACGCCGTAAGCCCGCCTAATAATTTCAACCTCACCTTCAGGTTTCTCAATAATTATGCCAGCTTTCTCAAGCTCCGAAGACACCATGATGAATTGTTCAAGGGTGTTTTCAGATAAGTCGACCATTATAATTAAACCGTCAGCGTTCCGCGCCAAACTTAATATCTGCGCGCCATCCATTCGACCTTCAGATGCTCCCTCCACTATTGCCGGAGCCTCAACCAGCTGGAACTGCACATCCCCGTATTGTAGCATTCCGGGCGTCGGCTTCTGCGTGGTGAAAGGTAAGGGGCTTATCTCCGGCTTAGCATTAGTTACGGATGCCAGCAAGCTGCTTTTGCCAACGTTAGGCGGACCAATAATAACTATTTGTCCAGCTCCCTCTTTAGGTATCGCAAACCCCGTCCTGCCGCCCCTTTTCCGGGCTTTAGACCTCTCAAGTTCCCGCTCAAGCTCAGCGATCCTACGCTTAACATTGGCCAGGAGCTTACTGGTTCCCTTATGTTTGGGGACAAGCGATATAAATTCCCGCATCAGCCTTATTTTTTCCGGCGTTGAGCGGCAAGCTACAACCTCAGCCCATTTGGCTTTGGCTTCCGCTGGAAGATTTGTAACCATCTTTCCTCTAATGAGGAATAATAATGATGCTACGATTTATTTTTGCGTTTTCTCTATTCTCACGCCTTCCCCTATGCTTGAAACCCAGCCGTTCTTTGCGCCGGATGATAAGCATTCGTCAATAACTCTTTTACCCACATTTTCATCTCTAATTAGCGCAATTATGCTTCCACCCATGCCTGCGCCTGATATTTTGGCACCGTAGGCTCCTGCTTCCAGAGCCGCCTCACATATACGCTCAATCTCAGGCAGGCTTACATCGTAGAGATCTCTGAGCAGAGCATGCTGAGCATTCATTATCTCGCCTAAGAGCCTATGGTTGAATTCACTTGGGGGATATTTCCGCAGTCTCCTCAATGCATCCTCGCCTAAATTTAACATTATCTCTTTCTCGCTGATCTTTTCGAACCTAAGTATTTTAAGCGCTATCTCCGTTAGCCTATGCATTTTAAGCGTGAATATTATTCTTTTTCGCGAAGTCTCGCTCATAATTGACAGGTAATTTTCGATTTCATCCTCAGATATGCTCTCCCATATAGGCTCATTGAATCTCCATCCCAATTTAGTCTTTAGGCTCTTTGGAACCGCCTCGCTTCTCATTAGGGCTTCCAGCCCCAGGTTTATGTCCATCTGCCTCTTTGGATGAATGTCTCCGGTTGAATGCCTAATTCCAGAGTCCAATATTGCGAACGTCAGATTTTTGAAGGGGAGCTCCTCAACATTGAAGGGTGGTCTACATTCCAATTTTATTATTCCGCCGAACGCAACGCCGTATTGATCAAGCCTACCGCAGGGTATGCCGGCCTCCATATTCTCAGCTGCGAAGGATATTTCAGCCACATCCTTCTTGCTTAGCCCTAAATCGAAGGCGTGATTTAAGAGTTCAGTGAACGCCACCTCGAGCGCTGCGCTGCTGGCTAAACCTGAACCTATGGGTATATCGCTTTTAATCGTAACGTTCATTCCTCCAAGTTTATCCGCCAAGTTTCTCTTAACCAGAACGTTCACAATACCCCGCAGATAATCGCCGAAAAACTTTCCACCATGCATTTCATTAATGCCCACCTCAAATGAATCTGTGCAGGGCTCATCGTATCTCTCAAGATCAAGGGACTTAACGTTGAAAACCCTATTCCCAGAGAAGCTTGCTGAAACATAAAGTCTTAAGTTGATTGCTGCTGGAACAACAGGAAGCCCCTTATAGTCTTGATGTGTATTTAGAAAGTCCGCTCTTCCAGGCGAAGAAACAATAAACTGCGCCTTCATATGCATTCCCACCCAGCATAATATTATATTTCCGGGCTTTCTCTTAATTCTTTGGCTTTAACTTCAGGAGCATAATCGAAGGTAACAGTTCCAGCTCCTGTTTCGACGCTCGCAAAATATTTTATCTTGTTTTTCTCCCTGTATGGTGGGTAAAATTCTATGTGGAAATGATAGTATGGGTATGGCTTATTGTCCGTTGGTCTCTGATGTAGAACCATCATGTATGGAAAACTCATGTTAAATAGGTTGTCGAATTTCCTCAGAATCCGCTTTAGCATTGAGGCGAGAGATCTCTTCTCTTCATCAGTTAAATCTGTTAATGCGCTGAGATGCCTCTTTGAATATATGTGAACCCCATATGGCCAACGCGCAAAGAATGGTAGAAAACATATGAAGTCTTCATTTTCGCATATTACCCGCACAGCATCGCTCCTCTCCTTCTCAATTATCTTACAAAATAGGCATTCGCCATTCCTCCGCCAGTAGCGTCTACTTGACTCTAGCTCACGCTTTATGAGTGGGGGTATGAATGGGAACGCATATATTTGGCCATGGGGATGATCCAATGTAACCCCGATTATTCGACCTTTATTCTCGAAGATGAAAACATACTTTACATATTCCCTCTTACCCAAATCCTCGAAGCGGTCCGTCCAGAGATCGATTACGGCTCTAATATTCTCAACGCTTAAGTCGGCTAATGTGGTATCATGCTTAGGTGTATATATCACAACTTCACAGATGCCTTTCGAGGGCTTACAGCGATATAACCTATCAGACTTGACGCGGGGCAGCGGGGGATCAGCAAGTAAAGATGGAAATCTATTCGGTATGCTTAGAACAGTCCATTCTGATTCTGGAATTTCCTCTGAGCCGGGGCAGAATGGGCAGAAGCCCTCAGGAAGCAGAGGGCGCTTACCTCTCTCACCCGACACGATTATCCATTCGCGAAGTATGGGATCCCATCTAAGCTCCATTAGTCCACGCGCTCCGCTCCAAAC
>CAYPJR010000009.1:0-24831 GCA_964411115.1 uncultured Candidatus Bathyarchaeia archaeon | reverse complement strand
AGAGAATGTGAGGATTGTAACTGGAGACAAGCACTTCGCTGCTTAAAAGATGAAATAATCTTTATTTAGTTTGCTTGGGTTAAATGACGTCAGGTTTAATATGTGTCAAGCCTGGTACCTTATCGTATGTTTAACTGTCTCAATAACTCTTTCACGAAGCCTAAAATCCTTCCGGCTGATAAGAGACCATGAGCCTTAATAAAAAAGTAATCAATTAAGGTCTTTAAGATAAAGGTGAATGCTTAAATTATTTTCTTTAGCCGTTAGATGGCAGTATCTTCATGAGCGCTTCAATGTTTGCTTCAATTTCAATGGGTTTTGGGAACTGTTTTAGTATTATTTCCGGATCCTTAAGTCCATGGCCGGTTGCTATGCAGACGACTAGTTCATCCCTGTTTATCATGCCAATTCTCGTTAGCTTTATTAGCCCGGCGGTTGACGCTGCTCCAGCCGGCTCAGCGAATATTCCCTCACGCCGCGCTAGAATCTTCTGGGCTTCAAGTATCTCATCGTCTGAAACTGTTTCCGCTGTGCCCCCGGATTCCCTTATGGCTTTAGCAGCCTTCTTCCAGTTGACTGGTGAGCCTATCCTTATTGCTGTCGCAACTGTTTCAGGTTTCTCGACAAATTCTATCTCATTAAGTTCCTTTTTTATCAGGTTTGCTATTGGGGCGGCTCCCTCAGACTGAACCCCGATCATTTCGGGCAGCTTATCCGCCAAGCCGATCGCGTAAAGTTCCTTAAAGCCTTTCCATATGGCGCTTATGTTCCCAGCGTTCCCAACGGGCACGATAACTTTATCCGGAACCTTACGGCCTAGCTGATCCCATATCTCGAAGGCTATTGTCTTCTGCCCCTCAAGCCTATATGGGTTTATGGAGTTCAGCAGATAAATTGGATGCGTTAAGCATAGTTCTCCGACGATTTTTAGGGCTTCATCAAAGTTTCCCTTAATCTGAACAACCTTGGCGCCGTGAATTATCGCCTGAATAAGCTTCCCGAATGCAACCTTACCTGATGGTATTAGAACGATGCATTCCAGACCAGCCCTGGCTGCGTAGGCTGCCAGAGAGGCGGATGTGTTGCCCGTAGATGCGCATGCAACGCTCTTCATACCCAACTCTAGGGCTTTCGTTACGCCAACGGTCATGCCCCTATCCTTGAAGGATCCCGTTGGGTTCTCACCTTCATTCTTAACGTAAACATGCTTTAAGCCGATTTCACCGGCTAATCTGACGCATCTGTTTAAGGCTGTTCCCCCCTCACCTAGGCTGACAATCTTACTTTCATCACTTATCGGCAGGAGCTCCGCATACCGCCAAACTGAAAGAGGCCTCTTTCTCCAAACCCTGAGGAGATTCAGGGTTTCCTCCTCGTATTCATATTTAATTGTCAGTAAGCCGCCGCACACCCTACACCTATAAATAACCTCGTCAGGCTGGTACACTGAATCGCATTCGCTGCAAACTAAGCTGTAACTTAAAGGCTTCATCCCCTAATCCCATCGATGATTAAACGGCTAATTTATCGGCAAATCAATTTAAAACCTTAACTATTAGAAGGGGGTTTCTACGTAGGACCATTCACCTTCTTACCCGCTGTCCCCTCCATTTTGGCAGATGATGGATTCCACGTATCTCTTAAAAGGCTAGGTGAGTATTTTTCATCTTAAGGCGCATCTAGATGAGAATAGGCTTCCACATGTCAATATACGGCTCCATCGATAGGGCTGTTGATAGAACGCTGGAGATTAAATGTAACACGCTTCAGATATTCACGAGGAACCCGCGCGGATGGACCGCTAGACCGCTTAGAGATGATGAGGTTGAAAGGTTCATAATTAAAGTTGAAAGGAACAATGTTAGTCCTGTCTTCGCCCATATGCCGTATCTGTCAAATTTAGCGTCGCCGAAGGTTGAAGTATACGTTAAATCGATTGAAATGCTTACGGCTGAAATGAACAGATGTGAAAAACTAAGGATTCCCTATTTAGTTACGCATCTGGGAAGCCACCTCGGATACGGCGCTAAAATAGGCTTGGAGAGAATAATTAAAGCCGTAGATAAAGCGTTCTCAATCTCCAGTGGAAGTGTTACGCTTCTCCTTGAAAATACCTCTGGGGCAAAGAACAGCATAGGCGGTTCACTCAGCGATCTCCAATATATAATTGAGCGAACAGCCTATCCGGATAAGATTGGAATATGCTTCGACACATGCCATGCGTTCGCAGCGGGCTACGACCTAAGAACCGAAGAGGATATAGAGAAGATCCTTAAGGAGATTAGGGAGACGGTGGGCTTCGCTAAGCTGAAACTGGTTCATTTAAACGACTCCCGCGGCGACTTAAACTCACACATAGATCGCCATGAACATATAGGCTTAGGAAAGATTGGGGAGAAGGGTTTCAAAAACATATTGCGGAGCGAATTTGCAAGCCTACCGCTAATACTCGAAACACCTAAAAATGGTGCGAGAAGCGACCTAGAAAATTTAATAAAAGTGAAGGAGCTGGTGGGAGCTAAATCGCATTAGGTCCGTCTCTCAACGACGCTACACCATCATATCCCAGAATGGTATCCCGCATAGTAATAGGCTACACTGATCCTTAAAGGGGAATATGCGCTTATAAAAATGAGAAGCCGACGCTGAACCATTAGGAAGGCTGCTACTATGGATTTGGGGGATGCAAAATAGGGGGGAGAACCCTTCTAGGTCTCTGTCTCTCCGTCAGCGGGAGAATAGCTAAGCCGTGTAGGTGACGTTGCCCTCTGTAAGTCGAGACGTTGGAAAATATGGGTGAAAACATATAGATTAATCTGAAACCTATTGTTTTATTGCAGTGTGAGAGGGGCACGCCGGGGTATCTGGATGAACGCGCTTACATGTTTAAGCTGCGGCTTAACAATTGAGACCGATATGCCTGAATATAGATGCAGGGAATGCGGCGGAATGCTTGAGTATGTAATCGACCGTGAGAAGCTAAGGAGCCTGAAGCTTAAGGGGGAGATAACATTTTGGAGGTATCGGCCTCTACTGCCAAGGGTGAAAAATATTGCAACCATGCATGAGGGTGGAACACCCCTATATAGGGCTAGGCGCCTAGCCGAAAAGATTGGTTTATCAAACCTCTATTTGAAGGATGAGACTAGGAATCCAACAAACTCCTTTAGGGATAGAGCCGCGGCGCTTATGGTTTCAAATATGCTGGACCTAGGCTTCGCAACCGCTGTCTGCGCGTCAAGCGGCAACATGGGCGCATCGCTCGCCGCATACTGCGCGAAATATGGCATATCATGCCATATTATAGTTCCAGAATATGTGGATGTTGGGAAGATTGCTCAAATGATAATTTATGATGCCATAATTGAGGAGCACGGCGTTACAGTAGATGCATCGATAAAGAGGGCTGAAAAACTCGCTGAGGAGACGGGATGGTATCAGGCGACATCAGCCTTAAATCCCCTAGTGATTGAAGCGCAGAAAACCATAGCCTTCGAGATCGCTGAGCAGATGGATGCCCCTCCGGATCTAATCATTGTGCCCATGGGAAGTGGGGGGACAATCTACTCATTATGGAGGGGCTTCAGGGAATTCTACGATCTGGGAAGAATTAAAAGCATGCCCAGGTTGGTTGGCGTTCAATCAAGCGGCTGCCCGCCAATAGTTAACGCGTATCTTGGCAAAAGCGAAGAAACTGAAAACCCGATGACTAGGGCGACAAGCATATTCGTGCTCAACCCGATGAGGAAGGATTTAGCCATAAAAGCCATGAGGGAATCAGGGGGACAAGCGGTTACAGTTTCAGACCAGGAAATTTTAGAGGCTGAGCAGGAAATAGCCAGAATGGAGGGCTTATTCGCTGAGCCGGCGAGCTCAGGAACCGTAGCGGCGCTTAAGAAGCTCCTGCAGGAATCCCTCATTGAGAGGGATGAAAATGTCGTCTGCTTGATAACTGGAAGCGGATTAAAAGCAACCGACGTTTTACAGGCATTATCTAAAAGGCGGAAGGTTGCGCTCCTAGGCGCTGAATTCAGCACAAAAGAGAAGATCCTTAGGATAATATCGAAAAAGAAGACTTACGGCTACGAAATATGGAAGGATCTGGGAAGAACAATGACTAGGGCGGCAGTATATCAGCATCTGAATGAGCTGCAGAGCCGAGGATTAATATCAATTCACAGCGAGGGTGGAAGAAGATACTTCCTGATAACTGAAAGAGGCAGGCAGATTCTAAAAGCCATGGATGAGGTGAAAGCGCTTCTTTAGATTTCAGCAATAAACCTTATATATAGGATAGTTGTAACTATACTAGAAAAGTTACATCTATACTATTAACTCACTGAGGAAGGTGCGCATCATGAAGCCTCTAAAAACCGGGGAGAAAAACCCGGCTCTAACTCTAGGATTATCCGCAATCTCAATAGCCCTAGTCTGCATAGCAACAATGTTCTTCCAGGTGTATGTTCCAGCAACGAGGGGTTTCTTCAACATTGGCGAATCAATGGTTTTCTTATCCGCTCTACTCTTCGGGCCATTCGTGGGGGCATTAGCGGGCGGAGTTGGCTCAATGCTTGCCGACATTTTACTCGGATACCCCTATTATGCTCCAGCAACGTTAATTATAAAAGCCGCTGAGGGTTTCCTAACCGGCTTCTTAAATGGGCGGAGCCCCAAACTTAGCAGGGTTAAATGGGCGGCGCTCTCCCTATCCCTCGGGCTGTTAGCCGGCGGGCTGCTGGCAGCGGTGGGTACGCTCTTCTATAGCGGGCACATTGAGCTCACTTTAGGGCGGATGACGTTGACGCTTGAGATTCCGGCGCTTTTCTGGCTAGCTTTAGGGCTCATAATTGTTCTCTCCACATCCGTTATAAGTCTGGCCGCCAGCCCGGAGGTCGGATGGATGATCCTATCCGTAACCATAGGAGGCTTCACAATGGTTTTAGGCTACTTCATATATGAAATGTTCTTTATAGGCTGGCTCTTCGGCATAGAAGCCTACGCCGTCGCTGAGGTGCCGTTTAACATCGCCCAGATGATAATAGGATCCATGGTGGCAATCCCAGCGGCAAAGGTTATTCGGAGATTCTTTCATCTAAGCGAATAAGACGCGTAGGCTGCGCATTATATGCACTGCTTAATGCGCTGGGAAAAGTTTTTCATCAGCGTCATTCTCAATTAATATTTTGGTTATGGGCTCATTTAAAAACGCTTTAAACGCGATCAATGAGTTCGTGAGCCGCGAATCCCAAGATAGGGAAGTTTTAGGCATAATGGTTTTCGGCAGCTTCGCTAAGGGAAAACTCCATGAGGACAGCGACGTAGATATCTTGCTGCTTAAAAATGGCGGCGCATATGCTAGGAGAATGGAGGAGGTTGACGGCTTAAGCTTTGAGGTTTATAGGGCGCCCATAAAGGTCTTCACGCCGCCATTCCATCGTGGGGAAAGACTTCTATTCGACATGTTTCGCCTGCAAGTGCTGAGGTCTGGGAAAATCATCTATGATCCGTGGGGAATACTGGATCATCTTAGAATCGAGGCATGTGCATCCAGAATTCCCGCATCTTATGTGGAGAAGACATTGGAGAGAGTTAATGCGAAAATACGCTGCGCTGAAGATCTCCTTCGGACAGGGCGTTTACGGCTCGCTGAATCTGAAATCCTCAGCGCCTCCACAGATGCCGCCAGAGCTCTGCTGCTGAATGAAAATGTGCCGGAGATAAATACGCCTAGGTTGCTCCTTCCATATCTCCGCATTAAAAACCCTGGATTCTATCGTATATTCCGTGAAATTCATGGATTAAATGGGCTGAGTAGAAGCGATGTAGAATCATCCCTCACCGATCTCTTACGCAGATTGGACGCTATCTCTGGGAGGATCAAGGAGGATTGGACCTTAAACCTAATTGAGAAGGCAAAAATTGAAGCTCTTAACGCTAAAGATTGCTTAAAGCATGGGGATTATGAATCAGCAATGCTGCAGATTAGACTATCGGAATCAATGCTCAATCATCCCTCATTAATGGGTTTTCTGAGAAAAAGTGAGATTGGAAATCCTGAAGCGCACAGCCTAGAATACTCCTCAATCAATGAATACATTGATATCATGAAAAGAATTGTTAAGGCAAGAAGGATGATTCGCATTACACCATGAGAGGCGGAGGCTTAGGCTGAATGCGTAGTAGAATTAGCGATTTTGAGATTAGAAGGATCCTATCCGAATATAGGGTTATTGCGGTGGTTGGCTTATCAAGAGATCCCTCAAAGGACAGCTATAGGGTTGCTGAATATTTAAAGAGGAATGGTTTTAAGGTAATCCCCATAAACCCAAAAACCAGCAGAATCCTGGATGAAGCTTGCTATGGAAGCCTACTTGAGGTTCCTGTTGAGGTTCAAAGGGAAATTGAGATCATTAACATTTTCAGACCATCCGATCAGGTGCTGCCCATAGTTGAGCAGGCGATTCAAATAAGAAAGTCTTTCGGAAAGCCTTATGTTATCTGGATGCAATTGGGCGTAATTAATGAGTTGGCGGCTGAAATCGCTGAGGAGAATGGATTAATAGTTGTGATGGACAGATGCATCATGCGGGAGCATAAACGTTTTTTCGGCAGCTAATTTTTATCACCCGGCTGCCTTTTAGGCATGTATTGGGCTAGGATCATCGCGTGATCCTTATCATAGGGTTCTAAATGGATGACCTGATGTATTTGGAAGCCGTTTCTCTCAAGGACAGCGATTTCTCTTTTATAAACCTCGCTTGGCTCCTTTGTTACATCTACGCTTCTGGCTTTTATTGCTAACATTATCCACCCATTTGTCTCTAGGAAAATCTTCGCGTTGTTTACAAGTATCTGCGCCTGCTCAGGTTGAGCGATATCGCAATATATTACGTTAACCTTCTCAACAATATTCACGTATTTCTCCGGCAGCCTAGCGTCAGCTAAGATTGGCGACATGTTAGGTCGGAACCTGCATACATTATCTATGAGCTCCTTAAGCGGCCTAGGGGCGAATTCTACGCAGAAAACATGCCCATTTTCACCCACAATGTCCGATACATGGCTTGCCGTTGTGCCTGAGGCTGCACCCAAATAAAGAACTTTACTTCCATCTTTAATGGGCAGGATTTTTAATCCCTTCAGAATTGCGGCGGCAATCTTACTCCTGTATGGATCCCAGAGCCTATATTCCCCATCCTTATGCTTTATTAGGCGCTCTCCGTAGACAGATCTGCCGGGTGCCAAATTTTTTGACGCTATCCTTCGGCTTCCATCCTCAAGGGTTACTTGGTAAACCCCATTGAACTGGGGGGTGGGTTCAACCTTAACGGTCATGCAGCCCTCAACCTCCATTTATCTTCCAGACCTAGATTTCCCATGCTTTTTCTTAGGCTTTTTAATCTTCGGCTTAGGTTCAGGATACTTCTTCTCTATCTCCTCAACCCTTCTTTTCAGATCCTCCATAAGCTTGTCACCTATGTAGTTCCCCGTGAAAGCATCTGTTCTAGCGGCTATTACGAGCTTTCCGGCTAAAGCTCTGGCTATTTTCCCCCTAAGCCAGCGTTTCGATCTATAGATTAATGCATGCTGAAAGATTATTCCATGCTTAGGCGGCTTCGATCCTGTTGTGAGGGATCTGAAAAGCGCTTTTTCAGCCCCTAAAACCTGCACCGTGCTAGCCGGCATCTTAGCTAGGTTTTCAAGCCCCCCTGCAAGCGCTATCAGCCTAGCGCCGAGGGATGACCCAGCTACGGCTTTCAGGTTTGGCGCAACATCCTCAATTAACGAGTCAACATATTTTTCCAGGTTTGATCTTACCTCATAAAGCTGCAGGATGTTTTTTGAGATCCTACGGATCTGCTCGATGTCAACATCTTCCAGATCGGCGCCCATCGATGATTTGGCTGACTGCTCTATCTGCATGGCTTTATTCTTCGGGAAACCTTCCTTCTCAAGCTTTTCAACGGTGAAGTTTTCCCTATGCCCAAGCGTATAAACCAGCCTAGCATATGTTTCATGTCTATCTATTAGGCGGCTTAGCTCAGGGAAGTGAACCCCATACCATTCTCTTAACCGGCTCATGAAGAGATTCAACGTCTGATCAAGATCATCAATGGCTTCAATCGCCTGAACTATTAGCAGATCCCTCTTCCCAGCCGCCTTCCTAATTCTAAGCTTCGAGAGCTCAACAGTTACTTCCCTTACCCAACGCGTTATTTCCGCCGGTTCTCTGAAAAAACCTAATTCAACACCTATTTCACCCATCCTTCCACGAAGCCTAAGGCTTAATTCAACCAGGTTTCCAGCTTCAGCCTCAACGTTGAGCTCTTTTCTTGCAGCGTTAGCTACTTCCTGACTTTCAAATATGAAGCCTTCATAGTTTTTCCTCCTCAGCCTTTCTATGAGGCTTCTTATCTCGGGTATTATTCTCCCATGCTCAACTTCAAATAGTTTCTCAGCTACCTTGGCAGCATCCTTCGGAAAAACTTCTTTATCCATTATCTCCCCATTTTCATCCAATCCGAAGATACCTATGAGGCTTGATATTACTGACGCCTTCAAATCTTCCACCGCACTACTTTATAAAACGGCACTCCATTAAATATGTATTTGCCGGATAAAAACTAATATTAATGCGGGGAAAATAAGCTTTTAAATCTGAAGGATGGTTCTGAAATGGAGGATCATAATGTAGAAACGCTCATTCTTAAAACCGAAATATCCGGGCTAATCATGCCGAACCCAACCATGCTTGCATCCGGAATCCTCGGATCTTCAGCCAGCATGCTAAGAGAGGTTGCCAATTCCGGAGCAGGAGCTGTTGTGACCAAATCCGTTGGGCTGAAGCCTAGCAGCGGATACCCAAACCCTACGCTTATCCAGGTTGACTGCGGACTGCTGAACGCTGTTGGGTTGCCAAATCCTGGAATACATAAGTTTACTGATGAGATAAAAGATTTAATAGACTTAAAGATTCCGCTAATAGTCAGCGTATTTGGCTTCTCACCGGAGGAGTACGCTGAAGCCGCTGAGGTTGCATGCGATGCCGGAGCAAAAGCTGTTGAACTTAACCTCTCATGCCCGCATGTTAAGGGAACCGGGAGCGAGATCGGTCAGGATCCGAAAATGGTTAAGCGCGTTATCAAGATTGTTAAGGGATCCGTTAATAGGCCTGTTTTCGTAAAGTTAACCCCAAACACGGCTAGGATAGATCTGCTCGCTGAGGCAGCTGCTTCAGCGGGCGCGGATGCTATAACGGCGATAAACACTGTGAGAGCCATGGCTATAGATATTGAAACCTTCATGCCCATACTAGCCAACAAGTTCGGCGGCTTATCTGGAGCAGCCATCAAGCCTATAGCGGTTCGATGCATTTATGAAATCTACAGGGTGGTTGATATACCAATAATTGGATGCGGCGGAATAAGAACATGGATGGATGCCGTTGAATTCATGTTAGCCGGGGCGTCAGCGGTTCAAATAGGTTCAGCAATAGCCCTAGAAGGCTTATCAATATTTAAATCCATATGCAACGGCCTCTATGCCTACCTAGAAAAGAAGGGTTTTAGGAGCGTTAGGGAAATTGTCGGTTTGGCACATAAAAAATAATCTGCTAAGAATAGTTAGGATCCTGCGGGTTAAGCCGGAAAACCCCCATGTTAAAACCTTAACCTTCAAGGATGATCTGTGTTCTTCAGCTAACCCGGGGCAGTTCATCATGGTTTGGATTCCAGGGGTTGATGAGATACCATTAAGCATATCAATGGTTCACCCAGATGGCTTAGCATCAGTAACCGTTGCCGAGGTCGGTGAGGCAACCAAAGCGCTTAACAGCATGAGGGTTAACGACCCAATAGGTGTTAGAGGGCCGTTCGGAAACCAATTTGAAGTTTATGGTAAGAGAGCCCTCATCGTCGGCGGTGGGACGGGGATGGCGCCGCTGTTAATGCTTATAGGCAGGATGCTTAAAGAGGATGTTAAAGCTGTTGTGATTGAGGGGGCTGAAACAGTAAATAAAATAGTTTTTCTAGAGGAGCTGACGGATTTATCTAGAATGCATAGTGACAGCATTAAGGTTTTCTTCACAACTGAGGATGGGAGCTACGGCGTCAAGGGGCTTGCAACCAACCTCGCTGAGGAAATTCTTAGCGAAGAAAAATTTGACGTTGTCTACGCCTGCGGCCCAGAGGGGATGATCCGCAAGGTTTACGAAATAGCTGAGCAATATTCAGTCGATATGCAGGCCAGCCTAGAACGCTATATGAGATGCGCCATAGGAATATGCGGGAGCTGCGTGATAGGAAGATACAGGGTCTGCAGGGATGGACCGGTTTTCAGTAAGGCGCAGATGAGGGAGATGGGAAATTATCTTGGAAAAATCAGGTATAACGAGAGGGGAGAAAGAGTCCAAATATGATTCAGCCGGTTTACGTAAGTTCATATATAACATGGAATATTAAGCAAAAATTATACGGGCGGGATTTATAACGGTCAATTCTGACCATTTTTCTCCTCCTTCTCTTCTTTTAAAATGTCCTCGATTCTCTTTAGGATTGGCGCCTCCTTCGTTTCGAGCTGCCTATTCGCTATTATTGCGTGTATTTCTCTCGGTTTCGGTATGCCGTAAAGTGAGAAGTAAGTTGCGGCTCTAGGTCTGTTCACACCCCTTTTTCCACCGAAACTTATTCCCAGAAATCTTTTCCGATCCTGCGCCGCAGCAGACACTGATGCTAAAGCAGCGTCTTCCCCAAGCCCGAAGCTTGAGGCCGATATGGGCGTGATCGTGCCATAATTAAAGATTCTGCCCAGAACCCCCTGATTTATATGTATGTCAGTTATTTTATCATACATTATTTCCCGCATTTCCTTCCCAATGAACTTTTTAATCATTACAATCCTATAGTTTGTTACGAAATATCTATGCCCTTTTCGGTAAGCCTCTATAAGGAATAAACCAATTAAAGCCGCTGGAACCAAAAGCCATACTTTAATCAGAGGCTTAGGTATGAAATTTATCTCGTAAGGCGTGAGAAAATAAAGTTCAAGTAGTGTCCCAGCAAGCCCCAACAGAACCATGTAAAACAGAGGCATCTTACTAACCCAAAAAACACCTATCAAAAGCCCGCTTAATACTAAAATTGCCCAAAACATTATGAATAATAGGAGATCCTCAGGTTTTACACCTGGCACAAAATTGAAAAGCAAATTTAAAATCTCCATGATTTTCTGATCCGACTTTATGTAACCGTAGGCTTGATTTAGGATGACGGCTATAAGCACCAGATACATGTCGGTGAGGTAATATTTAAGAAATGATAGTGGATGAGGCTTAGCGGAAACATCTATAGTTTCACCCTTCAAGAGATCGAATCCCGGCTTCATCAACATATGGATCACGACGCATTAGGAAATTAACACACTAAATAATAACTCTTTTGAATAGGAAGCCCTCTGCCACATAGACAGGTGGATTTAGAAACTTATGCTACGCTATTTATATATTTATTTAT
The DNA here is from genome assembly GCA_964411115.1 of uncultured Candidatus Bathyarchaeia archaeon. Lineage (GTDB taxonomy): Archaea > Thermoproteota > Bathyarchaeia > Bathyarchaeales > DTEX01 > DTEX01. The sequence goes on along the minus strand of CAYPJR010000009.1, from coordinate 13,321 downwards.
CGCTTAACCCGTCTAAGCCAGATTTTAAGTGTTTCACCAGATAGGCTGTAGGTTGCTGAATGCGCGTCTTCAGGCGGGCTGCCCCTTCTTATGAAGACTGATAATGTTTCGGCAGCTATATATTCACCGAAGTCTTCGAAGACGGATGTTAAGATGGGGCCGGCTTCATAGTATGTTTCAATCTGATCCGCTATGTTAAACCCAGCTTCTTTTCTCTGGTTTTGTATTCGCCTAACTATGTCACGCGCAAGCCCCTCCATTTTTAGATTCTCAGGTATGGCGATATTTACGCCAACGATTATTCCTTCCTCTTCAGAGATTGAGTATCCGCTCCTGGGCTGGGTTACTATCTTGATTTCCTCTGGAAGTATCATTATATTTTCATTTTCAATGATCAGATTCAAATGTCCCTTGCTTTCTAGGGAGGCTATCGCTTCCTCAGGGTTAATTTGACTAATAGCCTCCTGGATCTTTGGAAAGAGCTTACCGTATTTTCTGCCAAGCGCTTCCGGAATGGGCTTTATAACATGCTCTATTAGCTCATTTCTATCAGTTGTTAGGGAAATGTTTTTCACGTTCAGCTCCTCAATGATTAGACCCCTAAATTTCTCAATGCGTCTAATGATCTCTTCATCAGCCACAATCTTTGCTTCGGCAAGCGGCTGACGCAATTTGATTCCAGATTTGCTGCGTGCGGATCTACCTAGGCTGCAAACCTTAATCGTCAGATCCATATCTGTCATAAGATCTCTGTCAATCATTCTCTCATCAGCAACGGGCCAATCGTTGTGATGGACACTTTCCGGAGCGTTCGGATCAACGCTTCTAACTATGTTCTGATAGATCTCTTCCGTCAGGAAGGGTATGAAGGGCGCGAGGATCTTGATGAGGGTTGTTATGCAGGTGTACAGCGTAGTGTATGCGGCATTCTTATCGTCATCTCTCTCACTCTTCCAGAATCTGCGCCTAGATCTTCTAATATACCATGTTGAGAGTTCATCGACAAACTTTTCTATCGAGATCGCCGCATCATATGGGTTATAATCATCAAGATACCTTGTTACGTCTTTGATCAGCATGTTAAGTTTGGAGAGTAGCCACTTATCTAATAGCGAAAGCGCCTCGTAGGGGACAGCATTCCTCGGGGTCCACTCATCCAGATTAGCGTAGGTTACGAAGAAGCTGTATATGTTCCAGAGTGGAATTAGGAAACGCCTCTTGATCTCATCTGCCCTCTTATAGCCAAATAGAAGGTTTGTCTCAGGCTTATTGGTGCAGTACATCCAGCGCATAACATCCGCACCCATTGTTTCAACAGCCTCATCGAACCATATGGCATTACCCCATGACTTATGCATTTCACGTCCATCCTCGCCTAAAACGAGGCCGTGCCCAAAGCAGACTTTGAATGGCGCCTCACCCTCCATGATTGTGCTCATCGCAAGCATAGCGTAGAACCAATTTCTAAATTGCCCTGGAAGGGATTCGCAGACCAAATCCGCCGGGAACCATTTTCTCCAGTAATCCCGGTCATATCTGTAGCGGAGCGTTGAGTAGGAGACTATGCCGGCGTCAAGCCATGGGTTGCCTACGTCCGGTATGCGTGACATAAGCGTGCCGCATTTGGAGCATTTAATCTTAACAGCGTCAACCCATGGTCTATGCGGCGTATGCCCTTCAAATATCTCCCATCCCTCAACAGCCCTTGCCTTAAGCTCCTCCTCTCCGCCTATAACCTCGAATCCTCCACATTTCGGGCATTCCCATATTGGCAGCGCTAAGCCCCAGTAGCGCTTCTTAGATATCATCCAATCCTCCATGTTTTGGAGCCAATCCATCTCCTGCTGTAATCCGTACTCCGGTATCCATCGAACCCTCTTGGCGACCTCCATTATTTGATATCTTAAGTTTCTAGATTTCTCCTCTTCAGTGATTTCCTCAAGGGGTTTACCGAGTTTTTCACCCATCGATATGAACCATTCGTCCACTAGGCGGAATACGAGTTCGCTGCCGCAGCGCCAACAAACTGGGTAACGGTGAACATAATCCTCAACTTTAAAGAGCAAACCTTTCCTCTTCAAATCCTCAATAACCGGCTCCGCTGAATCATAAACATGCATTCCGGTGAATTTTCCGAAACCCTCGATGAACACGCCGAACTCATTAAGCGGCGCAACGATCGGTAAATTGTAGATTTTTCCAAGCTCAAGGTCCTCCTTGCCGCAGCCCGGCGCAATATGAACTATGCATGTGCCCTCCTCCTCGCTCACTTCATCCCATAATATTATCCGATGCGCATTTACAGCTCCGGAATCCTTTTCAGCCGGCAGCTCATCGAATGGTCCATCATAGGCCCAGCCTTCCATATCGCAGCCCTTAATCTCCTCAAGGATTTCGTAGCTCCCCTTTGGCAAGGTTCTCTCCAGGGCTGGTTTGCCGAGATATAAATATTCATCGTTATATTTGATTTTCACATACGTTATGTCCGGATGAACAGCGGCTGCAACATTAGACGTTAGGGTCCACGGCGTTGTTGTCCAAACCAATAAGGATTCTTTTTCCCTACCTTTAAGCGGAAACTTGAGGGTTAAGCCCGGATGGGTTAGCTCCCTATAGCCTTCCGTTACGATCTCATGCTCCGAGAGGGCTGTTGAGCATCTTGGGCACCATGGCATCACATCTCTGCCTTTATATATCCAGCCCTTCTCGTAGCATTTCTTAAGCATTCGCCAAATCATATAATTATTCTCATCTGAGAAGGTGAAGTATGAACCCCCTATCTCCGGAGAGCCGAGCCGCCCAACAATTTTCTCAACTGTATCGGTGATTAAGCCATTAGCGCCCTTAATGGTCACAATTTGACTTGGATTTTCTAAGCAGTCTGCTAAATAGCGCAGTAGATCCGGATCATTCCAATCCATCCAGTAGCCTAAGCGTATAGACTGCTCAGTCTGTATGGCTGCGTAACGCAGCGCCCTCTGCTTACACTTCTTAACGAATTCAGCTATACCGTAGGCTTCAATATCTCTTTTAGATTTAAAGCCAAGTTCCCTCTCAACCTCAACCTCAATCCATAATCCTTGACAGTCAAAGCCGTTTTGATATCGCAGCTCATGCCCCTGCATCGCCTTAAACCTTTGGAATAAATCCTTATATGTGCGCCCCCAGGCATGGTGAACCCCCATTGGATTATTGGCGGTTATAGGTCCATCCATGAAGGACCATGGTTTCTTACCCATATTTAGGGCTACACGCTTCTTGAACGCGTTGGTTTCAGCCCAAAACTTCAGTATTTTATGCTCAAGTTTTGGGAAGTCAACCGTCGGAGGAACTTCCTTAAACATTCACATCACTACCCCTCTGAAATATGTAGAATTGAATATAAACCTATAGATTCCGGCATATTGGAATCTCACAGGAGGCGGGCGCTGAAAATTAGCCTTTGATTTGACGTCCACCTCTCATCCTATCACACCACTAAATACATCTTATCCTCGGAAATATAAGAATTGCTGAAACTTAATAATCCAGTTATAAAGATGCTGAATTCAAAGTTTAAAAATTAATTCATTTTCGCCTGTTCCTCCTGTTTCCCCGCGATTTCAGCCGCATGATTGCTTATGAAGAAGAATCTTGTTTCACCCATTGTCTTCACGTTCAGCTGTCTTATCTTCGCAATTATCGGAAAGTCCTTCACGACTTCTCCCAATATTAGACAGTAATGGGGCGGTAAATCGCGCACTATAGACACCGTTGTCTCCGCATCGACTTTCGCTGCCCTTGAAATTATTTCTAAATCATGCTCATTTACAAAATTGAATAGAAATATGTTGTCTGCTTGTCGATAAATGTTTTCTCGAATAGTGTTCGGTTGATTAGTTATGAATGTTGTGAAAACCCCGAAATGCCTCATTCTTGTGACAACATCATCCCAGTAGGTTTCTCTAAGATATAAGTGCGCTTCTTCAGCGAAGAGAAACACAGCTCTGATTCTCCATTGGGACAGTAAATCCTGAAGTTTAGCCAAAACGTACTCAACGACTATTTGCCGATCTATCGATGACAAATTGCTCAAGTCCAGTATTATTGCTCCTCCGCCGCTATTCTCGGTTTCCCGTAGGAGAACCTCAAAATCCACAGCTTCGGAGGGGTTATCCGTGAAAAAATTCGAATGTAAAAGCGTATAGTAACGTGAAAATAAAGCGTCCTTAACCTGCTGGTTACACTGCCATCTTCTGATTGCCTCGCTGAGCTCATGAAATGAAAGTATGTTCCTCTCTTCTAGGAAACGCCATATATGCCTAAACTCTCGAGCTGATGTTCCCGGAAGATCAAGAGCATAAGTGAGAATCCTCATCATTACAGGGAGGCTTGCTTGTGAGAGAGTTATTTTAAAGTTTGCTCCCGGAACCAGAACATGAATTTTATCGGAGAACTCGTTTCTTTCACCGTTTACGTCTAATCCCAGGTTTTTATATTCGCCGTTAAGATCTAAAATTACAACTGTTGCACCATGCGTAATAAGCCCTAGAACAAGGATTTTAGATAGGTGAGATTTACCTGTTCCCTTCCTTCCAGTTATTATGTTAAGTTTTCCATCAAGGTTGCATGCATCTATAACGATGGGTGTTTCCTCAATCGTTTCACCCAAGTTTATTGGGAGAACGCTTCTCATACCAGATGCTTCCATCAATCTTTTTATTGGCAGCTTCCTTATAACGGAGTGAGTTCTGGAAGGCAGCCATGAGCTGTCAGGGCTTATCTTCCCATCTTTCATTGTCCCATGAATCTTACATATGAGCAGACGTGCATCCTGAACGTAGAGTATATGCGATGTTATATCAAATGGGTCGACATCTTCGCCTTTAATCGGGTCATCTATCAGAGGCTCCCGAAGCAGTTCTTCCATTATTCCGGGAATGTTAGCAAATTGTATATCTATAACTTGAACAATCATTGATTTACCAGCCTTCTTATCTTCAATTATAAGGTAGCCGCCCTTCTCGACATCCTCATCTGGAAAACTAATGATCTGCATCGTATTTCCAGTTTTCTTATAAAGGCGCATGCCCACTAATCTCCAGCGCCGCCTGTTCCAAACGGTCCAAAAAGGGCTTTCCTAATGCTCGGCAACGTAACAACATTCAACCCATATTTTTTGGCTATGAAGCGCTGTATGCCTATAACGTCACTGGCAGTGAAAGTTGAGAATATATGAGCCAAGCGTAATGCTTCCGGATAACCCTGAAACATAAGTTCATTTCCAAGGAGCTTTCTAACGGCTTCTATCCGCAGATCTCTAGGCAGCGCCTTATCTATGTCAACCCTGAACGGGTACCCCTTGTCATTCAGTTTGGCAACGTAGATTTTCCCGTAGAGACGCATGCTCCTAGAGGATGCTGAAAGCATCTGCTCATCAATCTCAAGAAGGCACGGCATGCTCTGCTTGGCAATCAAATCTGTAATCTTCCTTCCGAGAAACCTGATGGTTGAAGCCTTAGAGAACGATAGGACAACGTTCGAGTTATCCCTTGCAGTCTTCAATATGCTAGGTAGGGCATCCTTGGAATTATTAGGGGCTCTAGAAGCTAATGAACCATCCCAAAGAATTATGCTATTGCATGCAGACGCTGAAATCATCATTTGAATCCATCTCTCCAATGCGCTGCATAGGCGGCTTTGCAACTCAATAAGGAAGGAGAGCTTCGAGATTGAGCCGAGGGGTTGATAATGCTCAAGTAATCCTTGAATCTCCCTCTTATTGTCTTCCGTTATATGAAATGGAAATGGTCCTATGCGCAAATATCTGTAGACCCTCTTCTCACCCCATACGACAGCGCCCCTTACAGCGCATATGGCCCCCTCCTCAGTTTCGCCTATCCTGATGCTTGAAACATCGATGGCTACTATAGGGGTCTCACTGATCATGGGCTCTATGGGTGAGATCATTGAAAATGCTTCTTTACCATAAATTTCTATAACGTCTTCGACCTCTCCTTGAATTTCAATTCTTTCAGATGGCAGATCGGTTAAATTGATCCATGGTTGAAAACACTTGTTTCTTATCTCGCTCATAGAGGTCAAACTTAAGTTGATGAGCCTTCTTGGAAAGCTGGATGATTCGAAAATTTGGGGAAAATTATATTTTGGTGTTGTTGCATAATGTAATTGTTCAATCAACAACATTCACCAACTTATAGTTTAGGGATGTCGTATATAAATGTTGCGCATGAACAAAATGTGCAATTCAATAAACAACAATAAGTGAAAGATAAATGTCCGAGAGAAGCGAGGAGAAACCCCCCGTCCAAATAAAAATGAGGGTTGGAAACTTGGAATTCGAGATAAGCTGCAGAGAAGATCAGGTTAAAGATGTCGTAGATAAAGTTTTGTCAAGCGTTTCGAGCTACGTGGCAAGACAAGCGCCCGCGCCAAGCGCAGCCGCAGCTCAACCGGTAAGATCCGAGACTTGCAGAGGGATAATTGAGCGCCTTTGGGGTGAGGGCTGGTTCGCTGAGCCGCGCTCGTTAGATGATGTTCATAGGGAGATGACTCGTTTAGGCTATCATTATGATCGAACAGCAGTTGCGCATGTCCTACTCGATCTTGTCAGAGATGGAATTTTAACTAGGGAGGGAAGGGCTAAAAGATATTTATATATTCAGAAGCGTCCTCCCCCCGTAGCAAGCCAAATGGGAGCAACCTAAAGATGATTAAGGATTCAGAGATCACCTCTAAGGTTCTCGTTCTCTCACACTGCCTGCTGAATAAGAGCACAAGGTGGTGGCAAAATAACAAGCCCATTGAGAGAAATAGGGGTTTAGCCTCGCAGCTAATTGAGCTCGCCTCCATGCTTAATGTCGGCGTTATACAGATGCCTTGCCCGGAGTTCACTCTATGTGGAAATCCGCGTCCCCCAAGAACGAAAGATGAGTATGAAATGTTGCCCGGTTTTATAGAACACTGCGGCAAGATGGCTAAGCTGGTGGCGGAGCAGATTAAAACTTTAATAACAATGAGCGAGAAGCCGCGTATAGAAATTTTGGCTGTTATCGGCGTCAAGCGGTCCCCCTCATGCGCGGTTAACAGCGCAATACGCAGAGTGGGCTGCGGGAAGCATGCTGAGGAGGAGGGAATCTTCATGGGCTTCTTAAGGAGGGAATTGTTGAAGGAGAATTTAAGCCCGCCATTTTTAGAGTTCGATTTTGATAAACCTGAGGAAATAAAGGGGGATCTAATTAAAGTGTTTAACATTTGTTAACTTTTTACTTCCAGCGCGCGATTCCTCATCTATTTCTTAGAGGCTCTAATCTGACTTAAAATTATTTTTAATTCATCATCGCCTATAACGTTTAATTCATAGAGTTTTTGGGCAACATCCCTGATGCCTAAAACTGCGTGGAGATTAACGTTTATATCTGCAAGTTTATCTTTTCCACCTTCCTCTCTGTCTAGCAGGACAAATGCGTCTGATACTATTCCCCCCTCTGCTCTAACAGCCAGAGCTGACTTTTTAAGGCTTAACCCTGTTGTAACCAGATCGTCTACCAATAGAACTTTGTTGCCCGGCATTAGGACGCCTTCCACTCTTCGTTCTCTACCTTTAAGCTTCCGCTTTTGGCGCACATACAAAAAGGGTTTTTTAAGGTTATATGCAACCACAGCGCTTAATGGTAAGCCGGCTGTAGGTATGCCCGCTATTCTATCAAAATTTTCTAAACCAATCTCGTTTTTTATGAACTCAACAATTATTTCAGAAATTTTCGCAAAAGCATCAGGAAAGCTAGATATAACCCTTAAATCGATATAATATGGCGTGATTTTGCCGCTTGGAAGCTTAAAGGCGCCAAATTCTATGGCGTTCGTCTTCTTTAAAATTTGACATATTTCTAAAAGAACAGATTCCTTCTTAAACTCTGCGAACCCTTTGGTGGACATGCATATCCCACATGAGATTATAGATCGTTTCATCTTAAAAGGTTGATTCTCGAAATTAAAAAATAGCGGTTTACGTCATTTATTTAGCGGAGGATGATATCTATTGGAGAGCCTCGTTGAATTCGCTATTAACAGCGCCGGGGACATGGGCGCGGAGTATGCTGAAGCAAGGTTACAGATGGATTTTCGCGAATCCATAATCATGAAAAATGGCATTCTTGAGGCATCGGCTTTTGAGGAGCAGAGGGGGCTTGGCGTAAGGGTTCTTGTCGACGGATCCTTAGGGTTTGCCTCTACAAACGTTTTGAGGAGGAGAAATGTTGAGGAAGCGCTGAGGAAAGCCTTCAAGATGGCTAAATCAGCTTCAAAAGTAATGAGGAGGAAAATAGCGATGGGGAAAGGCGATTTAGGAAGCGATAGGGTTGAGGTTAAGCCGAGGGTGAATTTTCTAAATGTAGATCTTGATTCAAGAGTCAGCCTTCTTAGGGAGGCGGATGAACAGGCAATTGCGGCGGCTTCATCGCGCGATGTTAAGGTTCCAGCCCGCATGGTAAGCCTAGATACTTGGATAACCGAGAAGTTCATAATGACAAGCGATGGGGCTAACATTCGCAGCTTAATTCCGAGAGTGGCTTTATTCGCTTTCCTCACGGTTTTTCACCCACAGAAGGGTCCGGTTCAAAGATACTTCAATCTGGGTGAAACTGGAGGGTGGGAAATTGCTGAAAGATGGAATCTGCCAAAACTATTTTATGAGGAAACATATGCTCTCTCAAATATCCTTTTAGAGGCTGTTAAGCCTCCTGAGGGCGAGATGGATGTTGTTTTGGGACCTGAGGTTGTCGGCATAGTTAGCCATGAATCATGCGGTCATCCGAGCGAAGCTGACAGAATACTTGGTAGGGAAGCAGCTCAGGCGGGTGAAACATTTCTCAAGTTAGACTCAATCGGGCTTAGAGTCGGCTCCCCCAAAGTGAATGTTGCTGATGACCCAACATTAAAGGGCTCATTCGGCTTCTACCTATATGATGAGGAGGGCGTTAAGGCTAGGAGGCGCATCCTAATAAAGGAAGGCGTAGTGAACGAGTTTCTACATAATCGGGAAACAGCAAGCGTGTTCGGCGTTGAAAGTAATGGGGCTTCCAGATCGGTTGCTTATAATCGTGAGCCGATAGTCCGCATGGCAAACACGTTCTTTATGCCGGGAGACTACTCGAAAGAGGAACTTTTCGAGGATGTTAAAGAAGGCATATACATCAAGAACTTCATGGAATGGAACATTGACGATAGAAGGTTCAATCAGCGCTATGTGGGATTGGAAGCCTACAAAATAGAGAATGGCGAACTGAAAAGCCTGGTAAGAAACCCTGTGCTGGAAATAACAACTGTAGGATTATGGTCCGCTGTCGACGCAGCAGGCAAAGACCTGGAGTTTCAGGCGGCATATTGCGGTAAAGGCGACCCGATGCAGGGCATACCCGTCTGGACTGGTGGGCCGCATATACGTTTAAGGGGGGTTAAAATTGGCAGCGCATAAAATTAAGCTCGAAGAAATCCCATCATATGTTGTCGATTTAGGTAAGAGGGAAGGCGCAACCGATGTTTCAGCTGCGCTGACCGAATCCCGTAAGGTTATGATACGCTTCTCAAATAATGAGATCACCGCTTCAAAACTTTTTCTTGACATAATGCTGGACATATTCGTCATGGTTGAGAAACATAGGGCTGTAACTTCGATAAGCACGATATCCCGAAGAAGCGTAGAGAAGGCTGTAAAAAACGTTGTAAGGATCGCTAAGGCAACGCCGCCGGCGGATGTTTATGCGCCGCTGCCGCAAGGCCCATTCATCTATGATCCAAACTTGCTTAAAGCCCCAAAGGTTCCGCTGGATCCAGATATATTAACTGCTTATGTGGAATCCGCAATAAAAGGCGCCTTAGAAAAGGGTGCTGAAAGAGCCGCTGGAACGTTAAATGCCTATAGGTCTAGGATGCACCTTGCAACTTCAGGCGATGTTCATGCTTCGCAGGAGAAATCCGGTTTGGAGATTTCGGTGAGAGCCTTTGTGTCCGAATTCGCCACAGGACACGCTGTTTCAATCGCAAGTAAACCGGAAGACTTAAACCCGAAGGAAACCGGTATGAGAGCCGGTGAAATAGCTAGAGCAGCCGCCAACCCGAAACCCGGAGAACCTGGGAGATACATGGCGCTTTTAGGTCCAATGGTTTTCGCTGACTTCGTCAATCAGGTTGGCTCCCTTTCATCAGCCTTCCTCGTTGACGCTGGGCAGTCATTTTTAATCGACAAAATTGGCTTAGAGGTTGCTTCTAAAAAGTTTACGCTTATCGATGATCCAACACTCGCTGGGACGCTTGGCGCTAGGGCGTTTGATGATGAGGGTGTGCCGACGAGGAGAAAATCAATAATTGAGCAGGGAGTCTTAAAAACCTACCTTCATAATAGTTTAACAGCTAAAAAATTTGGTGTTGAAACCACTGGCAACGCAGGGATAATTGTGCCGCATCCATGGAACCTCATAGTTGAACCGGGAAGCAAATCAGTTGATAAGTTGATTGCTGAAATCGATGAGGGTATATATGTGACAAACGATTGGTACCTTAGGTATCAGAACTATAGAACCGGAGATTTCTCAACAATACCGAGGGATGGCATGTTCCAGATTAAACGCGGTGAAATAGCGGCTTCCATTAGAGAGCTGCGCATAAGCGATAACATGCTTAGAATACTTCAGAACATAATAGACTTAAGCATTTCAAGAATGTGGATCAAATGGTGGGAAGTGGAGATTCCAACGCTTACACCATACGCCCTAATCAGCGAATTAAACTTCACAAAATCAAGAATGTAAATGCAGAGAGCATGTTCCCCACATATTTTTTTAGTTTCCATCCTTTGTCATATTTAAACCGCTCAGATAGGAGAACTGGGAGAGCCATTATAACCCAAAGAACTTCTCTATTCTGCTAAGGATCTTATCTATTCTGAAGTGGGCCTCCATATTGTTCCTCCAATCTTCCGGAAGTTTACGCTTGAATCTTCCAGCTGCACGTCCATCCATAATAACGATTACCCCTCTGTCTTCTGGGCTTCGTATTAGTCTTCCAGCAGATTGAGCGAGCGCATTCAGGCATGGAATGTCATTCGCATACTCCATAGCTTTTTCCCCAAATTTCTTCTGGAAATACTCTTGGAGAGCCATTTGAAGCTCAGTCTTTTTTGGAAATGGCAATCCAACCATTATGACTGCTGAAAGCATGCTTCTTCCCTCCTCGGTTAAATCGACCCCCTCGCTTATTTTTCCCCTCGCAACGCCGAAAACCACGCAGTGGACATTATCCTTTAGAAAACTGAGTGCATCCAGAATCTTCGTGTCTCTTTCCTCAACCAGTAGGGGCGAATTCAGATTTACCGCTTTAGAGATTTCCCGCATAACTTCATAGGACGGGAAGTAAACCGCGATTCTTCCATTAATCTTCTGAATTAGCTGCTCGAGGTGGGCAGCTATTCTTTTCCATTGGATTTCACCGCGCTTCTCAAATTTCGTTGTGACAGATCTGTCGACAAGGATAAGCCTATTTTCAGGTGGAAATGGATTGGGCAGCTCTAAGCTTTGACATCGGCTTCTCTCAAGCCCCAAAATATCTATGTAATAGTCTTGATCCCAAAGGGTACCGGACATTAATATGGTTGAACGTAAATCGTTTATTACACTTGAGGTTAACGATGGGTCGAGGCATCTGATTCCAAGCCTTACATGCTTTTTTCCTTCCCTATCAACTTCAACCTTCACGTATCTAGCATATCTTGAATCCGTCAGGCTTATCCAGTCTAGGAGGAATTCTGCGCAGCGGGAAAGATATGACACTGGGCTCTTTCCAATCTCATTTCTCCTCCGCCTAACAATCTCGCCTTTATCTGCAAGTTCATGAATGATGTTAATTAGAGCGTCGGAGTCCACGCTGAGTCTTTTAGATAAGGCGTTAACGAGATCCTCAACTTTAATAAGATGTTCAACGTCAGATCCATATTTCTTATAAACGTCTTTTCCTAAATCAATCATTGCGCTGTGTAGGGCGTCAAGAAATCCAGAATCATCAATCTCGAAGTTTTCAACTTCCCTTCGAGCCCTTGCAACTGATCTTGATGATAGTTCATCTGAAAGAATCCCAGATGCATAGTATGGTAGGCTATGCGCCTCATCAAAAATGCAGTTTACTTCCCTCATCTTTATGCCAGCTCTGCCTAGAACGGAGCCTCTGATGACGTCTACGAGGATATAGTTGTAATTGCCTATCACTATGTCAGCGTATCTTGTAAGGATCCTCGTAACTTCATATGGGCATAGTTTTTCACCGCGGCATATTTCGTAAACTTCATCGGGTAGAAGGGGTCCGGCGCTCTTAATCTTATTGATGATTAAGCGGGCACGCCAGCTTGGTTTCCACCCATCGTATGTTCTATCATAGTATGCGCATGATCCTCCGAAGAGTCCGCTTTTTAAACCCTTACAGTAATGGAGAAAATCTCCGTAGCTTATATCTTTAATATTTGGATCTTCAAAAGTGTATGGGCACATCTCCCTTTTACTCTTAAATATTGAGGCTGCGAAGCTTATGCCGGAATAATTTCTAATGTTCTTAAGTTCCCGCGCGTAAATTTCAAGCTGATTTTTCGTCCTCGTCAAAACTAAAAGCTTCCCAAGCGAAGGGTTTGATTTCCTAGCGGCGAAGAATGCTGCTAAAACAGAAATTGATTTGCCGGTGCCGCAGGGGGAAGAAAGCAAACCTATCCTCCCATTCATCATAATCTCATATGCAAATCTTATTGCTTCAATCTGGAAGGGACGGAACTTCGGATATGGGAAAAACTCCTTGATTAAGAGCTGGAAACCCTTTCTCGCTTCATCCTCAGGTCTCGCCGCCGGCGACTCATATTTCTCCATGAGTAGAGCCCCACATTTCCTACAAAATCGATCTTTCAAATATTCATTTAGGGTGTAAATCTCTCCGCATTTACGGCAAACAAATCTTCTATCCATTGGTGAATAACCACTATTCCATGGATTAGCTTCCACGGGTAAAAAGCTTGTCTTCAATTTAGGCTATATATGCTAAAACTTATAAACAATATTTATCATGGTCTCCAGGTTTTTCAGGCTGAAGATAATTGTTTTTTCATGCATATATATGAATGATTCCGAGAAAATATTGTTGGAATTTAGAACTTGGAACCGTTCGCTTATATGTTGATTGGCTGTCAAAAGGGATTGCATAGCGGGGAAAGATTGAGCGTTCTTCGGCTTCTTTCCCAACCCAATCATAAAATTGATATGTCAAATAAGCGAATTTTTCAATTGGATTT